>NZ_JBCOMJ010000028.1:0-72559 GCF_040924225.1 Ruminococcus sp. RTP21484sp1_RTP21277st1_D2_RTP21277_210401 | reverse complement strand
CGTCTTGTCGTCGTGCCCGCCTCCGTGCGGGCATTTTTCAATTCAAGAGAGCGCCACAGGCGGTCTTTCCTATAAAGTAAAAAACGCCCGCAGGATTTCTCCCGCGGACGGCAGTACAGTCAGTTCTCAAAGGTTTTTACTCAATTTTATATGTTGACAGCATGAAACCACTAATGTGTTGATAAGTTTATGAATATTCTTGCGGCTCAAAATCGCAAGTCCGGAAATTTGGAAATCGGAGTTCCGGTACTCGGAAACCACGTTTTTGTGCTTGACTATTTGTCCATTTCTATGGGGATATTAGTCAAGGCCCTACCGCATCTGCGGTGCGTAGCAGCCTTTACTAATATTCTCATAAAAATTATGATTCGGTATGCACAAAAGTGAATCTAAAAGTGATTTCCATATCACCGGACAACTGATGGAATCTAATCCGGAATATTCAGTTTATGCACAAAATTTCAGATTCCCTCACAGAAATCTGAGCCTATCGCTTATATAACAGCTTAGCACATCAGCCCCTGCTGTAAACATATTAAAATGACCCTTAACTTACATCACCAATCTTACCAATTGCAATATTAGTTAATGTATTTACTTTATCACGTCCTTCTTCGTTTTCAATTTCTTTCATAAGTTCTTTAGCTAATTTCTCTCTGTCATAGTTCAATCGTTTCAACAAAGGCGCATGTCTTAATTCAAAACTCTTGAAAACATCATCCCACGTTAATGCATAGACTTCGTAATTTTCTACTTGTATAACCAATCCAATTTTCCCTTTGTCTTCAAATGTCTTGTATCTGCCTTTTACATCCTCATCCACTTCTTTGCAAACGGCAATAAACTTCCATCTTCTGTACTCGCTATTGAAATTAGGTTGCTTTCTTACAAAATCCATATAGTCTTCGATTTGTCTTAATACTTTCTTTGACAAGATAACCTTTGGTGCCTTTAACTCTACAATAATATTCTCTTCCATAGTGGTTCCAAATGAAGCTTCAATATCACGAACATTGCACATAAATATATCCATTCTACGTTCTTGCTCTGCATCTTCATCGAGAGTCGCCTCTATATCTTTTACTCCATATAAAAAATTAATATACTTTTCTAAAGCATTCTTCATTCTTTCATCTGCACTTGCCAAGTTAAATTGTTCGCCAAATAACCAGAAATGCTGCTGCACTATCTTCTGAATGTGGTCTCTCTCATTTGCATACTGAGTCATATCAAATACAATTGTTCTCAGCAATTCAATAACCTTATATCTATCTTGAACAAATTTAATTGTGTCAATTACATTTTCAAGCTTTGTTTTACGCAACATATCAGAAAAATCTTGTCTCTGCTCTGGTGTTAGTTCCACTATTTGCTCAACTATTGTTAGAACGTTTTCTCGTTCTCTTGAATTAAGCAAAAGGTTCAAAAAACCTAACAAAGATTTTTCTTGAACTGGCTTTAATTTATAAAAAATTTTCGGCTCAATTTTATAGATTTCCTTTGTTACTTTTTCCAGATCTTGTTTTTGCATTTTCCCATATGGATCATCCGGAAATTCTGGAAATGTCTTTCGTTCCTCAATCATCTGTCTTACTGCATCATCTGCCTTTTGAGACATATAATTACCAATTTTCTTTTCGATAAATTTAGCTATAAACTTTTTGAGTTCTTTATATACCTTTTTATCATCCTCATCTGTGAACAGACTTATCTGGTCACTCTCCATTTCCATGCAGTCATTTTCCTGTCCGTCAAAGAAATCAGATTTCACAAAAACGCTGTGATTAAACTCAACAGTATTTCTGTTAAATGATGTTGTCTCAATACTTTTCACTTCATCTTTGCTATCAAAGAAATAACAACAGAATTTTTCTTTTATCGCCTCTGTCCATACAATGAGTGTTACTTCAAATCTACTTCCAGCTATCGTCGTTATTGTCTTTTCGCTAAATTCTGTATTAATATATTTTTCATATTCAATTGGTTTTCCATTTATATTTATTTTTAAATTTCTGCCCTTGCACAAATATAAAAACCACGCAAATTCCTTTAACAATGCTGGCTCAAGAACTTCAAATGCCATATTTTCCGCCGTCAAGGAAAAAATATTGTCAAACTCTACCTTTGTTCCTGCTTTCCTTATTGCAGAAACTTTCGGTTCTGTATAACTGAGGACTTCTTTCTTATCATTTTCCAATATTATTTCATATGCTTTATATTCAATGGAATCAGAATCCTTATAAGTGGTAATCCACTTTGCTCCAGTAGCAAAAGCAGAAAAAGAAAATCTTCCCTTACCCTTATTAGCCTTGGATTTCATTTTTAATGACAAAAGATTTTTTTGAGATGTCAAAAAAGCTCCGAAGGTGTCTGATAAATCATCATAAACAATTCCATCTCCGTTATCTGAAATAGACAGTTCACTAACCCCAGAAGCAATATTTAAAGAATAATCAATATTAACTTCTGTTGCATGAGCCTCAAATCCATTCCATACATATTCACAAATAGCCTCCTTGTAGTCATTTGTGATTCCTGAAGATTCAATACTCTGATTCTTTACGCTAAGCTGTAATATCATCTCTAAACACCTCCATAAAATCTCATCATTTTATTAATCGTCAAACAAACTCATTTGAGTTTTGATTAATGACTTTACTTTTCTCTCTTTGATTATATCAGATTCATCAATTTCTCCAAACAATAATGGCGATTTAGGATTATGCATGCCAAAATTCTTTCCAACTGTGTTTTCACTATAATTTGCATAACAATACAAGCAACCATTTTTGCAAGTATTATAAGCTCCTATGTCGATACTTGCTACACAGCCACATTCCGCTCTTTGATTTGTATCTTTATCTACATCAAGTTTAAAGCCACCAATTCGTTCAATTCTTTCCTTATCAATACAATGTGCATGTTCAACTCGTAATTTATGAAAATCACCAATTTCCGCACATGTATCTATATATAATTCATATTGTCTGGCTATCTCTACAAATCGTTGCAGCAATTCTTCTTGCATCTCATAAGTATCTTTCACAATATTAAGAGGCCTAACATTTCTCTCTGTATTCCGATATAAATCCATAAAACTAACGGTGCACTTTTCTGTATATCCTGCTAATTTCGAAGCCAAGACCTCAAAATATTTACAATGATATTGTATTGAGTATTGCTCATTGAAAAAGATAGGATCATATCTCCATACAATCTTTTCTTTACCAATCTCCTGAGATAGTTTTTGAAATGTAGGTATAATAATCTTATTTTTTGAAGGTAAATTTCTCTCTACATCCGGACCATATGCACTTAATGTAAATTGAAAATAATATGTATAATCTTTTAACTCATCCAACTGCACCAACATCGGAGTTGGATTTTTTGTCCAAAAAACAATAGCATCAACTACGTTTGGAGACAAATCTATTTTACTTACCTGATGAATATTCATCGGATTTCTAACCAACACATATTTTTCTTTTAATCGATTCAACATCCATTCCGAGTAAAAAGAAGGAATATCTGTGCGTCTACTAGCACTTATTATCATCAAATCACCTCCAATATTAGTTGAGCGCTTTCACAATATTTTGCAACACAATAATCGTAAACAAATCTATCTGGTATTTCTCTTTCAAATACATTTTGATTATTTTCATACCTCAAAGATCCTGCATAATAATTATGGTCCTTAAATCTTCTTCTCCGCTCATAAGAAATACTTAGACCAACTCTTTCAATTTCTTCCACAAACAAAGGAAATGCATCTCGCCCAGTATTAATGCTATCCGCATCATTAATTATTATTAAAAGTGGTGAATTATCCAGCTTATTTCTCACTATGTTTTCTGCGAGATACGAAAACCACCTTCTGAGTCCATTCCGTCCTACAGCATCATAAAAGAAAGATATTAAATACTGAATAACAATAACATTACACCCTCTTATTTCATTTTCCTCAAAATATTTTAAGACGTTAATATCTCGATCAAATCTTGTTCTACCACCATTAAAATTCACTTCTATATAGTCATGAATTTTTTCCCAATATGGATTTTTATCTACTCCATAGTATGATATCTGTTGTTCATAGTCCATATATTCAAATGCCATTAAATCTGGCGCTCCCCCACAACCTAACGACAAAATATGAAAATATGGATACTGTGCTAAATCAAGTTGTCTTAGTGCATATATCATTTCTGAACAATACTTATATGAATATCTGCATATATAATAGTCAAGTAATCTTTCGCAGTTATATTCATCTCTATAAGTATGATGATGAAAATGAATGTCATCTAAACAGTCCTTACAGTTATATCCACATTCCCTCTCACACATCACCTTTGCTGAACATGGAAAACATTCACTATTCTGATATTCTTCATCACAAAACGAAACTAATTCATCAATTAACATACAAATACCCCCCTATAATTACACCATTCCGAAATACTCCAGCGCATCCCTAATTGCCATTTCCTTATCCTCCGGACACTGTGTCTGCTTTGCAACCTCAGACTTAGACTTATTATAATTTTCCCTCTCGATAATACCGCACTTTCTCTTGACCTGTGCAATATAAAGATTCGTAACCCGCAAACCATGTTTCTCCAACACATACTCTTTTATCTCTTCATAAGTTGCCTTACTCTCTACAGAAGTAACATCCAACTCATCCATCTCCAATGTCACATTCACATGATGCTTCGCTTCATGAAGTTTGGACAATAAACATACCGTCTCGACATGCGGTGAAAGTTTCTTCTTATACTAAATAGCGAAACCGTCACCTTTTGCGAAAACGTTTATACCCCACTCAGGGGGATAGCATTTACCCCTTCTAAAATATCAACATTCCGTCATTTTATAGACATAAACAGTTTATACCATTCGCTTAAAATTCTCAGAAGTGAAGTGCAAATGTATCCCGCTAATTTTACACCGTTTTAATCGCATTCTTAACCTGAACTTTATCCACAACTTTTTGATATACATCGACTCCACAATCTGGAGCCATTTCAAATGTTGCAAATAGTGCATATGGTATCAGCATTTCAGGATTATTCTCTGATGCACATCCTCGACAATTAACTTTTAATTCTATGGATTGATCAATATCCCATACCTCTATACTATCATTTTCAAATATTTCATGCTGAAGAGTACCTCTTTGTACAGCATGATAATCATATTCCGCTCTAGAACCAATCAAGCTATTTCCATTATTTATTGTTACCCAAACTTGTTTCTCTCTATATTTAATAGAGGAAGGATGTATAGGGGATAAATATGCAAGCGTTACTGTTAATTTTCTCTTTAAACTCTTCTCATGAAATTCAATAGGTATCGGTATTGAATAAACAAACGCTTTATCTTGGGCGATGTCTCCAAATCCGATAAGCGTCACTTGCTCTTTTGTACATTCCTTAACTCTTTCAACATCAGGCTCCCCATATCCCAAATATCTATGTAATGCATTCTTTGCACTATTACCAGATATACCTAAGATACCTTGAAACAATCGATCCCAGCCATTCCAAGATGCTCCATGAGCAAGCATTGCCTTTATCAATACAGCAACATATTCATTAGGAACTCCCATTCCCGTTTCTTTCATAAAAATCTCATCTAACACAGCATAACATTCCTGCGCTTTATTGGTAACAAGAGCTGTTGCATCACTGGTTCCAAAAGAAAACGCTTTATTTACAATTGCTCCCGTAGTTAATCCTGGTGCTGCTGAAGAAATGCCCGGTGCCCTTGTTGAACTTTTCCTCCATCTAACCACACCTCTATGCATATAATCTTCATGAACAAAACTTCTTCCGCCAGGAAAGAAAATATCTGGTTTAATTGCATTATTAATCCCACTTCCAAACGAACCATAAACAGCAGGTATATTATCAGAACACAACTTTGCTAAAGGACCAATTGGATTTTCATCGTTATTATCGGCAAAAGTTGCTCCTACCGTCAAAGCATTCATACTTTCTGCCGGAGACAGCAAACGTCTATTTCGAATGTCCTGATCTATGAATTTAATTATTATTGCATCTTTATCCTCATCTCTTAATTTCTTAAAATCGTTAAAATCCAATCCTGTATCAATTGCCTCTGGATGATTCCCCGCACTCACTATAAATAAAACTCTATATTTATAACTCAGCCAATCTAACAATCGTGCCAAAGGACTAATAATATTATAGAATTCTCTATAACGTATTCCGATCGATAAATTAATAATTCGAACATTCGAAGCCACTTGTCCAGCTTCTGGTTCGAATAATCTACGAACAGCTTCATGGATTTTGTCTACTAATAAAAAATCATCTGGAATATATTCCGTAACTTTATTATTCCAAGTCTCCGGTTTCATAATAGGACGTACATATACTTTTCTTATTTCGTCCTCAATAGTAGACATATCCTGCCCTCGTAAAATAAGTGATGCCATGGCAGTCCCATGAACACGCTCACGTACCTCATAAAAACTTTCAAATCCATCTGGGTCATCGACCATCAACATTCCTTTTAACAGAGGATGATTGGCTTGAGGAACACCATCAAACAAAGCAATAATAGGCTCCTCGATCACATTGGTTGGGACACTAAAACTATTTGAATCCGAAAAGTTATTATTATCACTTGAAAACACTGCTTGAACACATGGTTTTAGGAACATAATTGGTTCAGCTATTACAAGTCCTACTTCCTCTCTATCTATAATTTTTTGAGCATATTCACGAGGAATAGTAGCTAAAATGGCATGATACTCAATCTCTGGTATGACCGAACAACTAAGAATTTCTCCTCCTGTTTGAATAACAATATTTTTAATATTACCTTCTACTTCTTGACGCTTTGAAATTGATGAACGGAAGAATAATTCAATTTGAACCTTCACCTTTTCCAACGATGCATCTTGCAATTCTTCTTCCCATATCTCTATTAATCCTGTATCCTCCAACCTTTCCTCAATTCCCCATTTATGCACATCATATAATGTTCTGAACAATTGCTTGAAACCAGCCATTCCTCTAGGAAACTTAAAATTTTCATCAGTTTGATAATGATTCCATAACGATATGATTTCATTCAATGCCACTTGATTCGTCATGATGCAAAACAATTTCGTTGTTAGTTTTTTTGAATCATCACGAGCTGCCTGACTATCCATAACATAAAAATCATCTGAATTATTCAAATTAGAATCCGATAACTCCATTAACCATTCAACTGTAGGATACTCCTCTTTCAATTTATTAACTGCTTTGTAAAAATCACGTGGATCTCCTACTGTCTCAAATACTAATGTATATTCTGGATCAACGCCTGTGGCATAATTAGTAAAATATATATTTCCGCTATTTATTGTATGCTGAAGCACATTAAACTGAGGGGTCAATCTTGATACCTGTCGTGAATGTGATGGAAGATAATACTTTGATGCACCACCATATCTTCTTTCCTTATCAGCAACTGTTGGAGCTGCAAACAACACTAATGGTCTTTCTGGCATGACTCATCCCTCCTTATTTTTCTTCTGTCTGATATCCACAAAGACGAAGCTGCATATTAGTAATATTTTTTGCTTTAGCACTCGGTCCATTCAAAATATATTGGCGAAAAACAGATAATGCAAACTCCTCTGCCTCCGCATAGCTTTTTCCATATAATTTTTTTGCCAAAGTACTTGGTGCAAGTCCAAAGGAAAAATTCATACGCTTTTCAAATAGCACAAACCACTTTTCTAGATTGGCTCGTGTCGGTTTTGGTAATTCCAATTTCATTTGGAATCTTCTCCAAACAGCTTGATCTAATAAAGCATCATGGTTAGTTGCTGCTATTGCAACAACATAACTTGGCAATGAATCAATTTGCAAAAGAAGTGAGCTAACGACTCTTTTTATTTCACCTGTCTCGTGCTGATCTCCTCGTTCTTTTCCAATTGTATCAAATTCATCAAAAAACAACACACATTGCCTCGTACTAGCATATTCAAATAATTTTGAAAGCCTTGAGGCAGTTTCTCCCAAATATGCTCCAATAATTGTATCATATCTTACAGTAATAAGTGGTACCATAAGAGCTTCAGCAATTGCCTCCGCTAAAGATGTCTTGCCATTTCCAGGGGGGCCTATAAGCAAAATTTTGTTTCTTGGTTCCAATCCATAAGATCTAAGCAAATCCGCCCTCATCTGTTCTTCAATAATCGCTCTACATGTTTCAACAACATTATCCGGAAGTAACAGCTGCTCTAATCTTTTTTCTGGCATTTTTTCTTCAAATAAATGCTTTGGAATACTATTGATACTGTTTATAGTGTGCATATTCGTATTCCTCGGAGTAGAAATTGTCTGTTCTGGATTTTCCTTTAGAAGCTGCTCTATTTTATTCGCTAATATCTCATGTTGTTTTGTTCGTTCTTCGGCACAAATTGCTTGCGTTGCTCTACGGAAAGTCATATCATCTTTTCGCAATCCTGCCTTAATTAATTCGCATAGTAAATCTGCTCTGGCCATTTTACATCCTCCAATCGAGTTTTATAAATAAACAAGAAAATCGTCAAAGCTTTTTCAATTCATTAACATCAATAAAATTGCTTTCACAAAATTCATAAAAAGAATTTTTAGCTAGTTGACTCGGTTCATTTCTTGAATTTTCCCACCTATTAATGGTAGCAAAACTTACTCCCAGAGCATTCGCTAATTTTTTCTGACTCATTTCTAATTGTATTCTTACATTTTTAACCTGGTTCGCAAACATACAATCCTCCTATTATCACACTATACAATATATAACATTTGTTATATTCAAGTCAATAGATATGGACATATTCACTTGTTTTTTTGCCCAAATCACCATTTTTACATTACGTTCAAACATTTTATTCATTTTTTGCAAAACAAAAAGCCGATCAGGAATCGCAACTCCCAATCGGCATCTTTTCTTACTCCTCTTCATTTTTACATTCAATCTCCGTTCCGTCCAGGAACACCACCAACAATGTTCCATCCTCAAAAACCTTGATGTGGTCCAGTGTTTTCAGCATGAAGTCCGTATCCATCTCTGTCAGAGGTTCTGCTCCATCGGTGTATTCTATGAACTTCTCTGCCCGATAACCTTCCAATAGGTTCTCGCTCTGCAGCTGTTCTGTCCACTGCTCCATGAAATCCTCTCGGTTCTCCACCAATGCGTTCCAAGCCATCAGATAAGCCTTTATCAGCGTTTCTTCCTCCACATGGCGATTGACACATCCCATGACTCCTTTGACCTTGTACCGTTCACTGCATTGCCATACCTTACGGTCAACACCCGTGCTGCTCCGCCAGCCTTTCCGTGCAAAAACCTTATTGCAGTCTCCGCAAATTATCTTGGATGCAAATGGATTGCTTTCCGGCCGGTGGGAATAGGAGTTTGTCCCATGCTCCTCCAGATACTTTTTCCTGCGTTTTATTTCAAGCTGTACACATTCCCATATCCGCTTTGAAATGATGGCATCATGGTCATCCTCCACATAAAACATCTGAATTTCCCCTTTGTTCTGCGTCCGTTTCTTGGTGAGGAAATCCACCGTATAACTTTTCTGCAGCAAGGCATCACCCTTGTATTTTTCATTTTCCAACATACTCATTAAGGTTGTGGACTGCCACTTCGTACCGCCATCCCAATTTTTCACGCCTTCTCGTTCAAAAATCCTCTTGATGTAATCGGTTGTTTTTCCGTCCAGGAATTCCTGATACAACCGAATTACAATCGGCTCCTGTGTCCTGTTGATTACCAGCTTCCCCGTTTCATCCGTATCGTAGCCAAGAAAACGCTTTGTACTCATTTTGTGTTTTCCTGTTTCAAACCTTCTACGGATTCCCCATGTGCAGTTCTCTGAAATGGACCGGCTCTCATCCTGTGCCAGTGAGGAAAGAATGGTCAGCAGCACTTCGCCCTTTGCATCGAGGGTATTGATATTTTCCTTTTCAAAAATAATCCCTATCCCTAAATCTTTCAATTCTCGCACATAGTTCAAGCAGTCCAGCGTATTTCTTGCGAATCGGGAAATGGACTTGGTAATAATCATGTCTATTTTCCCCGCCCTGCAATCAGCAATCATGCGGTTGAATTCATCCCTCTTTTTGGTATTGGTTCCCGAAATTCCTTCATCCGCATAAGTCCCTGCATATTCATAAAGAGGATTTTCGCTAATATAATTTGTGTAATAATTGACCTGATTCTCATAGCTTAATAACTGTTCTTCTTGGTCGGTTGACACTCGGCAGTACGCTGCCATCTTCAATTTCTGCACTGACTGTGCTGTTCCTGATTCCGCAGTCAAAATCTGCTTTGCTGGTATAACAGTAATGTTTCTTGCCATTTTTAACCACCTCCTCAATCACTGTCTGTTCCGTAATGTTCAAACCTTGCAATTCGGCATCATCAATCCTTATCCCTTTACATGCCTTGACTCCTTTTTCAATGTAGGTACTGCAAAGCCATTGGATTTTCTTCTTGTAAACCTGTCTGCGCCGGAGTGTTTTTCCGCAGTAAGGGCAAATCAGCATTCCGCTTAAGGGATAGCGGTTTTGGAACTTCATTGTGCTGTCCTGCCCGATATTCCTGTCACGCTTTCTCTGTTCCCTGACTTCCTGCACCTTTTCCCATACCTCCGGCGATACAATTGGTTCGTGATTTTCCGAAATGTAATAACTCTGCACTTCTCCGTTGTTTTTCCTTGTATGGTTTCTTTTGTTTTCAGGGGTGTAATACTTCTGCAGATGAAAATCCCCTTTGTACTTTTCATTGCAAAGCATCCCATTGATGGTCCCGCTCTCCCATGTTGTTCCCGTCACTGTTTTCACGCCCAGGTAATCAAGCAGCTCCCCAATCCTTGACGAGCCGACATTCAGCAGATAAAGGTCAAAAGTCAGACTGACAATTTCCGCTTCCTTTCTGTTCACAATCAAATCTCCATATTCGTTTTTGTCATAACCGAGGAAGCGGGATGTGGTAATCATCACTTCTCCTCTCTCAAACTTCTTCCGAATGGACCATTTATTGTTTTCACTCATGCTTCTGCTTTCTTCCTGTGCAAAAGAAGCGAGGACGGCAAGCATCATCTCACCGTCCCCTGATAGAGTGTTAATGTTCTGTTCTTCAAAAAAAATACCGACACCCAGTTCCTTCAGTTCCCTTGCGAACTTTAGAACGGTGACGGTATTTCTAGCAAACCTCGATATGGATTTTGTAATAATTAAGTCAATCTCTCCTGCCCTTGCCTTTTCCATCATTCTCTGGAACTGTGGGCGGTTCTCACAATAACCGGATATGCCCTGATCAGCAAATACTCCGATAAATTCATATTCCGGATTTCCGGTAATCATTCTCTCATAAGTTTCCATCTGGTTTTCAAGAGAGTCTTCCTGTCTTCTGCTGTCTGTGGAAACTCTGGCATAAGCACAAACCCTTTTCTTTTGTAAGACCGAAGCTGGTCGTTTGTTAATCACTTTTACTCGCACGTTACATCACTTCCTTCAAAAAACCTTTTCTTAAACTCTTGAATTCTTCGGAAAATGGCCTGCGCATCCTCTACCTTGTCAATACACACCACTTCCACATTTTTCTTACTGCAAATCAGCATGAACTCCATAAACTGTCCCCAGTTACGGGCAATCGTGGCAGCCCTCATGGTAACCACCACATCTATCTTCTTTGCTGCGATTTCCGCTTTCAGACGATTAAATTCTTTTCTGTTCGGGTCGGCTCCTGAAGCTTCCTCAAAGAATATCTGCAAATCCCATTTCTGTTTTCCATATTCTTCTTCCAACCGTCTCATTACATCGTCCAGATATTTTTCATAGTCTCTGTCACGATGGTTGACTCTGCAGTAAAAAGCTACTCTATTTATCGTTCCTGCAATCACCATATAAATAAGTACTCCTTTCGTTTTTGGTAGTATATAAATCACTCTAAATCCCTGTAAAGTCAAGCAATTCTACGGTTTCCACCCACTCTTTTTTCACTCTGTCCAAACTTGTCAGGAGCCGAAAAAAGCAGCCGGACAGAAACCTGTTGTCTCTGTCCGGCTTGCTTCTAAACCCTCTCGGTATAATCCAGTGAAATCCATCCGTCACGATTTTTCTGATAAGATTTCAGAAGCCCCCAAAGGCTCGCACCCTTGCCTTCTGCTTCTTCCACAATAGTGAAAGCACCTTTTCCGGTGTACTTACCTGTTTTATCGTAGTCTGTTCCCGGACCCTTGCGGATGTTCAAATCTTCGATGGATACTCTCACAAGATACGGTGTAAATGTATCATTGGAATAAATCACTTTACCTGATTCATCAAATACGGAATATCCCTCATTTTCATCCGCACACCTCTTGGCATTTTCCAAACTGTGAAATGCACCCTTCTGTGTGGCGGCATCTGTCCATGTCTTACGCACACGATACCAGACTTCCTCCGGTTCTGTTGTCTCGCTCTTAATTCCAATCATTGTATTTAAGATTGTAATAATCTTTGCACCATATCCGGCTCCTGCTGCCCACCCCTTTCCGTCTGGATTTTCTTTCTGTCCAAGCCACTCCACATATTCCGCACAGCCTCTTGTGACATACTTAAAGCGTGGATCAACACATTCACTCTTTAAATCCACTGTGGAAGCATAGGCTTTCAAATGCTGAACCTGCGCCCTGATACCAAGCTGTGGTGTATCAAAGGGATTTCCTTTCATTCCATTTGAAGTCACTCCCATGCCGCAGAAATTATTCTGGTCGAGTGTAACTGCAGAACCGGAGAATCCAAAATTACCTGTTTCCAGACAGGACTGTGCAAAGGCAATATCACCACGGACACCCTCTGCCTTTCCTTCCAAAAGATAAAGCGGAATCATATCAACAACCGACTGTGCAACATCTGGATTCTTTTCTTTAATATAAGCTGTCATCTGCTCCACCGTTGCCACTGCGTTACCCATAATCTTTGTAAGAGCAGTTTCTTCCTTTTTCGTTACTCCATAATAGGAAGCAATACATTCTGCTTCCGCTTTGGCGAGCTTCTGCAGATTACTGTCACTGGAAAGCCATTTTGTTGCTCTTGTATTGGTATGGAATGAATGCTCCAGAATAATACCCGGTGTTCCTACCGCATTTGCTCCACGAAGCACTCCATAGTATTCTCCGTTTGTACCCTGACGTGTTGCGGTTCTTCCACTCTGTGCAGTTCCCATCACTGCCTCCACAACCTTTGCCAGCTTTAGACCAATATCCGTGCTGCTTCCATTTAAAAGGACATATGCCACCGGATAATCCACATTTTCGTTTACACCATTGCCTACAGCATTGGAATGGACAGAAATAAAGAGGTTGCAGCCCTTGGAAGCCGCACCTCTTTCATACAATGCTCTGTCCGTATTCTGATTTGTCCTTGTGGTTACCACACCGATACCAAATGCCTCCAACTCCTTCTTAAGATAATTATGAAGTTTCCAAGTCATGTCCGACTCATAATAAGACGAAACCGCAGGGCTGCGGTTGTATTTACCGTAATGCCCTGCGTCCAGACATACCTTTATTGCCATATTACTCATCCTCCTTTTTCTCATCAGCTTCTTCGTGCAGCTGCTCCAATACCTCTTTCAGCTTCTTTGGAACCGGAAGTCCGATAAGGGCAACATTCTCAATAATGGAAATTCCCTCATTGGATAAGTAAAAGAAAATGACTGCGGTGCGGAGTACACTTCCGTTCTGGATGACCTGCGTATCAAGCACATGGCCGATACCTACCAGACAGAAGATTGCCACCTTTTTGCAGATGCCTTTAAAACCAACCTCGCTGGATACCTTTTTCTGTACGAATGCTGCCATAAGCCCGGTGACATAATCGATGACCACAAACATAAGGAGTGCATACAGAAAACCATCCAATCCTCCAAGAAACCAACCCATAAAGCCTCCTATTCCTGCAAATACATACTGCACTGTTGTTACTGCCTGTCTCATAACTGTTACCTGCCTTTCTTTGTTTTTTGGTATGAAAAAAACAGCCCGCAAAAGGCTGTTTGATTCCAAAACTATATCTGATCTGGCATACTGTCCCATAACCTCATATCTTCCTGACCAAGACTCCATATTGCAATCCCTGACACGCCATAGGTGTATGCTGCTTCATTTGCCCAATAGACAATACTGTCCACATCGGAGTAATACATAATAGAAAAACCATCCGCATCTCCAAGATACATCCTCGAAAGCCAGACATTCAAATCATGTGGTACTACCTTCATTTCATAATCGTTGCCACATTCCAGTGACATTTCATGGGAATGGAAAAAGTCGTAATCCATAGAAATATCCTGGCTTCTTGTGCTGATTTCCTCCACATCAGAATTGACACGGAACAATTCAAATTCATTATCCCATGAAATTCCGGTACGAGTACATCTTCCAAAAGTAGTCTGCTTTCCATCCGGGAAGGTAATATCAAAACACTCATAAGGTTCATAATACCATGCATCACCCAGTCGCAAGAGGTCACACACCACTCCCTTCTCCGCCATGAATCCCACATATCCAGTTTCTGCAGTAATGGTTGCTGTAAACCTTAGTGTGTAGGCAGCACCGGAATATACTCTTACCTTATTTCCACGGATTCTCATTTCCACGGTATATAGGCTTGGATTACTCCGTAAATCTGCATTTGAGGTCTTACTGAAAGAAGATGCATAGCTGCCAAGTTTCTTACTTCCCTGATACAATTCCACACACTGGGTATCGTAATTTATACAGCAGAAAATGCTTCCAAGAAACACTCCTGCCTTACCACCTCCCGATGATTTAAAGGCAAATCTCGCCCTCACATGGATTTCAGAAAATCCGGTGTAATCCAGTGCTAGTTTTCCACTGCCTTCCAGCTGCGAATACTTACGGACACGGTCAGAACTTTCATCCTTCCAAATCTTCCACGAACCGTCAAGCACTGTAAAATAGTTGGTAGGGATTTCTGAATAATCACAGAAATCTTCATACCATACAAGCGCACTTTCCGGCTTTCTGCGAAGTACCTCTGCAGTAACCTTAAATGCCCTATCGGGTTGTACCATTTCTCCGTTCACATCCATGAATTTTCTTGGCTTCAATCCATAGTACACTTCCCCGGCAGTCGCTTTCTGTGAAAAATCCGAACATACCCGAAAGCCATAAAAAACCACCCCAGGCACTCCACCGGACACAGTAATGGTGTGCTTTCCTGCTGACAAGCTGACTCCACTTTTTAATATCCTCCAGAATTTTTTTCTCCAATATAAGAAATACATCCTTGATTCCGACAGCATCTGACTGTCCCCATCAAGACTGATTCCGATGCTATTCTTATCCCATCTTGGATAGACTATCTCAACTGCCACATCATATGTTCCGGCTGTTGGTACTTCAAATGTGTATTTCAGCACCGCTTCTTCATCCAAAACAGACGCATATCCTTCCCCAATGACTGCATTGCCAGAATAAGAATCCGGCACACCATCTCTGTCAACGCTGATTGTTCCAAAGGATACCTCCTGCTGTTTCAGATAGGTTGTAAGATATTTTCTGCCACTATAGGTTTCTTGCTTTGTCGGCTCTGCTATTTCCCTGCTCGTATCCCATCCTTCCATGAAGTCATACACCTGAAGCAGTCCCCAAGGGACCATATCCGTCCAATCCCAATAAGAAAAGAACGGTATAAATGGTTGCGGTGGGGCATCCCCTGTATGATTATATAAGCCCTCCATCCAATATTTCGCAGCATAATAGGTAAGGCTTGTTCCCCTATAAGTCGTGCCAAGATTCTCCGTAGTATCGTATATCTGCCATCTCCATCCATATCCAGGAAGTCCCATCATGATTTTGTCCGGGTTCATTGCATTGGCAGCATAACTGTAGATGCCTTCAAGCCAGCTTCTCGGAGATACCGGTCCCGGTGCTGAACCCGCCCAACTCATACCATAACTCATGATTGCTGCTGTGTCGCAGTATGCATCCAAATCGGCATACACGCACCAATTCTCGCCGCCAACCGAACCGCCAACACTGGTCATACCCGGAAGGCAGATATTTACATGAAGGTTTGCTCCCTTTGCTTTTACAGTAGAGTAAATCCGTGAGAACAGCGCATTTGCCTTTGTTCGGTTCGCCAACTCCCCTCCACGTTCCAAATCAATATCTATCCCGGAACACCACGGATATTTGTCAATAATTCTCACGATTTCTGAAAGGAACGTATCCTGTGCGCCATTCGTATTCTCTCTGAGTGCTGTAAAAATAGATGCAGTACCATGATTCATAATGGTCAGAAGCCATTTAATATGTGGCCACTTCTTCACATAAGGAAGGATGGTACTGACCGCAGTTCCCGTCTCGCTGATTGTTCCATCTGCTGAAACCTCAAAGGTAAAAACACCAACATGAGACAGCTTATTTCCTTTTTCTCTTAACACCTGATGCATTCTCGTATTTCCCATGAATGTCCATGCCATGACATTTCGGTTACTTGCCCTTCTCACATCCGTTTTCCTCCAATCCCGTATGCCATCTCCTGAAAAGACATGCGTACAAGTGCTGACTTCCTGTCCTTTACTTTAATCTGATGTTTACTATCCCCTGCTGCCGAATAAGAATAAAATCCATCAGCCCTAATCCTGCTTCCATTCCTTGTTGCCACCCTTGCATCAGCATTAATTTCAACAACATCATCTTCCAAAAAACCACTCTGCAGAGTCAGCTTGTGACTTCCGTAATTATGAGCCACACTCATGTCTCCTGCTGCCATCGTATCTTTTGGAATGATGTGATAATTCAGCCCGGCTGATACTTCTCCGTCATTGGTAATCACTGCTGTAACACCGGAACGGACAATCCCATTAAAAAAGCGGACAGGTGTTATCTCCCCATCCACACGTTTTTTCTGCAAAAGTTCCAGATTATTTACCACATACCCGGTCAGCCATTTACCTTCCTGAAACATGATATCTGTTATATAAAAGGTTCCGGTACAATTCTCTAAAATTACATTTACGGTAGCCTTTGCCACCTTCTTTTCTTCATGTGTATTGATTGTTCCGGCAAATCGAATAAACTCCATCCTCACACCTCCTGTGCATCAAAGGTGTACCTCTGTTCTGACACATGGGAAACCCATGCGGTTGCTACCGAACCGCCCTGCAGCATAACATCCGTAAAACGCACGGTTCCTGTACAGTCCTGCACCACTACCCTTACCGTCAGTTTTTTCACTTTTTCTATTCCGGTAACACTGACCGCTCCTGCCGACCTCGTAAAATACATGGTGCATTCCTCCTAATACAACTCTACAAATCTTGTTTCTTCCGAACCATCCTCATATTCAATGATAAGTTCAATGCCAACCCTTCCATTCGCTCCCTTTTTCAGATTTTCAGTTACTATGCTTGCCGATACTGTGTAGCTGCTTCTGGTAGCCGGATATACTTCCTGTGACAGTGTTTTTGTGGTATTCAACGCTCCCACACACTTAAAACTTGCATTGCCGGAAGCACCGTTTTCTCCATCCACCTCAAAACCTGAATTCTGCCAATAGCTGAATCCATCATCTGCTCTGGAATTCAGCAGATGGTTGTTTACCACCAAATCCTTCATCTCCTGTCTGTCCAGCAAATCCGATGAGGAAAGAGTATCTGCTGCCTTCTCCCACGAAGCAGATGAATCACCCAGTTCTTTTAACTTGGTGGAAAGCTCAATGACTGTCTTCCACGGCTCTTGCACGTTATAATCCATACGAATAATTCTCGTGCTGATTCGGATTCCCAAATCCTTATCATCCACGGTTACCACATCTCCGATACCGAAACTCTCATGCTCCCACCCAGTCAGTACAGACAGATCCATTACCTGTATGACATAAGAAATACTCGGCTTAGAATAATCTGCCAGTCGCATTTCGGTATATTCAAGCATCTGATATGGATTGGTAAAAGAGGAACAATCAAGCGTTGATACCCTGATTTCTGAAGAATACTCCGTATTCTCCACATATTCCTTTCCATTATTGATACTTGCAAAGGTCATACCATCTGCACCATAAGCATAGAGTCTTGTCACAAGACTTCTGGTATCCACCACCCGCTGTATGGATTTCATATTTTTACGATAGGCAAACACAGCACCACTGTTACTTCCAGATTGTGTCAGAAGGCTGACCTGTTTATTTACATTGTCAAACTCCAAATCACCACCATAAATGGACTGAATGGTACGAAGCATGGAAAGGGCATTTTTATCCGTGGACTGCCAGGAACGTTTCGTTGATACCGTTATTTTTCCAACACTCCATCCGGTTCCCTGCAGTGCATAAGCCATCGGCTTTTCTGCGGTTTCCGCTTCATATGTCTGTTCACTTTTCTTTTCAGAATATGCAAGGTCATAAAACGCAGCTTCCGCATAAATGCTCGTTACCGTCTTTCCGTCCTCACCCTTATCATCCGTGACTGTTCGGATACGGTAAATATCCTTAGTAATCTGCAGTTTCTTTTCATTATCGAGATATGATCGCTTCCCATCTTTGAATGGAATAGAAAATTCCAAATAGTCAGAACCGTTCAATTCACTCGTAACAATAATGTCATAGGCATTTTCTAATACTGCTTCCCTGATTCCACCATCACTTAACACCACCGGCCTTGCATATCCCAATTTAGAATAGGGGGCCTTTGGTGTCTCGTATATCTGAATTGCACTCAGTTCCGGTGTCATAGACGTATCTGTTGTAGAAAGCGTCATCTGTATCTGAATGTATCTTAAATTTGGAGATTGTATCACTCCATCCGTTCCAACCGCTTCCCAATCTGAAAAAGATACATCTTCCAAAGAGTCAGATGTTCTTGTTTTGACTTCCGAAATGGATGTAATCCCTGCATCCACCGTACCGACAAGCTGTATCTTTCCCTCTCCGGCAAGACCACCTTCCCCAAGGTCTAAAATCCTTGTATAAAGGACACCGCTTTCTGCATATACACCGTCCGTCTGCTTTAAGGTCACACTGCCCGGATTTGATATGGCATCCACAGACGAGTCCACATCTGCACCATTTGCTAACAGACCGGAAAGAAAGTGTGCTTCCAAATCATCAATTGTCAGATTAGAATCCGTTTCATAAAACCAATCATCAAATCCTCCGGCAAAGTAGTAACTGTCTGCATACATTCCCATGACGATATCTGCAGTACAGGAAGGATTCAGTTCCCCGGTAAAAGAACGAATTGCTGTCTTAAACACATCCCCTGTGCTTCTGTCACAAACAAGGCTTTGTACAGTCTTTGCCTCCAAATCAATGACCGTTCCAATAAAATACGCACCATTGTTTTGCAGCACCACCCCCATCGGGTCTGGCTCGATAACGTCATAAATCAGCGTACCAGAAGCATCATAAAGCATATTTCGCAATCTTCCTGAACGAAGGGAAAGATAAAACAGAGGATTTCCCGGACCGCTTCTGGTACTGAAAATAGGTACAAATGTTGTCCCTACCGAATAAGTAGTTGGGTATATCCACCCTCCTGCCACGATTCTCTTTCCCAATTCTGTGAAGAAATCCCCTGTATTCGTTGCCCTTAGATGTGTTTTTTCCGTTGCTGGATTTACGGTATTGAACCGAAAAAATTTCCCAAGTTTTCCGGCACGGGTAGATGCTGTTGTTCCCGACCATCCATTGATGGTAAAATTTCTCGCATGACCGGACGAATCGTGTAGCGTTGTATCATCACCACTCGGTGAATCATTCATTTTCCACTGTGCCTGTGTATTGGCTGTTTTCCGAAATTCGCCTGTGAAATCTTCGGTTGCATTTACAAGCAGTTTTAATCCCATTACACCCACCTGCTCCTTCCCTGTATCGTAAGTTCCGTAAAGGTTGCACCACTTACAGAAACCAGAACCTCATTACCGCCCGGATTCAGTTCCGGGAACACCAACTCATCAAGCTGTGAAAGAGCGTTCCGCAATGTTACCCCGGTATTGGAATCCACAACTTTAGCCGTCAGCTTTGCCGTATCAAGTACAAAGGTTTCTCCTTCCGCAAGTTTTCCTTTTACACGAACCAACTCCCCATTTACTTCGATATCCACATAAGAAGAGGTGCTGTCCATAATCGCTTTTAATTCAAAAATCGGTTCAGATATAAGATTTCCCTTTTGTCTGTTTACAGTGGTCTTGCCCTCTGCTGCGATAGAAAACACCTCATCCTCTACGGCATAACCGAATGGATCAGGACAGATAAACTCCAAAGAAAACGTACCTGCTGTCCGTGATACTCTTTCCATGCTGATTTCCGTATTCAGTCTCGCCATAAAATATCTGTCCGGATATTCATCAAAAATCAATGGCTGAACCCCTCTATACGGATTCAGCCACCCATTAATTTCATCTATTCTATGTACCAGAGCAGAAAAATCCTGCTCCGGGAACACGGAACATTCCACCGGAATGATACGCTCAGAATACTCCATTCCAAAATCCAGTATCCCTGACCTTCCCGGTATGCTTTCCGTATTATTTCTAAAAGCCGGAAGCATGGGATATCCCGTAATTCTTGCTTTCAGCTTTTTTTCCTTCGAATGAATTCCCTGAAATGAAAATCCCATGCTTCTCCTCCTTCTTAGGTGATTGGTATAATTCCCTGTGCCCTCGTTCCCGACTGCATCAGGTTATACAGTCCCTGTGATACCTTTCGAATATCATCCTCACTTCGTACTACCATCTGTGCTACACTCACAAGCGGGCCGGTATAAGTAATCACCGTTCCGCCACTTCCCGAACCGGAAGTCTGTGTATTCGCTCCCACCCTTGCATCTACATCAAAGTCTGTAGGAATGGCATTGTTAATATCCTTTGACACCTTATCCATTTCATCTGTGAAGCCCTCGCCAAGACCTTTGGCCATGTTGTCACCAATTCCAGCAAACACACGGGATGGTGAATGGATACCGAGCAGGCTCTTGATACCGCCAACGATATCCCCAACAAAACTGGAAATCTTGTTCTTTACCCACGAAATCATGGAAGAAACACCACTCCAAAGTCCGGTCACGATATTCTTTCCGACACTCACAATAGAGGTCGCAGCTTTTCCAATACCGGAAATAATGGCTGTCACGATTTGAGGTAAACTTGCCACCAGCTGTGGTATCGCCTTAACCAATCCAACCGCCAGCTGAACCACCAATTTAACACCCATCTCAATAATCTTAGGCAGATTTGTGGTTATGAAATTGATGATGGACGAAATAATCTGAGGCAAAGCAGCCACCAATTTCGGCAGTGCATTCAGAAGTCCCTGGGCTAATCCGGTAATGATGGAAAAAGCGGCATCCAGAATTTTATCCATGTTGTTCAGCAAAGTAGTGCATATTAAAATCACCGCATCGACTATGGTCGGAATCAACTGTGGCAGTGCCTCTCCTATTCCGGTTGCCAGTGTGACAATCATCTGAATCGCAGCATCGACCAACTGTGGCAAATTCGCTAAAATTCCGTTGACCAGTGTAAGCACCAACTGCAAAGCGCCCTCGGTTATCTGAGGAAGGGCGGCTATCAGTGAATTCAGAATAGTCAGCACAATATTTGTCGCAGATTCAATCAAAATCGGCAGATTTTCCAGAATCGCACCTCCGATAGAGGTCACGATATTAAGTCCCAACTCAAGGAACATCGGCATCTGCTCTGTGATAATGGCTGCCACATCTCCTATGGCTGTTCCAATTGCCACACTTATCTGACTGAAATCTCCGTTTGCTTCATTGATTGCATTTCCCAGTGTGGAAAATACATCTGTTATTCCTGCGGACATCTGGCTTACCGTTGGTAGGAACACACCCTCAATGGAGCGTTTCGTTCCCTCCAATGCAGAATCCAAATCCGCATATTTTATTTCATTAATTTGTGACAGGGCATCATAGCTTGCAGCCGCCCCATCTTTCATCCCGGCAAGCACGGGAAGTACATTTGCCTGTAAATCTTCAAACTGTGTACCGAACAGTTTAACCGCAGCCGTGTTCTTTGCTATCGGGTCATCCATATTATTTAAGGTATTCACAACTTCGAAGAAGGCCTCCTCGGCACTCTCTCCTCCGGCAGCAAACCGTTTCGTCATTTCATCTGCATTCATCCCAAGTGCCTGAAATGCTTCTATAGTTGTATTGCTTCCGTCCTTTGCCCTTAAGTTAAATTCCTTAACGGCATCACCGACTTTATCAATGGAGAAAACACCTGCTTCTGCACCATTGATAAGTCCGGTAACAAACTGATCCGCTGACAATCCCAATGCGGAATACTGTGCGGAATATTCATTTAAGGTATCGAGTAAATCCCCGTTTTGGTCTGCACCATTCTGTGCGCCGACTGCAATGATGTTATATGCTTCCTCTGCTGTCACACCAAAGTTCTTCATCAGTGCATTGGCAGCACGAGCCGATTCCTGCAGATCATATCCGAAGGTATCACGCAAAGCAAAACCGGACTCTGTGGCTTTCTGTAACTCATCCCCCACAAGTCCGGTTGTTTTCTGTACAATGGATAATCCCTCTGCTACATCCTCAAGGCTGTCACCGAAATTATTGGTATAGACCTTCTGTGCGATTGCACCAAGTTCCTCTAATTCCGTGCCTGTTGCTCCTGTGGATGCGGATATCTGATTGACAGCCTTATTATATTCATCACCCAGTTTTACCAGTTCCACGCCTGCTGCCACAACGGCAGCACCAATGGCAGCTGCCGCTGCTGCGATAGCCGTACCGACTCCTGCGACAACAGAACCGACCTTTTCGAACTTACCGGATGAATCCTCTGCCACATCTCCGCTGTCTGAGAGTGATTCTGCAAAATCATCCGTCTGTTCTTCTGCTTCCTCCATCTCCTGTCCCAGTCTGTCAATGGCATCCTCATTAGCTTTCAATTCAGACTCCATTTTATTCAAATCAGCCTGTGCATTGTTCAGCTGTATCTGCCAGCTTCTGGTTCGGCTATCCGCTTCCCCAAAAGAAGAGGAAGCATTTTCAAGTGCCGCCTGTAAAGTCTGCACCTTATTTTTCTGTGCTTCTATCTCCTTCGTCAGCACACCGTTTCTTGCACTTAAGGACTGGATGGATTTATCGTTTTTATCAAATTGCGATGTGACAAGGTTCATTTCTGAACCAAGCACCTTAAAAGCGGAGTTGATTTCCTTTAGGGCATTTTTAAACTCCTTCTCGCCCTCAACTCCCATCTTGACACCGAAACTCTCAGCCATCCAAACACCTCCTTAGATGCCTTCCGGTATGATATCCTCAATGAAAACCTCCCTCTTAGGCTTTGCAATTCCAAGAAACTGTTTGTGAAGTTCCCATTGATCCATAAGTTCGCCAAGCGGTGTCAAAAGCACTTCCTCTTCCGGTTTCCGTAACTGTGTTACTCCGATATACACGAACCGGGCAAAGCTCACTTCTGGTGGCTCTGCCCGGTCTGTGCGTTTCCCTTTTCATTTTTCTCCGGCATGGATTCCACATGACGCTTCGTGCCTTTTAACATTGCTGCCATGATTGCATCCTTATATTCTGCCAGTTCATACGGATTGGTAAGAAGTTCTATTTCATCTTCTGTAAGAAGCGGTTTCGGTTCATCCCTGTGCTGTAAATTATGGATGAGGATTTCCTGATTTGCCAACAATGCAATCAGCCAAATAACCTCTCCCAACGATTCCTCCATCGTTGCATTCTTTAACAGCTTGTCACCGAGTTTCTCCAAACCGCCATACCGCTTGGTAATATCCTTTGTTGCTTTGGTGGTAAGAATCAGCTTGTGTTCCACACCACCGATTGTAATAACCTGACTTCTATCTTCTATACTGTACATACTGCTTCTCCTTTCAAATCCCGGTTACCCGGTTTCTATGCATCCTCTTCCGATACATTTGACGCTTTAGTTGTATAAGCAGGCTCGTAAACCTCTTTATACCAGCTTCCGATAGTTGTTGTATTTACACCGGAATCATCCTCACTGACCTCCGCTTTCCACGGATGTCTGCCCTTTCCGTCCACCTTATTTCTGCGCATTACCGTTCCTTCAATGCTTGGTGTCTGGAAGTTTATGGATTCTCCCTTTGTTTCCAAATTGGTAGCCGGAACCGCAAACTTCACACGGTATAACCAGAAATAACGGTATTTTCCGTTTGCCTTCTTTGCTCTGAAGCCGACTGCTACAGGCTTACCGTCGTCTTCCGATGTGGAAACCAGTACACCATTGCTGTCAATCTCTGCACCTGTCAGTTCTGATGCTGCGGAAAGTCCGATGTCATCCACACCAAGTGTCAGTGTGCCAGAATTGAATTCCTTGATGATCTGTGCAATTCCATCATCCGCATACAGCACTGCTTCTGCAAGTTCTACAGACAACTCCACAGAAATCGCTTTTGCAAGCTGCACCGGAGTACCATAGGTTTCCTCCTCGTTTTCATCCTCTGTAATAGGCGCATAAAATAATTTATCAAGACCGATGGTTGCCATTGGCAAATCCTCCTTCCTATTCGCTTATTCCCATTACTTCAAAAATGTAATGGTGGTATTTTGTTTCTTTTTCAAACTCCATATATTTTCTGGATGTAATCGTAATGTCTGCATCCAGGAGCCTTGTAGTAATCTCATCCCTCATCTTCAGATAATTTCCTTTACAGTAAAGTGCCAGTTCAACTTCCTCTGTCTCCACGATTGGTCGGTCATCTGCACATACAGGGAAATCATCCGTTCCGGGTATGATTACCAAAAAAGTATCCGGTTGTTGAGGTTTTCCTTCCTCATCATTAACCGGATACTCCGAAACTGTCACTTTCAGTTTCATAGGTTCTAATGCCTTTATGATTCGGCTGTTCAGACTCATAATTTCTCCACCTCCGAATCCAATGCTTCCTGCATCTTTTTGATGCATTCCTTCTTCGCCTTTCTGCCGGCCGGCTTCGCCCACGGCTTGGCTGGCTGATTAGAACGACCATGTTCCAAAACAGCAGCTTTCAGTGGGTTGGGTACTCCTTTTCTGTCATAACCGATACAGCCCACCTTTATGTTCCAATTCCCATCTGCAGACTGGTAAGGTTTCGTAACAGACAGAGACTCAAGCAAATCACCTGTTGATTCCGATGGTTCTTTTGTCGCCTGACCAATAACGGAAGAAAGACTCTGTTTCGCAGCATCGTACAATGGCTTTACCCCTTCTTCCAATACCGCACTTGTGACTGCATCATAATAGCTGCCCAGTGCTTCCATCTTTCGTATGGTTTCTTCCGGCAGTTTGAATGTCATCTTTGCCATCGCGCCACCTCCCTCGCCATAATGGTAAGCATTCCGCTCCGCTTATCTCCAAGCACGGACTCAATTTCAAAAATTCTGTCCCCGTGTTTTATTCTCATGGTAGATTTAATTCCTGAACGAAATCGGATGTATATTTTATTTGTGATTTCTGCAGTCTCTCTGTTGGAAGCCATATACTCTTTACCGGAAACGGGAGCGATGTCTGCCCATACCGTATGGACTGTCATCCACTCCCTTGTTTCAAACCCGTCTGCATCCTGTGTACTTTTATAATCCTGTATTTCTATGCGGTATCTCATCCTTCCGACCTGCATCAGAATTCCTCCTTCCGCACACTGTACAGCAGAAATTTAAGCATCCTAGTCAACTCCTCAAAGTCTGCCTTTTCCCTGTTTTCATATAAATAGGTCACAGCATAACGAATTCCAACTTTCACAATCTCCGGCACTTCTTCCATTTCATCAAAATCTGTTCTTACAATATCCTGGCACAGACTTTCTGCTGTCTCCAAAAGCGTCTGAATGAGGGCATCCTCTTCCGTGCCATCCAAACGCAGATATAATTTCGCTTCATCCACGGTCACAAGCATACCCTCATCCCCCTATCTTACGCAGACTTCATACTAAGCAGTTTCACAGCTTCAGGAAGAATCAGCTTTCCATCCACTCTCTGGCTTGCAAGGAAACCGACCTGTCCTGTGGTTGCATAAAGTTCATTCAGACGTTTGAAGCTTCTGCCCTCACGGTCTGCAATCCAGTAATAAGAAAAATCACCGAATGCAAGAGGTGTGGCTCCTGCTGCCACTTCCGGTGCAAATGTGGAAGTGTAATAAGGACGGTTCAAAATCATATCCGGTACACCTACAGACACAGAAGGCTGCCAGATATAATTACCGTTGGAATCCTTTAACTTACGTAGTGCCTTAACTGTGGAATCATTCAAAATCCATTTAGCCTTCTTACGGTAAGGAGCCTTTAATGAATAGAACAGATCCATGACATCATCAAATGTGATGTTGGCAGTCGTAGTTGTTACACCAACTTCTCCACCTCCGGTGGCATTGAAAATACCGACAGGTTTTCCGGCACCGTCACCAACAAAGAATGCTTCCTCTTCCTTTGTGGAGATACGTCTTGCAAACTCTTTCACGATATATGCCTGAACGTCAAATATACTATCATTTAAAAGTTCATCCGATACTTTAATCATGGTAGCAAGTTTATATGCTCCGATAGATGTCTGACCAAAGCTGTCATCAGATTCAGGGAACTGTCCGTTCTCGTCAATCCATGCTGCTTCGCCCTTACCCGTAACAATCGGAATCTTGCGGTCACCGCTGGAAGTTCTGATTACGGTTGCAAGGGAACGGAAGAAACTCTCCTCTTCCAGTCCTTCCACCAATTTTCTTTCAAACTCATCCGGCACCAGATAACCGCCCTCGGCATCTTCCCCGATGGAAAGTGCATTATTGACATCGTAATAGTTCTTCTTACGCATCGCATTCCAGAATGCAGTCTGGTATTCAGCAGATGCACGTCCGCTCCCCTTATCCCCCGGCTTCATGCCCGGCTTATCCTTGATTGGTTCGGAAGTAGCCTTTGCCAGTTCCGCATCAATGGCAGCCTGTCTCTGCAATCTCTCGATTTCTTTACCGAGTGCCACCACATCCGCTTCCATTCTTTCGTAAGTCGCATTGTCCTCTGCAGAAATCAGACCATCACTGCCCCTTCTGGAATCCAAAAATGCCTTGGCAGTTTCCCATGCTTTCTTTCTCTTTTCCATTAATTCCAATACTGTACTCATATTCATTGCCCTCCTTATGGCTTTAACAGACTGAGCCGCTTTTCAAGCTCGCTAATGTTTACCTTTTTCTCCGGCTTTCCGGGAATCAGCTTATTAAAAAAGGAATTGGTAACAGCCGACCTTGAAAACAGGATGGCTTCCAATTCCTCTTCCTTTTCTTCTTCCTTTTCTTCCGAATTTTCCTCTTTTCCCTTATCAAAGAGAACTTCATCCGCAAACCCAAGTTCCACAGCTTTCTTTGCATTGAACCAGGACTCTGCATCCATCAGATGTGAGATTTTCGTGCGGTTCAATCCGGTTTTGATTTCATAGGCATTCATAATGGATTCCTTGACTTCATCAAGCATCTCAATTGCCTTTTTCATCTCTGCTGTATCTCCAATGGCTATCGTAGCCGGGTTGTGGATCATCATCATTGCCACCGGACTCATCAGCACCTTTGTTCCTGCCATTGCAATCACGGAGGCTGCCGAAGCAGCAAGACCGTCAATCTTCACAGTCACATGACCTTTATAGTCCATCAGCATGTTGTAGATTTGGGCAGCTGCAAACACATCACCGCCCGGACTGTTTATCCATACGGTAATATCCCCTTCGCCGGATAACAGTTCGTCTTTAAATAACTTAGGGGTAACCTCATCCCCGTACCATGTTTCATCTGAGATTTCTCCATTTAAAAAGAGGGTTCTTTCCCCCTCATTTCTGACCCAGTTCCAAAACTTTCGTTTCATCGTAGACCTCCTCTGTTTCTATTGTCTGGTGGTTGCTGCGGTTCGGTTTCCTCTGACGTGCTTTTCGTTCCCTCTTTGGCAAATGCTCCTGCATCCTTCAGCTTCGTCATCGCACCGTTCACAAGATACAGATTGCCACCTTCCTCTTCCGGTAATGGATTCATATCTTCCATTTCACGGATATCGTTGGTCGACAGCCAACCATTCTGTCTGCCGATGGCGTAACCATTCATTCGGCTCTGATAATCTCCACGGAGCAGACCGTCCACATTCAACTTTATAAAAAACTCTTTTTTCTCTTCCGGCAGAAAAAGGGATTTTTTAAGTGCCTGTTCCCATCGGATTACCCACGGGTCAAGTGTGTATTTCACAAATTCCAAGGACTGCTGCTCAATATTAGAAAAACTGCTCTTTTCCAAATCACCGACCATATGTGGCGGTATCCGAAACAGCCTTGCAATTTCGTTAATCTGAAACTTTCTTGTTTCCAGGAACTGCGCCTCCTCCGGTGGGATACCTATCTGCTGGTATTTCATCCCTTCCTCAAGTACGGCAATCTTGTGGGCATTGGTCGTTCCACGATACACTGCATTCCAAGAATCCCTTACCTTTGCCGGGTCTTTCAACACACCCGGATGCTCCAACACACCACCGGGATTTGCACCATTAGCAAAAAAACTGGCACCATATTCCTCACATGCCATCGTCATACCGACAGCATTCCTTGCCATTGCAATAGGTGAGTAACCGATAAGACCATCAAATCCAAGTCCGGGAATATGAAGCACATCCTCCTGCCTTAAGATGATATCTCCCATCTTTTTCATGTTGGGATTCTCATCTGTATAACGGGAATACACATAATACAGCACTCCATTACTGTCCCTCTCCACACTCATCTTGTTTGGAAGTAGCGGATACAGAGAAAGCACCTCGCCTTTCCCATTTCGTATGATCTGTGCATATGCATTTCCCCAAATTAAAAGATGACTCATCAGCGTTTCTCTGAACACAAATGAAATCATCTCCGGGTTTGGCTCATCATGGAGCAGCGTATAAAGCGGGTGGTCACAAACCATTTCCTTCCCACCGTCTTTGTATCGATATACATGAATTGGAAGCGATGCGATTGCTTCTGACAAAATCCTCACACATGCATAAACTGCAGTAGTCTGCATGGCTGTCATTTCATTGACGCTCTTTCCGCTGGTGCTTCGTCCGAAATTGAATGTATACTCACCATTGCTGTAATTCCGTACAGGCTTATCCCTCGCCTGACCGAAACCAAACAAACTTTTTATTCCCATCTGCTATCCCTCCAATGCCTGATTGATTGCTTCCCTTATGAGAAAGAAGCCTAATATGCTGACCAAAATCATGTCATCCTCCTAAAACACCAGAATTCCTCTGGCATCGTACACACTGCCATCACTTCCCTGATTACGGATTGCACGGTCAAGTGCCATGACGGTTGCGACTGCAGCATCAATTTTCTCTGTAGATTTTTCTTTATCCATTTTGATATTTCCGGCAGGGTCTTGTCTGACATACACGTTATCCATCATCCAACGGAGAACCTTATGCCCACCGTGGGCAATTCGCTCCTCAAGTGTCAGCTTCATAAGTTCCTTCGTTGGCGGACTCATATCCTTATACCCCTGCCCGAAAGGAACAACAGTAAATCCCATACCTTCCAAATCCTGCACCATCTGCGTTGCACCCCAACGGTCAAATGCAATTTCTTTTATGTGGTACTTCGTACCAAGTTCCTCTATAAATTTCTCTATAAAACCATAATGAATGACATTTCCTTCCGTGGTTTCCAGACTCCCTTCTGCTGCCCACACATCATAAGGAACATGGTCCCTTCTGACACGGAGTCTCATGTTATCTTCCGGTATCCAGCAGTATGGTAAAATGATGTATTTTTCTTCATCATTTCTTGGTGGAAACACAAGTACAAATGCCGTGATATCCGATGTACTCGAAAGGTCTAAACCGCCATAGCAGGTTCTTCCGATAAGTTCCTCCTCATTTACGGGGAATGCACACGAATCCCATTTATCCATCTGCATCCAACGGGTAGACTGTTTTACCCATTGGTTTAATCGAAGCTGCCGGAAGATATTCTCTTCTGCAGCATTTTCCCTTGCACTGATGTAAGCATTTCGAACCTTTTCAATATCGATGGTTTCTCCAAGGGAAGGATTGGCTTTATACCATGTGGCTTCGCTCGTCCAGTCATCCTCATCGGATGCACCATAAATCACGGGATAGAATGTCGGGTCAATTTTTCTGCCCTCTATAATGTCAACAGCTTTTTGGTGCTGTTCAAAGCAAATCGAATTTCTGTCTGTTCCGGCTGTAGTAATCAGAAAATATAAAGGCTGTGTTCTGGCATCACCGGAGCCTTTTGTCATAACGTCAAAAAGTTCTCTGTTCGGCTGTGCATGAAGTTCATCAAAAATAACAGCGTGTACGTTCAGACCATGCTTGGTATATGCTTCAGCTGATAACACCTGATAGAAGCTGTTGGTCGGTTTATACACAAGCCTCTTAACCGACATCACTGGTTTAATTCTCTTTTTCAAAGCAGGACACTGATCCACCATATCCACAGCCACATCAAATACAATAGATGCCTGTTGGCGGTCGGAAGCACAGCCATACACTTCTGCTCCCCATTCCCCGTCACCGCAGGTCATATATAATGCAATGGCAGCCGCCAGTTCCGACTTTCCATTTTTCTTCGGAATCTCACAGTAGCAGGTATTGTACTGCCTGTAGCCATTTTCCTTAACCGTACCAAATAATGTGCGGATAATCTCATCCTGCCAGGAGAGAAGTTCAAACGGAACTCCCCTCCATTTCCCTTTGGTGTGCTTCAGACAATTGATAAAGTTGACCGCATGATCCGCTTTTGTCACATCATACATTATCTGCCACCTCCCTTAATCAAGAGAAGTTCCATCTCATCACTTTCTTTGTCCTCAGCTGTATCTGCAACAATTCTGCTTCTCGCAGAAGGAGTAAGTCCGAACTGTTCACAAAATTTATTCATAATCTTAAGATAGGTCTGTGCAATGGATACCTGTGGCACCTGCTGCCAATAGCCACTCGGAGTCTTCACAATCGTTCCATGCTGCGTGATAAATTCCTCTGCTTCTTTCCACCTCGCATATGCCTGACAGTATCCGGCAAAGGCAGCCATATCAATCTCCGTGAGAATCCCCAACTGCTCCAGCTGCTTGCTCATCCTCTTCCATTCTTTTTTCGCTTCATCCTCAAGCCATGACGGACAGCGTGGTGCTTTCTTTTCAGGCTTCGGTTCGGCCGTATTAAGGCTTCTCTTGCCCGGATTGCCCTCCAACACCTTTACTGCCGTAGGCTTTGGCTTACGTCCTCTCTGTGCCACTGTCCTCACCTCCGTTTCATGGCATCAAAAAAAGGACTCCCGTAGGAATCCTTTGCTGTATAAATTGGTTATATTAACACTCGCCTGTTAGTATGAATTTTGCATAATCTCCCTTGTGTTCCTCAATGAAAATCACAAGTTCATAAAACTTCATCTCGTTTGCAATTACCTGAACCATATTGGTGTCAAACATATTGGTCCGCCCCGTAGCCCTGACAGCAAGTATCTGCTCTTTTATTTTTTCTGTCATCAGTCCACCTCATCCCTGCACTCAGTCATTCCCAGACAAAGCTGTGTATATATGGTGGCACATCTCTCCTGCTCGCTTCCTTCCGAACCTGCCATCGCTTTCAGGAAGAAGGCTTGTGCCTCCTCCCTTGACTGCCATGTATCCTTTTTCCCGTAGCAAATGGTTGTTATCTGCTCCATATCTGCCTCCTAAATTTTTCTGCATCGGTCTTCCCCATAAACTACATGAAGACTGCTCCGTTATCCCATTTAACCATTATGGAACCTGTGTCATCCACACCCCTTACTGTTCCTTCCGTTCCAATTGGCGGTGCTTGCATATCATCCATCCGCTCAAGAACCACACGGCATCCTTTAGGATACTCATTCCGCACCTTCTCCACTTCTTCTCTGCTTGGAAATCTCATGCTACTCATAATAATATCCGACCTCCTTCAGTAAATGCTGTCCGACTCTTTTTCCAACGCTGTCGTAAAGAGCCTGTTCAAGAACCGTCTGTTTAAATCCAAATCGGCAGTACCCCTCAAGGCAAACATCATAATAATGCTTTGTCGGGCATCCGAGCGGTCTGTCCTCATGCATGATATAAATAATTGCTTCCGTTCCACCGTTTACCTTCTCGCCAATAAAGGGTTGTATTTCCACCCTCATCATTTTCTTGTAATAAAATGATGGGCAACCTTCGTAGCGGTCGAGGTAATGTTCATCCCTTTCACTAATCCGCCAAACCAAAACCGGAACCGTACTTCCCTTCTTTGGCTCAACCGTCAGATAACTTCCTGACTGGCTTCCTTTGAAAAGAAGCTGATAATCCTTAAGTTCTGCTGTCCCCACATATACTGCATCGGGACATCTCTGTGCCATTTGTGCCATTGACAGGTTGCTGCCATAGGCTAAATAATATTTATTCATATTCGTCCATCCTTTCTGAAGGGTTCTTCCCTTCTACCACCTTAAGACCGCCGAAGCGGTCGGTGGCCTCAAAGCTGAATCCTTCAAGCTGCTCTGCCGTGTCTGAAGGCTGTATCCCCTTCAAGGTTTTTGGTAAGGATGTCTCTTGCTGTTGCAAATTCATCTCCGATGAAGCCGAGTCTCAAAAGCCATGTTCTCATTGCGTATTTTGGATTTTCAACCTGTGGCTGTTTCGGGCTGGCACTCGCTACCGTTTTCGCCATCTGGCTGAGTGCGAGGCAAAGCTGTATGTAACTCTTAAGTTCTCCTGCGTGTAAACCGCCCTTTCTTCCGTTGCCAGCGTTGGCAAATTGGAAGCATCTGAACTCGATGGTTTTATGTGTGAAGCAAGCGTGGTAATTCAGCATTCTGTATCTTGAATCGTTGTAATGCTGATTTCTGCTGCCCCATACTCCTTCGTACCAAATGTCTGCAAGCTGTTCCATTGTCTTTGGCTTTCTTCTGTTCAGCCTTTCAAGGAAGGAAGGGTCAACCGTTCTACAGTATCTGTTGATTCGGTTTCGGTCAAGTCTCATTGCGGAAATCAAAAGGCTTTCGTGGCTTGCCATGATGTTCGCAAGGTTTCTGAGGCTCTTTGGAGTGTGGCCATTCAGTCCGATGTGAATGTGTACTCCGCACATATGGGCAGGGTCGCTTTTTGCTCCCTTATGTCTCAGCTGTCTTAAAATCTCCTGCAAATCTGGAATGTCCTCGTAGGTAAGAATCGGTGTTCCAAGTTCTGCCTTCTCGTCATCGGAAGCTGCCTGAATGCTTGAATCTCTTGTGATTTTCCATTCTCTTCCCTTATTGTCCTTGCATGCCCATGCGCTGTAGCTTCCTCCAATGTACTTTACCGTTCCTTCGGTATGAAAATACTCTGCAATCGTTCTCGCTGCCTTTTCCCTTGTGATGTTGTACATCTCCACCTCAACCCCAATGGTCTGTTTTTTCATTTCCTCAATTTGGATTCTTGTTTTTTCGTTCATTCTATGTACCTTCCTTTCGGCTGTTTGTTTTCCCTTTCGGTAGGTACATATTCGCTCTAAAAGCACATATTATCCAGTTAATTCGGAGGCATAATGTACACAAATATTTACTGCTCATATCCATATGAAATTGTGTATTTTATGGCAAAATCCACCCCTCTGCTATTCAGCAGGTTCGGTGGATTTCTTACTGTTTCGTTCTTTCCATTTTTCCTTATCTTCCTCGGTTCGGAATGCGGTATGCCCTTTCAGTCTGGAAAGAAATACCTTCCTCGTGTCCTTTCCGTCCTTACCTCCAAGACCAATTCTGACAAGCCAGACTCTCATGTAATATTTTTCATTTTCTTCGATGGTAGCCTTTGGACTTACTCGCTTTGCTTCCTTTGCCGTCTTTGCCATACAAGCTGCCAATTCAGCATAGGCTCTCGCTTCATCCTCGTTCAGCAGAAATCCGCAGAAAAATATTCTGTCCTCCCCAAAGGCAAGCCCCTCTATACTTTCTTCTTCCGCAATCTGTATCACTTGCTCAAGCGGTATGTTTTCTTCCGCATCCAGTCTCTCTACCAGCTTATCGGAAATTCTGAATACCTCTTTTCCAACTGCTTTTTCCAAAAGGTACTGTTTGCTGTGAATCATGTAAATGAGGTTTTTAATACCCTCTGCTGTGAATCCCTCTATCGGAATCCCAATGTTAAGTCTGTCTGTTTCGCCTTCAGCAAAACCTCTCGCTACTAATTCATTCTGCATGGTAAGTGCTGCCTCCTCGGATTCGTGTTCCACGTTGCCATCACGATCCACTGTATACTCCCCGACCTTGTATCCAAAAGATGGTGGTCCCTGATATTTTGCTTTTACATTAAGGATTTCCTCCATCGCTTTCACAACGTCTTTTCTGTTTTCTGCTGTTGTTTTTACCTTCATTTGCTTTTCCTCCATTCAATTTGGTACTACATATATCACTCTGAATGGAGGAAATAGCAAGTTATTTATTCACTAATTTTCCCGTGATTCCGGCAGTGACATTGCCACCGCAAATGCCACAGTAGCGGTCACCGCATTCCCTGCCTGTTTGTAAAGCTGTGCATCCGAATTAACAGATGCTGCTTTATCAAATAAAACATCCGGGAAACCTTGCAGACGGAAACACTCTCTCGGAGTGAGCCTGCGGATTCTTCCGCACTTCATAAGAGTCCCCATTTGCCCGGAGCAATCTAATGTCTGGGAACAGCCTTTTCCAACCCTTCCCCTTCTGGTATCACTCTCAGGATATGCAAGGCTGATACCATCACCAACGTGTGCTTCGTCATACCCCTGTTTTGTACCATTTCTGACACGAAGCATGGTTTCCTCATTCTGCTGCACTTTCTCACACACAAACACACCATGTCTGTCCTGTGAGGTAAGCGTAAACATCGGCTCTCCATCTTCTTTCATCCGTCTGCCATTCTGCCTTTTCTCCATACGTTCTGGTGTCAGAACCGGATGCACTTCCATAACTGCAGAATTCATTGCAGTATGATTTACCATCCCGGAAGTATACCTTGCAGTTATGCATCTGGCATTTTCCGTCAGCTTTGGAGCATGATTGCTCTGATCAATAAATATTCTCGTGCCACAGCCTTTGTTTACAGTAACCGTTGGTGCAATTCCGTCTTCATGATAGACATTTCCACCCTGACCGTGACCACTCGGATTCAGATTACCCATAAGATACAAGCCTGTCTTGGCGCCCACACCTCCAGCATTTCCAACGAGGGTAGCTGATATGCCATCCGTGCCATATACACGGTATCCCTGCATCCCACCTACAAGTTGGTTAAGAGTTGCTGCGTTTTCTCCGCAGAGAGGTAATATTTCTCGTCCACCTCGGCTTCTAAGATTTGCGATAATGAACACACGCTCCCTGTTTTGGGGGACTCCGAAGTCTTTTGAATTAAGCACCTGCCACCGACAGTCATACCCCGCTTCGTCCATTTCAGACAGAACGCTGGCAAAGTCGAAGCCTGAATTAATTGATAACAGGTTCTTAACGTTCTCAACAAGAAGGTATGTGGGCTTATCACTTTCTTCTTTGCCTTTGATGAGGTCAATAATGTTGTAATATATCCCACTTCGCTCTCCGACAAGTCCCCGCTGTTTTCCTGCAACGGAGATATCCTGGCATGGGAATCCGAAACACCAGATGTCTGCATAGGGGACATCTTCTGATTTAAGTTTTGTGACATCATCTGCTTTCCACTCTCCTTCCGTGTCGTACATTGCTTCATAGGAAGCCCTCGCAAATCTGTCATATTCACAATAACCGATACACTTATGGCCGGCAGATTCCAGACCAAGTCTGAAACCTCCTATGCCTGAACATAAATCAAGGAAGGTCAGCTGTTGCATTGGCTTCACCTTCCTTCCCTAAATCCCAATATGGAATTTTCACATTATTTCTGATAACAAAAACTTCATCCGCAGAGCCTTTCATCTCCATATAGCGGTTGACGATGACATCCACAAATTTCTCTTCCAGTTCCACACCATAGCAAATACGCCCTGTCTGTTCACAAGCCATAAGTGTCGAACCGGAACCAAGAAACGGGTCCAGAACCACACATCCCATCATGGAAGAATTCTGTACCGGGTATGCCATCAGAGCAATCGGCTTCATGGTCGGATGGTCTTTGGATGCCTTCGGACGGTCATATTCCCAAATGGTGGTCTGCTTCCTGTCGGAATACCACTGATGCTTACCGCCTTTCTTCCATCCGAACAGACACGGTTCATGCTGCCACTGATAAGGACTGCGTCCAAGCACCAGTGCATTCTTTTTCCAAATACAGCATCCCGATAATTTGAACCCGGCATCCGCAAACGCCTTTCTGAAATTCAATCCCTCGGTATCCGCATGGAATACATAGATAGAAGCATCGTCCTCCATGTTCTGTTCCATATTCACAAAGGCAGCAAAGAGGAATTTGTAAAAATCTTCATCCGCCATATTGTCATTCTTAATCTTTCCGGCAGTCTCCTCCACATCTACATTGTACGGTGGATCTGTCAGAATCAGATTTGCTTTCCTTCCATCCATAAGGATGTTGTATGTTTCCGGCAAAATAGAATCGCCACAGATAACACGGTGTTTGCCCAGGAGCCACACATCACCTGTCTGTGCCACTGTTGGTTTTTTCAATTCTGCTTCTACATTGAAATCATCTTCTTTTACCTTTTTGTCATGTACCTTTGAAAAAAGCTGTTCAATCTCCGGCGGTTCAAATCCTGTAAACCCGACATCAAAATCCGAGTCCTGCAAGTCCTGAATCAAATCTGCCAACAGTTCCTGATTCCATTCGCCTGAAATCTTATTCAACGCAATGTTGAGTGCCTTTTCCTGAGTTTTGCTGACTTCCACAATCGCACACGGTACTTCCGTATAACCAAGTGCAGCTGCTACTGTTACCCTCTGGTGACCTCCGATAATTGTCATATCGGAATTAACCACTACAGGGTCAGCAAATCCAAATTCTTCAATAGAATGCTTAATCTTTTCATACTCCTTGTCCCCCGGCTTTAATCTTTTACGGGGATTGTACTCTGCCGGATTTAAGTCCTTAATCGGCAGAACTGATAGCTTCGCTGTCTTCATCTTCTACCTCCCAAAATCTTGCTTTAATGTAGCAGTCATGACTGCAATACTTCCTTTTCCTGTTACCGTAGCTTAAGAACTCTTTACCGCAACGCACACACACCGCAGGGTACATGGCACTTTCTTTTCTGTTGATTCGTTCCGGGTGTCCTTTCCACCATTCCCGTCTGCATTTATCTGAGCAGAACTTCTTTGGTCTTCCGGTATCCAGCTGTTTCATTTCCTTACCGCAGTACAGACACGCTTTCCCAAGCATGACCTGTTCCTGTATGTTTTTTGTCAGTGCCGAACCATAACCGGAAAGCCCTCTGCTTTTACAGAAGTTCCTCACAATATCACGGGACAGCCCTACTGTAAGAGCAATGGAACGGTAACCAATCCCCTGCTCCCTCATTTCCCTTATCTGCTTTGCCTGCTGCTCCGTCATATCCTTTCACATCCTTCCATTCAAACGGGCATAAAAAATGGGTAAAAAAGCACCTCTTTTTGCGCCTTTTTACCCATTAAAAACACGGTTTTTCTATACTTTTTATCGAAACTCTCTGACGGATTCCCCTTGCATTTAAACACATTCTGCGAAAAATATCACACCACCAGACTATCCCCCCTGCTTAATTCTGCGAAAATTCACGTTTGAGGGGGCGGCGGTCAATCCTGCACAGGATTGTGGAGATTTGATACCCCCACCCTTGTGTATGATACACAATCAATATTTATATTCCTGATACCTGTCCTCGGTCATTGTCTTCACATCATGGTGGTGCTTGCAAAGCGGCTGCCAGTTCCTTTCATCCCAAAACAAAATCGGATTACCCCGATGCGGTTTGATGTGGTCAACCACAGTCGCTTTTACAAGCCTTCCTTCCCTCTGACACTGAACACAAAGAGGATGGCATTTAAGAAACCTTTCTCTTGCCTTTCTCCACTTGCTGTCATACCCTCGCACTGCTGAATCCCCTCGCTCCTGCCCATGCAGCAAAGCGTGTTCTTCACAGTACATTCCCTCCACCAGCTTCGGACAGCCGGGATGCTTACATGGTTTCTTTGGTTTCCTCGGCATAGCACCACGCTCCTTTCTTATGTACCGGGTACGGTGAAAGGATAAAGCCCGTACCCATACCAATGTAAAAGACAGAAAAAAAGACCAAACCACACAGGATTCAGTCCACCTCTAATCTTTCACGCCTACAATATACCACGAAAAATACTCCATGTCAGTACACCGGACGGTACACACTTAGTACACCTTTAGTACACCACCAAAGCAGCAAAAGGGGGTAACTTTTAAATATTCGGTAATGCTATCTTTATGGTTGATAACTTACCAATTCAGAGTTAATATGACCTCATGGTGAAAGGAGCGATTACATGGATAACAAATCCGTACTTTATCAACTGATGGATACCCGAATGGGAGAAGCATTGCACAAGATTACAAAAGAGGATACTTCGTTTATGCAGACAAAAGAAAAAGCAGATGAATATGCTGCCAAACTGGCATCTCTTAATCTGCCGGAAGAAACGATGCGTTTAATCGACCAGTATGTCAATGAACGCAGTGCCAATTGGGTACGCTATGGAGAACTTGCCTATATGCTCGGCTTTTCAGACTGCAAAGAACTGCTTCTTGGCTCCTGCCATATTCCAGAAATGAAAGATGAAGATTAACGAAACGAACTGTTGCATAATTTAAGGGTGGGACACACAATCCCACCCGGTATCAGTTATATTCTTCAAAAACCCCTATCTGTATCTGAAGGGCAACCGTGATCTGCTCCATCAGAAGATTATCATGTATTTCCCCGATTTTATCTTTTACTTTTATCTTATCTACAGTATCGACCTGTTCAGCCAATGCCATGCTCGGTCTTTTCAGTCCAATACAGCTTGAAAGCGGTATCTGCACATGGGTTGGCATTTCAGGTCTCTTATGTATGTTGCCTGTAAGCGGAACAACCGTTACTGTTGGTCCATGACCATTTCCCCGGTTATTACTCACAATCACTGCCGGCCGAATGCCACACTGTTTATGTGTCGTTTTGTCTTTTCCAAAATCCACAAAATAAACCTCGCCTCGTCTCACTGCCTCACCTCAAAATAAAACTTTCCGTCTGCCTGTCCCTCTCCTCATACAGCGCATCCAATTCCTTTATAGCTTTCTTCCGGTATTTCGCCACCATTGTATGGCTGATATGATATTTCATCATCAGTTCTTCCCAAGTGAAACGCTCCACAGCCATATCCCATACAATTTCCGGTAATTTCCCGGAAAGTCCACGTACAGCATGTTCAAAAAAATCCAGTTCCTCTTTTATCTGTCCGTACTGTCCGGCAAGATAAGATAACCATTCATCACTCATCCTGTCTGCCACCTTACGGTATGCAAGTGCTGCTCTTGCAGTCACATCCGAAACACCGCTTGTCTGTACTCTTTCCCCTTCCGGCTTAGAGAAAGTAAGGGAAGATATGACGGTGTCATAATCAATTCCCTCACATCGGCTTAACTGAAATTCCAACACCGATAGTTCCCTTTTCAAATTCGGATATTCCTTAATCATCCTTTCTGCTCGCACCGTTCACACCTCCAATCCTTGCCTTTACTGCATCTATGATAGCCGACTGCCCACAGTCCTTCTGTTCCAATGACCGCATGGCATCTTCGTCCAATGTTCCTTTGTTGATGATATGGTAAATCATTACTGTTTCCCTCTGTCCCTGTCTCCACAGTCTGGCATTGCACTGCATATACAGTTCCAAAGACCAGGTAAGTCCGAACCAAATCAGAATGTGGCCTCCGTCCTGTATGTTCAGACCATGTCCTGCCGATGCCGGATGGATTGCTGCCACCGGGATTTTTCCTTCTTTCCATTTGCGGATGTCACCTGCTGCTTTTAATGGAACAGCTTTAAACCGTTCAACAATTCTATCCAAATCATGCTGATACCAGTAAGCCACTAACACAGGCTTTCCATTCGCTGCCTCGATTAAATCCTCCAAAGCATCCAGTTTCTTATCGTGGATATGGCGGACTTTGTGGTTCTCATCATAGACTGCTCCATTTGCCATCTGCAGTAATTTCCCGGAAAGAGCAGCTGCATTGACCGCATCCACGTCCCCATCTTCAAATGGCAGAAGCATATCCTTTTCCATCTGACGGTACAGCTTCTCTTCTTTTTCATCCATCCGAACCTCCACCCGATGATAAAGGCACTCCGGCATAGAAAGGTAATCCTCGGCCTTCATGGAAATGCAGATATCAGAAATCAAATTGTAGATTGCTTCTTCCGCACCATCCCTCGGTTTATAGGAATAAATGATATTCCTGTTTCGCTTATCCGGCAGAAAGAACCTGTCACGATAAGCTCCAATATATCTTCCAAGCCTCTGCCCCATATCAAGAATTCCAATCTCAGCCCATAAATCCATAAGATTTCCCGGTGTTCCGGTCAGACCAACCACACGAATTGCCTTCGGCCGGTATCGTCTTAGTGCTTTGAACCTTTTCGCCTGATAAGATTTGAAAGAAGATAATTCATCAATCACAATCATGTCAAAATCCCAGTGATGCTTCTCACAAAGCCACACCACATTTTCACGGTTGATTACATACACGCTTGCCTTTTTTTCCAAAGCATCCAATCGTTCTTTTTCAGAACCGACTACCACTGACACCGACAGTCCTTTCAAGTGATCCCATTTTTCCAGTTCTTCCTTCCAAGTATCCCGTGCCACACGGAATGGTGCAATGACCAGAACCTTTCCTACCTCAAAGTAATCAAGTGCCAGTTCCCACAAAGCAGTAAGGGTAATAACTGTCTTTCCAAGTCCCATATCCAAAATCAAAGCACATACCGGATGCCCGATAATAAACTCCCTGGCATATTCCTGATATTTATGTGGTCTGAATTCCATGCAGCACACCTCCGATCTGTTCCAATCCATCTATCACATATACGGAAAACCCCAAGGCTTCCAGCTGATGTTTTCGTTTTTCCTGTAACGGTCGCAGCTTTTTTCCCGGTGCCTTTAATTCCACAAATGCACACTTCCCACCAGGAAGCAGAACGAGACGGTCAGGCACCCCATCGAAACCGGGAGACACGAACTTTACCGCCATGCCGCCCCTGCTCTTTGCCTCTTTTACCAGAGCCTTTTCAATTACACATTCTCGCAAAACCTCATCTCCGTTTCCCTCTGCTGTTTCCACTTTCAAAAACATCTATTCTCCCATATGCGTATATACGGGTGTATCCGTGTCCTCTTATACTTATTTTCATTTATTAAATATAAGTGGAAACATTGGAAACAGCACCGACACAGCCCTTTTGCCTGCTGACTTCATGGCTGTTTCCAACATCTGTTGCCTACCGTCTTACCAATCCCCCACGGAAACCCATCATTTGTTTCCTGCGGTTTCCTTTTTCACTCTGACAAACACCCTCTGTACACCATAACCGGGGATACGCATTTTGCCGGAGGAATTCCCTTCATACTTCTTCCAGCCACCAATTTTTTGAATAATGGATTCTAACTCATAAGAATCTGTCTTTCGGAAATTCTGACGCTCCTTCCCAAAGCATTCACACCAGACTTCCATTAAACAGAATCTCTCTCTGACTACCGTTCCGGTTCTTCCTTCTGCTTCAAACTCTCCACCACCAAGATAAGAACGTCTCTGATACAAATCCATTGTGTCCCAGTCTGCCGGAAGTAATCGCTCCAGGTAATCCTCCACAATGCCTTCTCTTTCATCAGACTCCATTGCTTCCTGCTGTGCCACATAAGCCTCTGCAGCTTCCTTTCCTTTCAGATACAACTCTTCTCCATCTTTATAAATGGAAATCGCTTCTGCCCAAATCTGGTCTACCGTCTCAGGAGTTAAATCCCATCCACGATGCTTCCCTTTTCCGGTTACATGCACAGGCCAAAAGCGTCTGTTTCCGGTAACATCACGCAGAAAGCCGCCTTCTGAGTTTGTACTTCCCACAATCACACATTCCCTCGGATGACTCTCTACCGTTGTTCCATATGACTGCCTGTATTTATCATCCGTCCGGGTAACAAAAGATTTTACGGTTTCCACATCTACCTTTTTGATACCCGCAAGCTCTCCCAATTCCAAAAGCCAATACCCCTGAAGCTTCTCCGCAGCAGTTTTTCCATCCTTCATATCAGAAATCGTAAGGGAATCCGAATACCACTCTTTTCCCAGTTTTGCAAAGAACGTAGACTTACCACACCCCTGCGGACCGTTTAAAACCAACACGGAATCAAACTTTATACCCGGCTCATAAATACGGGCTACCGCCGCTACCAGAGTTTTTCTTGTAACTGCACGGACATACGGTGTGTTTTCTGCTCCCATATAGTCAATCAGCAGACTGTCAATCCTGCTACATCCATCCCAGGATAACGTGGAAAAATACTCCTTGACCGGATGATAAAGTCTTTCGGAAGACACTACTGCAAGCAGAGCATCTTTGAATTTGGTAGGTGACCAAATCCCATACACCCTTTCAAAGTACAGCTTCGCACAGGCAATATCTGCATCACCCCATCCTTTTTTGACCTGTACCCACGGCAATTCCCCGATGACATCCAGTGCATTCTTCAGCTGATTAAATACGATAGGTTGTAGATTCTCATCGAATCGAATAATCGTTGCAATATTGGAAAGTGTGTCTTTTACTTTTCCCTGACGATCCAAGTCCAGCATGGTCTGCCATTCCCCGGTATCAGTATCGAATTCCTCACTTGCTGCCTTCTCCCTTTCCTTTGCCAGTGTCCTCTTTACCTGTTCATCCGACACCGCAAAGTCACTCATAGCCTTAAAGGATGGCAGCTTTCCTGCATCCGTTCCTTCTTCAGCCTTATCATCCTGCTCCCCAAACTTATGGATGCGGACAATGTCAAACGCATTCAGCAGCTTCCCACAAGCCGGATCAGTGGCATGGTGGGAATACGCAAACTTCCCTTCATAAATCACCACACCTGCCTGTGAATCTGCCGGAATATAATCAAATCGCTCCGGCATCATGCTTTCCTGATATACATCCGGCAGAAATATACGGATTGCCTCTTCTATCGAATAAGTCCGGCAGAATGCACCTACGATTCCTTCCTTCGACAACGGATCAGCCTGTTTCTTCATCTCCCTGCTGACAACTGCTTTTTGTCTGCTGCTGACAGGCCATGAAGAAGAATCCCTCCAATCTGCATATCTTTCCAATACAGAATCCGGATTCAAAAATGTTCCCGGAATATCACGGAAAAAGAATTCTCCATCTGCAGAGGTGGAAGGCCAATACATGAGGCGGCTTGGTTCGTAGGTTGTATCATCAAACAACTCCATACCAATATCCTCTGCCACTTTTCTTGCCACTGCTGCATATTCATCCGGCGATACCGTTCTTGACAATGGGATGATTAAGCGAAGTCTTGGTTTCTCCGGTGTGTGTTTATGGGTAGAGTAGATTAGGCATCTAAAATCAAAAAACAGCTCTATCTGCTCTGCAATATCCTCTGTGGCATAGTCCATATCCAATGTCAGACCAGAACGGAATAATACATTTGCTTTCTTTCTTCTACCGCCCTTCAGCTTTCCAAGCACAAAACCACCCACATCCTTGATGGAATCCTGCTTTGCCTTGCTCAGTTTCCGATACTGTTCCATCGTTTCACTGGTACGGACAGTATGAGAGAGACGCTCCAAAAACACACTAAACTCCATCTCCTGTCCATTCCACTTCTTTTCCATTCGGGAATTTCCTGTTGAAATATACAGTTTCATCCTGCAATCCCTCCTAATCCTTTTTATAAAATTGGCACTCGTAGCCATCAGCACGAAGCGGAAGCCCGTGTACCCAGGAAGGCTGCTCTGCCATAATCCTGCATACCTCTTCCACGGATGATTCTCCTTCCGGCACTTCCAGCACCGCTTCATCATGTACATGAAATACAATGGAGAATCCCGCTTTCTTCAATCTCATCATGGCTTCTGCCAGAATATCCCGGCTAGTACCCTGTACGATATTCTCCACCAGCTTTGGCCCGTAAGTATCCATCCTTTCCCATTTCTTGTTTTCTCCCACACCTTCATAAGTCAATCCATCCCTGCCATATTTGTTGACACCCATTCTCGGTTTCACATAGGCAAGTTTCCTTCCGGACGGGAGCATGGCAAACAAAATACCGGAAGCATACTGAAAACGAATCAGTCCGACCTGTGTTTCTTTCCTTTCACGGACTGCCCTCACGGCTGCTTCATCTACATCCCACCAAAACTGTGTAATATGCGGATTTGCATTTCTCCATGTAGATACCAGTCCCGGCAGTTCCTCTTCACTAAGTCCCATTGCCAAGGCTCCCATTGAAGTCAATGCCCCTACTGCTCCTCCGTATCCGAGAGCCAGTTCCGCAATCTTTCCCTTTTGTCGCAGTGGAGATCCTTTTGTAATTTCCTCCATCGGAACACCAAACATGGCCGATGCCGAAGCCTCATATATTTTTCCGTGTGTAGCAAATACATCCAGTCTCCACTGTTCCCCGGATAACCATGCCAGCACCCTCGCTTCAATAGCTGAAAAGTCCGCAACAATAAACCTGCATCCCTCTTTTGGAATAAATGCAGTACGGATTAATTCAGACAGTACATTTGGTGTGGATTCGTAGAATAATTCCAATTCCTCGAACTGCCCTCTTCTGACAAGACTACGTGCTAGTTCCAAGTCACTGATATGATTCTGAGGAAGATTCTGTACCTGCACCAGTCTTCCTGCCCACCGGCCGGTACGATTTGCCCCATAAAACTGCAGCAGTCCATGTACCCTTCCGTCCGAACACACTGACCGTTCAATCGCTTCATACTTCTTTACTGATGTTTTCGCCATGAGAAGCCGGAGTTTTAAAGCCTCCAGCACTTCCCCATCCGCATCCTCAATCAACTCCGCAACTGCTCCTTTGGATAGGCTGTCGATTTCCACTCCACGTTCTGAAAGCCATCCTTTCAACTGCGATACAGAATTTGGATTTTCAAGTCCCGTTACCTCATAGGCACGGTTCGTCACAATGTCTTTATGTAACAGGTCACAGGTAATCGACTGTTCTACCAATTCCCTGTCAACTAAAACTCCCCTGTCATTAATTTCCTGATCCAAACGGTAAAATGCCATCTCAGATTCCGGTATCGGAAACTTATGCAGTTTCTGCCGGATACCTTTTTCCACATCCACGTCACGGATGCAGTACGTCTTGAACTGTTCCCATTTTTCCGGTGCATGGCATGGAAGGTTCCTGCTCCTGCCACCATTTGTTTTGGTCGGTTTGCAAGGCACACAAAAATAGCGGATTAAGTCCTTACCTTCCTTCAGCTTTTGCTCAGAAAGCCCCAGAACCGCCCCAACACCCTCCAAAGAAAGCGGAAGGGCAAGCATAGCCGACTGTACTGCAGTACAAACCCACGATTCGGGAGATAAACGGACTCCCATATATTTTGAAAGACAGGTACGCTCAAAATTAGCATTGAACGCTGTCTTAATAATTCCCACATCAGACAGGGCATTTTTTATTTCTTCCGTCAGCTGTTCGCCCTGTGCCAAATCAATAATCTTTGTTTCTTCATCATCAAAGCTGTATGCAAACAGCAGGATTTCAAATGCAGGACTGTCTGCATAGGCATATACCCCGCATTTGATTAAGTCCACATCGGAAAAGGTCTCTATGTCAATTGCCAGTGTTTTATATCCTACTTCGCCCATGCGTAACTCCTTCCCGATTTAATCTTGCTGACGGTCTTTCTGGAAATCCCCATGCTGTCAGCAATATCATACACATGTTCCTTTCTTCCAAGCCTTTCCTTAACTTCCCTTACCTGACTCTGGTTCAAAGGAAGAATCTCTTCCGGCAGTCTTCTCCCCTGAATATACCGGGACAGCCTTTTGTATCTCCCCATATTACTGATCTTGTATTTCCCTTCCAGTCCGGGAATATCTGTCCATGTCTCTTTCATCAAAACAACTCCTCTATGTACGGGCGGCATACACCGCCCTTATCATTAGCCGAGGAAATCTTCATCCTCTACTGCTTCAAAATCATCCTCTGCATTGGTACGGCTGCTGAGTGCCTCTCCGTCTTTCAACTTCTGGATGTTACCAAGTCCTGCTGCCACACCACGGTTGCCATTGCTGTTGTAGCCATAGAAGTTTACACTGATTCTTCCGTAACAGCCGGAATACACTTCTGTCTGATCCAGGATTGGCTGTACCTGCTTATCAACCACCTGTGGTGCCTGTCTGCTGTTGGCATTAAAGAAATAACAGCCTTTATATGCCTCATCCTCCGGTCGGTCAATGTCACCATCACGCAAAGGAAGCTTCAGATTCGGTGGAATCTTGCCACCCCACTTTGACAAAGATTCCTGCTTTGCAGCTTCCACCGCTGCCTGAATCTTCTTAATGGTTTCCTTATCTGACTTCGGGATAATGGCAGACACGCTGTACTTCGGCTCGCCGCCATTGATTGCTTCCGGCTCCCAACAATGCAGATAAGAAAATCTGCACGGTACGATTACTTTGGTCGGTGTTTCATTCTTGCTCATTTATTCATCCTCCTTAAAATCCGCCTCAGCGGTTTCTGTTTGAATTGGTGGTCTCTTATCGGATTCCGGCACCAAGGTGATTTTGCCCTGCGGCTTATACACCAGACTACCCAGTATCTTCTGAAAATCTTTTTTGCCCATCAGCTTCTCCATTTCCGTGATACCAATCAGAGACTTCTTGTAAATGTCCTCATATCCGGCTGCTTTTGCAGCATCCGCCACTTCCTCTTCGTTGACATATTTACGGTTACTTCTGCCTTCTACCAGTTTGAATCCGTTCCATACCCTTCCGTGTGTAATCGCTTCATCCTGTGCATAGGCATAAACATCTGCAGACCACTTGGCAAGTTCATCCGCCACCTTCAAAACCTCTGCGATTTCTTCCTCTGACAAAAGTTCCGGTGGCTTAAACTCCATTTGTGCCAATCTCAAATATTCTTCTGCTCTGGCACGGCAGGTATTTTTCGCTTTACAGAAACGACACCAATCTCCAACTGCAAACTCTCCTTCGCCTTTGGCTGCCATCTCTGCCTTCGGCATCAACTCCTGCTCTGCCCATTCCATGAGGTCATGAACCGTAATTTCAAAGGTGCTGACATTTTCCAGTCTCGGCTGGTGGATGGTCATATTGACCTTTTCAATGTCATAAAGGGAACCGAACAGTTCCAATGCTCCCAAAGAATATAAAAGCATCTGTGGATTCCATTCTGCAGATACAGCAATGCCTTTTCCGTACTTCAAATCCACAATGTATAAAGTATCATCCGCTACGATGACCAAATCTCCGGTACCGAATCCTTCCGGCACCCATCTGGAAAAGTCCAGTCTCTGCTCAATCATCACTACCGGATCACTGCATGACTGTTTCGCCTTTTCAATCTGCTCCATTGCAAAGGACACATAATCATCTGTGCATTCTTCCATCTCATCACAGTCATAATCAGATACCGGACGTTTGGAACGCTTCTTAAGAAACCGTTTCAGCTTATGCTCTGCAAGAGCATGGGCAGCAGTTCCCTCCGCTGCGTAGATACTTTCCTCGTCCGCAAACTGCTTCTCCAACAATGCAGATGGGGTACAGTTCATCCATCGTTTGGAGGCAGATGCGGATAATATCGCATGCTGTCCCATTAAAGAGCCTTTGCATCACGAAGCAAATCTGCATATTTCTCCGGCTGTACCCCGGATAGCTTATCTGCCCCATACTTTTGAATCAGCGCTTTGACCTGCTGCGTTTTTCCATCCTGCGATTTGGATGCCATGACCGCACGGACCTGTTCAATGGTAACGGCATTCTCTTGTTTCTCCTGACTCTTCTCATTTCCGCTTTCTTCATCCTTCTGCCCTCGTTCTTCTTCCTGATTTTTACTACAATTACATGAATGTGCCTTTCCTGCGAGGGCACGGACTCCTTCCGAAACCGCCAAAAGACCATCTGCAATTTTCAACAATTCCTCGCTCATAAACTGCTCCTTTCCACAAATTCTCCGTTTTGCTTTGTGAAATACCGGATGGGAATTCCTGCATGGTCAGCTTCCGCAATCTCCATACACATGCCTTCACTCATTATTTCTCCAAATACCCATACTTCCCGGCACTCTTTCAACAATGAAAGTCCAAACTGAATCCCTGCCATCCGTTCCTGAACATCACTTTCCTTTAGGAACTGTGGAAAATACAGATGAGGCACTACCGGAAGACAGCCTTTTTCATAAGCAAATCTGGCATATTTTCTGGCAAGCTCCACATTCTTCTCTTCCGCTCCCCGGAACGGACTGCAGATAAACACCCTTTCCAAATCTTTTCACCTCCATCTTTCAGACAGGACTTATTTCTCTGCCCTTTTTGTCAAAGCAAATTCGGAAAGGATGCTGTTCATCGTAGCGAGGTCTTCGCCTGTTAAATTTTCTGAAAGCCGCTTCAACAGTTCCTGCTGATCTGGTTTTAAATACTTACGTCCAAGATAATAGCCATCAGCAACCCTGACGCCTCCACCATATCTGCCACGCACGGTTTCAATCGGGTGAGCAAGTGTCAATTCTTCAATATCATTCCGAATTGTACGAGTTGTAACATTGAATTCCTGTGCCAGATTTTCCATCGTTTCCTGACGGCGCACACACAGAATTTCCAATATCTTCTGCCTACGTTCATTCGCTTTCAACACTTGCCCACCTCCTTTCCTCTGCTTTGTGGCATCATCATAAGAGTTAAATAGGAAGGTTCATTTCCTATTTAAAAAACTTTTTGAGATTTTTTCAGTAGCAGAGAGGAAGCCTGTCCATCATCCTTTAAGCGAAAAACACCCGACAAGGCGCAATTCAGCTATTGCATCTTGTCGGGTGTTCCATTCAATCCATGTTTCTATGTACTGTTTTCCTATTTTACGAGTTCCGTAAGCCACGGAGCCATTGGCCTTGCAACTACTCTCGCATTCAAATATGCCATCTCCAACGTCAGACAGGTATTACCCAAATAGTACCCATCCATAACCGTCAGTGTCATGGCAAGGTCAGGTTTCTGCATATTCGTCAGATAAACCGGAAGAAGATACTGCACTCTCCCCTGATATCCCTGTGGGACCACAAGCCCCGGTTCAATTACCGACTTCCTTCTTCCAAGTTCTACTGCTGTTTCAAACAATAGCGGCAAATTCTTCACCTTCCGAATTTTAGCCGGAATACGCTCCAGGTTCTCTTCATCTCCCAATATGTGATTTACGTTTACTCTTATAGGCCACTCTGGATTAAAGTTAATGCCACTCTGCGCCATATGATAGACGGGCTTTTGTGGTAATGGCTCGATGTATCTTAACTTTGGAGACAATTCATCACAAAAACCTCTAAAATACCAATCTCTTAAAGAATCCGAAAAATTGTTTCTTTCAAAATAACCATAAATCCCCTTGTACTGAGGTGTGTATAATCCAGTATGGAAGCAGACGCATTCGTTTTCCAAATGAAAAATACTGTCTGCCTTTCTTGGATCACTTTCTGAATTAAAGTCAATAACCTGCTTGCGAAAAATTGTATGTATGTAACGTTCTAAAATGGGGGTGTCTGCATTCTTTGTTTCCCGGCTCGGCTTTCGGAACTTCCATGATTCCGGCAATGCCAATCTCTCCAGTTCCGCTAAATGTCCGTACCAATCCGGTACATATGCAAATTCAAATAAATCCGGTGCTATCATCTGTTTCCTCTTTTCCTGTGGTTTTCTGTACTCATATCTGTTTTCTGTCTTTGCTTCCATCTCTTTCATCATGAGCCTCCTTCTTGTTTTCTCTTGAAATATAAAATAGGTGTATCGCAATTCTATCGTTCCGTGAATTGCGATACACCTATCAATGCGTTTTTATCCATGAGCAAATTTCAGTAACTTCAACAAACATCGTATTCTGTGCTGTTTCCTTGCTTCCATGTGATTTCTCCTTTTATGGTGTAGTTCGTTTCATCTTATACCTGTACTCTATTGTAATTCATAATATTTACCCTGTAGTGTAAACTAGCACTGAGGTGAATTGTAATGCATGACTATGTAAAAAATCTTGCGAAGGTAGTTCGGGCTGCCAGAGAAGAAGCCCATCTATCTCAAGCAGCATTAGCTGAACAAATAGGTTGTGATGAACGTACAATACTGAATATTGAAAACGACCGTGGGAATCCCAAGTTCGAAGTATTGTGCCAGATCATCGCTTATTTACACATTCCTGCAGACCGGATTTTCCACCCTGACACTGCTACGGATGGGTTGAAAAAACAAAAACTGTTATTGATGCTACAGGAATGTGATGAGCAAGAGGCAGCCGAGATTCTTCCAGCAATTGAATACCTCTTAGCACTCATACATAAAAGAGGTAATTCAAACGAGTAAAGGAACCAGCTAATCCGTTGTGATTCTGGTTCTTTTCTTTTTGTTGCCATCTCCAAATCTTACTCTTGTAATATTTCAATTATTACACAAGTAAGATTTCAAGTCAATATGTTTTTTCTGAAATTGACAACCACATAAATAACGTCTATAATATATTTATTACAGCCGTAAGATTTAAGGAGGGATTTAAAATGAACGATTTACCACAGATTTCTGAAGCTGAATTTGAAGTTATGAAAATCGTATGGAAACATGCGCCGATCAGTACCAATGAAATAACAGATAAATTATTACAGACCACAAGCTGGAGTCCTAAGACGATACAGACTTTAATCAAACGTCTCGTAACAAAAGGCGTTCTAACTTATGAAAAACAGAGCCGAGTGTTTGTTTATACCCCAGTCGTGAAAGAAAGCGAATACATCGGCCAGGAAAGCAACTCTTTTCTGGAACGATACTATGACGGGGATATCACTGCCATGCTGTCTGCCTATATAGAAAATGACAGACTGTCTGAAACAGAAATAGACACCCTCCGTTCCCTTCTTTCCAAGAGGTCAAAAAAAGGAGGAAATTAACGTGGCTAATTTTATGATACGCTTTTTAATATGCAATGTATTTATCAGCGGTATCATCGGAATTCTTTTGATAGCCAAGCGGATATTCAAAAACAACCTGTCCAGCCGGATGCAGTATAATCTGTGGTTCCTGCTTCTTGGGTTGCTGGCAGTTCCCTTTATACCGTTCCGTCTCATCGGATTTCCACAAATCTTCTCGTGGCTTGGTAGCTTAAGAAGCTCTCCTGCTTCTGGTACCGCAACCGCTATGGGGGAAGCTGTGGGAATTCATCCGACCGGAAATACAGACTGGATGAATGATTTCGCACTTTCTGTAAATAGCGAGACACCATCCATTGCTGGATACATATTATTAGGGATATGGACTGTAGGCATTTTTGCAATGATTATATTAGTAATCAAATCCTCACTCCGCCTACGCAATTTGGAGAAATCTGCACTTCCCCTTCAGAACCCGGAGGTACGCAGACTATATCATCGATGTTTGGAGGAAATGGGAATTCACAGAAATATCCCTGTTTACAGTACTGCATTTTTGAAATCCCCGATTATTGTGGGACTTTTGAAACCATGTATTTATCTGCCGATTCATCTGATCTCTGATTACAACGAATCCGATATGCGGTATATGCTGTTGCACGAACTGCAGCACTATAAGCACAAAGATGCTGTTGCCAGTTATCTGATGAATCTTGCCGGGGTAATATATTGGTTCAATCCTCTTGTCTGGTATGCACTGAAAGAAATGCGTAATGACAGAGAGGTTGCCTGTGACACTTCCGTTTTGAAAATGCTTGAAGAGGATGCTTACGAAGATTATGGTAATACACTGATTAACTTTGCAGAGAAGGTTTCACTTACTCCTTTTCCGTTTGCCGCCGGCCTTGGTGGAAACATGGAGCAGATGAAACGAAGAATTATCAACATTGCCTCTTATGAGAAGCCGACATTTATGAAAAGAATAAAAGGTATGACTGCATTCATGTTGACTGCTGTTCTTCTCCTTGGATTCGCACCTTTTATTTCTACATACGCAGCAGACGGAAGCCACTACCAATGGGATTCCTCTTCTGAGAATGTTTCCTATGTAGACCTCTCCACATACTTCGGAGAATACGAAGGCAGCTTTGTTTTATACGATTTGGAAAATGATGCATGGAGCATACACGACAAGGAGCATGCCACCCTGCGAGTTGCACCAAACTCCACCTACAAGATATACGATGCCCTGTTCGGATTGGAAGAAGATATCATTACACCGGAAAATTCGTTCATTGCATGGAATGGAGAAACCTATCCATTTGAAGCATGGAATGCAGACCAGACCTTACAGTCAGCAATGAATTCCTCTGTGAATTGGTATTTTGAATCTGTGGACGAACAGCTTGGAGCCGCTAACATTTCCAACTATATTCAGGAAATTGGATATGGAAACGAAAATATAAGTGGTGATTTCTCCACCTATTGGATGGAGTCTTCCTTGAAAATTTCTCCAATAGAGCAAGTCGAACTTTTAACCCAGCTGCAGAATAACAACTTTGGATTTGCTCCTGAAAACATCAATGCAGTAAAAGATTCCATCTGCCTTTCTTCTTCCGATGCCGGAACATTCTACGGAAAGACCGGAACCGGACGTGTGGATGGCCAGGATGTGAACGGATGGTTTATCGGTTATATCGAAACTGCAGATAATACATACTTTTTTGCTACCAACATTGGTGCAGACAGCGATGCTACCGGAGGCAACGCAACTGAAATAACCATGTCTATCTTGTCTGACATGAATATCTGGAAATAAAGAATCGGGTAAAGGTCAATCTCTGACTTTTACCCGATTTTTCTTAATTCGCTATCTGAACAAGCCCTTTGTATTCCCATGTCGCTCCATAATCAGTTGACTGAAATACAATCCCATCTTTCTCCGCTGCATCTGTGGTAACCGTTATCGTCAATGTGTCGTCCTCTTTTTCAGGCATATTCAGGTAATCAAAATCCTCCACCGTAAATCCGCAATCGATAGCGATTTGTGGTAATTCTGAAACAAGATCCATTGGAAGTTTCATTTCTTCAAAGGTCCTTCCGCCATCGCGAGTGACATATAAGCGGGAATAGGACTGGGATGCGCCTGTAATTCCTGCAACCCCAAAGTTCTCATCATAAAATATTAAACCTTCTGCAACTCCCAATTGTCCACTGAACGGATCATCATTTATGCATTCCCAAGTAGAACCACCATCCATTGTCTTTTCCATTACATAAAATCTGCTTCCGGCAGCTGCATCCGTTATCACCAAACGCCATCCATTATTTTCATCTAAAAAGAAATACATAGTTCCATCACTTTGATCCACAGTCCAACTTTCTGTATCTTTAGCATCCTCCACCTGCTGCATCGTATTCTCCTGCTTCAATTCTTGTTGACTGACGTACTCAGGCTCCATAATATATCGAACAGGTGTGACACTATTTAAATCAGGAATATGCAAAGATACCTCAAACCCAACGATTTCTCCACCGCTTCTAAGCTGAGTAAAATTGCCGGTTCCTGTTTCAGTTCCATCACCATCTGCATCTCCCGAAATATATTGTAAGCCTTCCTCTGAACTAAAAGATCTTCGCCCCATATAGAGTATTTCATAAATCTGCTGCTCTTCAAATGTTTCAGCCCACGCCTCTACCTGACTCGTCCAGTCTGAATTGTTCAAAATTTCAATCATTGGAGACAAACGCATATCGTCACTATATTCTCCATTCACATTACCATCTATCCAAACAGTCATATCATTACTGCTGTCTGCGTCATAATCAATAAGATACGTTTTTTTCTCTCCAGCCTCATTTTTTCCATATATGAATGCATAAATCCTTTGAATCGTTCCGTTTTCATCAAATGACACCTGATATTTATTTGCAATATAGAGTTCTTCCGGCAGTTGCAATGCTTCATCCAAATCCATCAGAATCCCTTCTACACCATCCTCAAAAAGATTATTATGCTCCAGTTCTACTTCTTTTTTACGCATCCACTCATCAAGTTTCCAAGACAGTGCCCCGTGATACGGAACTGCAGAATAAACGATACGTCCACCAAAGAATAAAGTTGCTGCTATAAGGAGTATCATTTCCGTATAGAAAAGTTTCTTATTTCCATTATCTCCTGAATTAACTTCTTGATTATGCCTTTTCGAAATCAGCCAGAGAACCACTGTGCCAACCAATCCTATTATACCTAACGCCAACATCGGTATATGCCTTCTCAAGCCACCATATTGACATAGATGCCAGAATTGATACAACATAAATATATATAGTATTAAACTTACTTTTCCCGTGATTTTATAAATATATTTCATGTAAGTCTCCTTTCTTCATATCTGTAAAAATACCATAAAACACCAGTATTATCAAATCATTCTTTAATACGGTATTGGTAATCTGGTATATGCATAATTCCGTCATTTAGGATTTCATTCCCCAAATACTGAAAACTGCCATCCTCTGCAAACCTTACCGTAAGTTCATGGGTTATGACTGCATCATCGCAAATGACCATGTCACAGACCGCCTCAACTGTTAATGTGACTGTTCCATCTTGATTTTCTTTGATGTCGACAACCTCCGGCAGAGAAGTTCCAAAGAAGGTAGGCGCATAATTGAAGCACCCAAGTCTCGCCCAAAGATAGGTCTGGTTTTCCTCATCAAATACTGCGTACTCTCGTATCTGCTCCGCTGTTATGGGAAGATACTCCATAATCAGACTTTCGAACTCTTCTTTAGGAATGCCATTTGGATAATCTTCAGAATTGAACTTTTCTCCATATTTCATTCCATACAGATATTCAAACATTCCGTTATAATCCAACTCACTCATATTTTCTACATTCCAGTTGGAACACAAAAGGTTCTGTCCCTGATATCCAAGCCCCCGAACACAACGTTCAGACATTTCACACTGTTCCTCTGTCATAGGTTTTATTCTGATCAGGCAGCTTCCATCCATAATTTCACTAACCTCTGGCGGCTCTGGCACACACAGCTCATAGCAGAACCATCCTTTTTCCGTGTATTTCCATTCTTTGAGTCTCGTATAAGAAATGTACGAAATTCCCGGCTTGTTGTCAGCATTCCAGATTCCTCTTGTACTCACAACATACATATCCGTTCCATCAAAAATGAATTTCATTCTGCCCAGTCCACCATCATTGTGGATTTCATAAATCACCACAGAGCCTCTTTTCCCTTCCATACATTCTTTCAGAAAACTGTCAACACTTTCATAATTCTCCATGTTAGAATACGTTACCATCGTAGCAATTGGATATCCTGCGTCCTTTACCTTCTTCTGAATTTCAAGAACCGTTTGATCATCCAAAACAACATTAGATGCTATCCCTTTATCTGCTGTTTCATAAATGTCAAGATAAAGTTCCATCAGCTTTTTACAGTCAGTCTCAGCTTCTTCCCTTTCCTGTTCATCTACCGGAAGATCGTAGCCCTTTTCCCATTGTACTGCAGCCTCTTCCTCAGTATTTTTTGTTTCCTCCGTGGAAGATACTTCTTCCGTATCTTCCACAAGAGATTCTCCCGCAACACTATCTTCTTTTCCACAGGCACACACGAAACCCCCAATCAGAAATACCATGATCAGTAGAATGCTCTTTTTCCTTAATACCATAAAATCATCCTTTCGTTCTTGCTATTGGCGGCAGTTCCAATTCAATTTGTTCTATAGAATTGGAAAGATACCTGAAAGTTCCGTCTTCAAATGGCTGGACCACAACCGTATTCCGAAAAGCGAGATCAGAATTATAATCCGGCCATACTCCATCCACGATAAGTGTAATCGTTCCATCCGCATTTTTTGTATAGTCAACTACTTCTCCAAAAGGTGGGTATGGGCTGGCATAAATCATCTCATATTCATAGCTGTTACTCCCTTCATCATACCCACAATACTCTCTTAACTGTTCTATCGATACTGGAAAATAGGTGGTCATTATCCTTTCATATTCCTCTGCCGGAATCTTCCAATCCTCAGTTTTCAGATTTTCACCCGTGGAAATTCGGTAAATATCTTCATACATGCAAGGCATCAAAATATCCTTTACATTGCTACTGTTCCAGTTTGTGACAAGCACATTGTAATTCACATAACTTAGTCCTGATATGTATTTCTCCGTCAGTTCCTGGCAGTCTTCCGGAAGCGGTTCTATTCTCCAATACTGTCTCAAACTTGCATGTGCAATCACATATTCATATGCGTAGATAAAATACCCTTTTTCCGTAAGTTTGATTTCAGCCACATTACTTACCGAAGTTCCCTGTATTTCAGGCACTCCACCTTCCTTCCAACGAACACCTATATAATAAGTCTGCAACTCACCTTTCCGGTAAATAAAAGTAACTGCTCCAATCAGTCCATCTCTATGTACTTCGAATACCGTAACCATTGAGTCCCGTCCATCCAAGTAATCTGCATAAAATGTTTCGACTGCTTCATGGTTTTGCATGGCAGTATCTTCTTCAACACTTACCAGACCGCTTCTGCCCAATTGCTCCACCACAGTTTTCCTCTGCTCGTTGGTAAATTCGCTAATGCCGGAAGAATAACTTGGTGCATCTGCAATTACAATATCCTTATAGATTTCTGCTACCGAATCTGCCGCTGACAAAACCATACTCTGCAATTGTTCCTTTTCCTCATCTGAGATAAGACAATCACTGGCTTGCGGAATAAACCAATATGCTGACTCTGTGGAAGTTTCCGCATTCTCGGCTTCTTCTGTTTCTGCTTCGCTATTTTCGATTTCTACAGGTGGCTCCCATACTTCTTCTGCCACCTTTTGTTCTTCTTCATGCATTTTCCCCCAACAGATTACCCCAACTATCACGAAAATCAACAGCAGTAAAATTAGAAGTCCACATTTTCTAAGCAGCCATTTCACATCCTCCATTATTCTCCTCCGTACAATTCTTCCCATTCTTCTAACGTCAACCGTGGCGTATGCCAAGTTTCTCTGTAGTTGTCTTCGGATGGTATAATTCGATTAGATACATATTGTACCCGTCCATTCTCTAAAGGGCGAACCACAACCTCGTGAGCATATACCTTGGAATCACCCGCATAAGGGAATACTACATTGGCTGTAAGTGTAATTGTCCCATCATTGTTTTCTGTAAAACCTACTACCTCTGAATATGGATATTCGGGGTACTCTACTTCTTCAAAGCCTCTCGGCTTATATTCATAAGTCAAATTCTCCGAATCATAGATGGTTTTTGATTGTAGCGTTTCACTATCAATGTTGAAATATTTCATAATAACACTTTCAAATTCTTCTTTTGGAATCTGATAAACTGCACTGACTGATAAGTTGTCATCAGCAACATAGGGAGCATATTGACCATTCACTTTTGGATAAAGAATGTCATACATATCATAGAAATTCAAATCCCCGAAATCCTCCTCACTCCAATCCACAATGAACATATTATTCCGTTCAAAGCTGATTGGGTTGAGATATTTCCGACTCAACTCCCTATATGTTTCATCCAATGGCTGTACCCGTAATGCGGTATGTTCCTCTGCTCCACTCAATGTAAGAACATATAATTCTTCTGAAAACCAAACACCGGAAAACATCAGGTAACCTTCTTCTGTATAATTCCAATACTCCGCTTGATAGTTTCCTATAACCTCTCTTTTCATATTTCCATTTTCATACTTGTAATAGCTTCTGACCACATCCACATTTCCGCCTTTTGTGTGCAAATCGTATTTTACAAATCCGCCCAAATAACTGATTTCAAGAATCGTTATTTCTGCTTCCTCCTGTGCATCCACCTTTTCGCAGAATTCCACTACCTTCTCTGGTTCCGTCATGTTAATTTGATTTCTGCTGTCAACTGCCGAATAACCATTTTCTCCAAGACGATTTACAATACTACGGATTGTTTCCAAATCCGCTAATTTATTTTCTTCTTCTGCTTTCTCATAAAGATCAATGCAGACGCTTATAATTTCATCTGCATCCTCCTCTGATTCTTCCTGAATAGCCTGAACATCTATTACCGTTTCCGAAACTGTATTTTCTTCCGGGGGTGCATCACTGCACCCCGAAATACTAAGTATTAATACAAAGCTAATTGCTGCCAAACCACTCTTCCAGAACCAGGTTGTCTTTCTTAACAACATATCCGCTTCCTCCTCTTCCTTTCACATCTTCTACCATGCTAATAATCAATATAGGACGTTCTACCGTATCTTCTGCTGTAAAAATTGCAAACCATCCTAATTCCGTACCCGAAGTATCATCCTTCGATGCCTTGATTTCTGCCGTACCTGTTTTTCCTGCTAAAAGAATGTCATCCCGATGGGCTGCATATCCAGTTCCATTAGAATCATTCACAACCTTTTTTGTTCCTTCCAATACACGGCTTGCTGTCTCATTAGAAAAGGCTCCCGGAATCCAATACTCAGCTACTGCGTCTTTCTGATATACTAAATACGGCTTTATAACATTTCCCTCGTTACAGAAAGCAGAATAGATACATGCCATATGTAATGGATTCACCAAAACCTGCCCTTGACCGTAACCGCTGTCTGCTAACTGTATTTCTGTTTCAATTCCCTCTGAATTAGAATACTGCGACTCTGCCATCTTAATCTCAAATGGCAGTTCCTCATTAAAACCAAGTCCAGTCAAAGAACTCTCCATCTCTTCTGAGCCAATCTTTAATGCTGCCTTTGCGAAATAAATATTGTCGGAATATATTAGGGCATTCTCTAAAATGACTGGTTCATATGCATGGAGTGTTGTTACATGATAGGAACCCCACGATGCATCCTTTTGCCAACTTAAGCCTACGTTGCCGTAATCTTCCATTGGATCGATTGCTCCTGATTCCAAGCCGACCGCTGCGGTAATTGGCTTGAATGTAGACCCCGGACACCACACTTGCCGGAAGCGATTATACATTGGCTTATTCTCATCCTCGTTAAGTACAGTCCACTGCTCACTCGACAATCCCATAATAAAATCGTTATTGTCATAGGCCGGTGTGCTGACCAAAGCCAATACTTCTCCGATATAAGGATTCATGGCTACCGAGCAGCTTTTATCTTCCTTAAACTGCTCATGCAAGGAAACCTGTAAATCAGTATCTATCGTAAGCTGGATGTCCTGCCCATGCTGTACCAGGATACAAGCAAGTTCCTCCTTCTCTTTGCCTTCCGAGTTTTCAATGTAAATCCTGCAACCGTTCTGGCCTTTCAGTTCACTCTCGAACAAGCTCTCCATTCCGCTTCTGCCGATTACACTATTGGCTGTATAGCCTTCTCCTGCATGCTCCTCTAAATCTTCCGCAGTAACACTTTGAACATATCCGACCAAATGTGCCGCTGCTTCTCCTAATGGGTATTCACGCACTTCAACATCAGATATCATCACTCCGGGAATCTCCAGCAACTTTTCATGCCTTTCTTTCTCCTTTAGGACTTCTTCATCTGGACTGATAGACATTAACTCAATTTCTTCCACTCTTGGAATTGTTTTAATGGGAACAAAAGAATCATCCTTTACCCACTTTGCAGACAGTTTCTTTTCTATCGCTTCCGGTGTGATTTCCACTAGTTCTGCAATCTGTGCGATTGCTTCCTCTCTGTTTTCCAACTTGCCCGGAACGATTCCAACCGAAGATGCTGTACCTTTTCCTGCAAGGACACGTCCGTTCCTATCCAGAATTTCTCCTCGTTCTGCCTGTGTAGTGGAAACTCTTACTTTATCTGTAGATGCCAGATTCGGAAAAATCAGGGAATCATCCCAAACTAACTGATATCCTTCTTCGTCCTTTAGGAAAAGTGCTTTATTCTCAAAGCTGATAGTTCCTGCAACTGTATCGAAAGAAGTCTGGTAGGTTACCGTCATTTGCTCCTCGTCATATGCAATAATCTGGACAGCTATATTCTGGACTTCTATACCTTCATAAATAGCTGAATTTCGAGTTACAAAATCCTCCTGACTGACATTTCCCGATGCCTCAATATGTAGCATTGCATACATTTCTTCATACTCCTGTTTTGGAATATGATCCATGTACTCCACCAGAAGTTCTTCCGGTGTCTTCCAGGCATTTTCCTTTGTTGCCAACATTCCTGCCACACATACTGCAGAAATTACCGCAGCTATTCCTATAACAGCAATCGCAATCCATAGGAGCCTGCTTCTTGTTTTCTTTCGCTTGTTTCTGCTTTTTCCTTTCTTCATATTGACCTCCATTCATTTTGCTTTGCTGATATGGTCATATTCTATTTTCAATGTACGCTATATCTTCAAAATATTACACTCGTAAGATTTTGAAGTAAAAAAATTTCTCTTTGCTGGGTATATCGTACTATGCATTCCTCCTTCCTTTTATTACATGCGTAAGATTTCGCAACAAAAAAATTTCGTCCGCAATCCTACTGCACTTGTGTAAATATTACATCAGTAAGATTTAGAAGTCAAGTTATCTTTATATAAAAAGGCTTCTGCCAGGAAGTATCATACATTTTCACAAAAGTGATACCTTTTAGCAAAAGCCTATTATTCAGCAGAGTTTCAAAACACCCCACTGCTGCGATATTCAAATGGTTCATTCATAAGGCTACAAAACACATATCCATTTTCGTTCCTTAATATCCCACAAACCGCAGAAAATCAAGGTTTCTTTGAAAGCAGACATACGGTTTCAATAATCCCCTGAACATTTATTTTATGCTGCATAGCGAAAGTATGCAATAGGTTTTCAAAGTGGGGTAATGGTTTTATCCCCATAAAAAGTGGTTGACTAAATGTATTTTAGAATTTTTCTATATAAATCCCACAGCCTCGGTCCACAAAAACCACCCAAAGCACTCAACCCACGATGCTCATGAACATCTCTATCTTCAACCTCAAAGAGCCTATGGAAATCATCTCCCTCACCTACATAAACTGATTTGTCATAATTAAGAAAAGTAGACTTGCCACTAAATTGGTCACCTGTGATATCTATAATAATATATTTGTCTACCATCAGCCATGCATGAGATTGTCCGTTTCCATCCGGTTTACCCCAATATGTTCCACAGACATAATCTGTTTTGATACCTTTATCCAATAAATACTGAGCTAACAAATCACTCGTATCTCCGCAGCAAGCACGTGGAAATCTGCGATATATGCTGTCGTTATCAAACTCCCCTGCTTCCAAAGCCAAGTCAATCGCTCTTCGAAATTGGGTTGCGAACTGTTCAATTTCCTTCATCATACGCTCCTTTAACAAAACCGCTTTTGCGAAAAAGTATTCTTTCGCCAAAATGTATATTTCCCGTTCTCCAAAGCCTATCCCCTGGGGTAAACCTCCTGATATATCATCACTCTGCGGAAACAGAAACACACATCTATTTTATTCCCAAAATGGCGAAATCCTTTGATTTATTGGGCTTTTCTTGACAAAAGGCAGACTGTTTCCACATGCACCGTCTCACAAAACTGATCCACGCTGCAGCTGCGCTGAACCTCATAACCAGCTGCCAGAAATGCTGGTAAATCTCTTGCAAGACTTGTTGGTTTGCAGGAGATATAGACGATGTTCTCTACTCCATATGCCAGGATCTTCGGCAGCGCTTTGGGGTGGATTCCATCGCGAGGGGGATCCAGAATGATCATATCTGGTTTTTCAGTAAGATTGTCTAGGACTTTCAGGACGTCACCTGCGATGAAACGGCAATTGGTGAGACCATTTAAGGCGGCATTTACTTTTGCAGCTTCCACAGCTTCCTCAACAATTTCCACGCCGATAACCTCTTTCGCAACAGAAGCAAGAAGCTGGGCAATAGTTCCAGTACCGCTGTAGAGGTCAAATACTTCTTTATCCTTGGTGTCACCAATGTAATCACGCACAATGGAGTACAATACTTCGGCTGCCAGTGAGTTTGGCTGGAAGAAGGAAAATGTACTAATCTTAAACCGCAGACCCAGCAACGTTTCATAGAAGTAATCCTGTCCATAAAGTAATCTGGTTTCATCGCTCTGCACCACATCAGACAGAGAATCATTGATAATGTGCATAATTCCCACGATTTTTCCTTCCAGCGGAAGAGCCAGAAGCCTTGATACCAGCGGCGCATAGTCGTACTCTGCCTGGCTTGTGGTGATCACATGTACCAGAATTTCACCAGAGGTCACACCGCGGCGCAGAAGCAAGTGGCGCAGATAACCAGTATGCTGCATTTTCTTATAATGCACAGCCCCAAGCTCTGTAAAAAAATCCAGCACACGGGAAAGGATTGCCGTCATATCCGGATGCACCAGCTTGCAGTCAGACGCTGTCAGTACGTCGTAAGTGCTGCCTTTCTTGTGCAAACCAAGAGAAAGAGGACCATCTTTATATTCATCTCCAAAGGAAAATTCCATCTTATTACGGTAACCAAATTCAATAGGACTTCCGTGGATTCCTTCCCAGTGAAGGTCTGTACCAATACCTACTGCCTCCTGGAGAAGTCCTTTCACCTGAGTTTCCTTCATTTTTAACTGTTCTTCGTAGGACATTGTCTGGTACATGCAGCCACCGCATGCTGGAAAAATCTTACATACAGGCTCTCTTACCTCAAGGGTAGAATTCTCCAGAATCTCCAAAAGCCTGCCTTCTGCCCTGCCCGAACGCTTCTTATTGATCATAAAGCGAACTTTCTGACCTGGAATTCCATTTTTTACAATTACTTTTTCTCCATCTATGTTCACATATCCCTTGTTAGGGAAATCAACTTTCTCGATAATTCCTTCGTAAATCTCTCCTTTTTTCATAAATCCTCCATAAAATAATTGTATATAGATCGTAACTATTCCGCAGCTGTCTTTTATATATAATACTGTCGCCAATAGATTACTGTTCACTGGTAACGTTCCGCGAGGTGTTTTTTGTGAACAAAGTTCACAGAAAACCCGAAAATTGCGGCGCGAAATCATGCGAATGCATGATTTCTGTGCAGCGCGAAGCGTATTACTATGAAGATACTGAACAGTTACCTTAAATCAAAAATAAGGTATACGGGGGAGCATAACTGCTATATGCCCGTATACCTTTTCATTTAATATGCACTCACTTATAAAAAATCCCCGAAATTATCCACATCCAAACCAGATTTGTATTCCAAAAATTGTGGACGACCGTGGATATCCGCTAAACGCCTTACTTATTTCTCCTCATCCTCGAAATAATCGTCATAATCATCATCAAAATCTTCCTCGAAGTCTTCAAGATAATCCGGTGCGAAGAAGCGATATACTGCAAATGCAATTCCTGCAACAGCAGCTACAGCGCCAATGATAGCCAGTACCCAGAGGACTGTATTCTTCTGCTTCTCATCTTCTTTTTTCTTAAGTAATGATAATAATTCCTCGAGCTTATCCATTTTAATGTTCATGTGATACCATCCTCTCTTTCAAAGTACTCATTAGGTTTATTTATTATACCACTTTTGCAATTATTTTACCATAGTTAATATATTAATTTTAAATTTTTCCAAACCCAATTTCCAATCAAATTTTCTTCAGCTTGGCAAAGCTTGCGAACATCTTCTTCACACCAACCTTATCAAACTCTACTGTAACCTCATAATCACGGCCGCCTTCCACGATTTCCTTCACAATTCCAACGCCAAATTTAATATGGCGTACCGTATCTCCCACCTCATAATCCAGCGAATTAGCTTTTGTTACTTTAAATTCTCTTGGCTTATAATTTCTGCCCTGGAGAATCTCTTTCATCTTGGAGTATTTCGCCGGTGTTGGGATTAGTTCCTCCACTTTCGGCTTCTTCTCCTGAATAGTGTGTCCCAGATCTACCAGTTCTCTTGGAATCTCTCTCACAAACCTGGAAACCCTGTTATACTGAGTCTCTCCACGGATCATCCTCTGCTGGGCGCAAGTCAAAGTAAGGTCTTTCATTGCACGGGTAATTCCCACGTAACAAAGTCTTCTCTCTTCTTCCATCTCCCCGTCATCGCCATAGCTGATGGTCATATGACTAGGGAAAATGCCGTCTTCCATTCCTACCATAAACACCTTCGGAAACTCCAGACCCTTGGCACTATGTAAAGTCATAAGGAGCACATAATCCTGATCCGGATCTACAGTATCAATATCTGCTACCAGAGCCACCTCTTCCAGAAAGCCTGAAAGCGTAGCCGACTGATTCTGCTCCTCCATAGCCTCCTGATAAGCTACAGTCTTGGAAATCAACTCATCAATATTCTCAATTCTTGCTCTCGATTCTTCTGTATCCTCAGCTTCCAGCTCTGCCACATAACCTGTGGAATCAATTACCTCCTGCAGGATTTCCTCCACAGTCATCACATCTGCCTTGCTTTTCAGCATCTGTATAAAAGTTACAAAGCCATCGATCTTTGACAAGCTTCTTCCAATAGAAGGAACCTCTTCAGCCACGCGCAATGCCTCATACAGACTGATTCCCATATTGTCCGCATAATCCTGAACACGTCCAAGTGTCGTTGCACCGATTCCACGCTTTGGCACATTTATGATTCTCTGCACAGCAAGATCATCTCTGGCATTATTAATCGTTTTCAGATAACAGAGAAGATCCTTGATTTCCTTACGTGCATAGAAATTAACGCCTCCTACCAGTTTATATGGAATATTGGCTGCAATAAATTTCTCCTCGAAAATACGGGACTGGGCATTGGTACGATAAAGAATAGCGCAATCACGGTAGTTCCCAAGACCGTTTCTTTTTAACTTGCCGATTTCCCCTGCCACATACTCTGCTTCCTCATAAGCATTCAAAAACTGGCGAAAATGCACCTTGCTGCCTTCTTCGTTCTCTGTCCACAGGGTTTTTGCCTTACGTTCTGTATTATTCGCGATCACCTGGTTCGCTGCATTCAGGATATTCCTTGTAGAGCGGTAGTTCTGCTCCAGACGGATTACCCTGGCATCTGGAAAAACATGCTCAAATCCAAGAATATTTCCAATATTAGCCCCACGGAATTTATAAATGGACTGGTCATCATCACCTACCACACAAAGATTCTGATACCGCTGGGCCAGAAGACTGATAAACTTAAACTGTGCAGTATTGGTATCCTGATACTCATCCACCATAATGTATTTAAACCGCTCCTGATAGTACTCTAGCACTGCACCGCATTTTTCAAAAAGCTCCACCGTCTTTACGATCAGATCATCAAAGTCCAGTGCATTATTCTTGCGAAGAGCAGCCTGGTATTCACGGTAAACAGAAGCCACTTTCTTCATATTGTAATCTCCGGCAGCTTTCATCTCCATATCATCTGGTGTAAGCAGCTCGTCCTTGGCATGGGAAATCTGGGCAAGAAGGGAACGCTCTTTATAAATCTTGGTGTCAATGTTCATCTTCCTGCACACATCTTTCATAAGAGACTTCTGGTCATCTGTATCATAGATTGTAAAATTCGTGTCATATCCCAGATTATCAATATGTCTCCGAAGGATTCTTACGCAGGCTGAGTGGAAAGTAGACACCCAGATACTCTCAGAACCAAAGCCCACCAGCTTATCCACACGCTCTCTCATCTCCTGAGCAGCCTTATTGGTAAAAGTAATAGCCAGAATATTCCACGGATTTACTCCCTTTTCATCCATCAGATAGGCAATCCTGTGTGTCAGCACTCTTGTCTTGCCGGAACCAGCTCCCGCCAGGATCAGGACTGGTCCCTCTGTCTGTGCTACCGCCTCGCGCTGAGGGGGATTTAATGTATCATATATGCTCATTTATGTTCTCCTTTTTTCGCTAACGCATGTTTGAAAAAAGCTTTCTGCAGGATGTGCGCCACAATTTGTAGGAGCTTCCGCCCTGATGAGGGCGTCACAGCGGACTGCGACAACTGAATTCGGACGAAATATACCGTCAAATGGGGCATGCAGATTGCGGGAATGATTTTTCAAATAGTTAAATCTCATTATACATGAAATCCTTATCTCCCACAACCCCGAACGTGCAGAAAATCCAAACATAGATTCGGGTTTTTACTGTTTACCAGTAACATTCCGTGAGGTGTTTTTTGTAAACAAAGTTCTGGTTTTTTTCTGTTTTTCACAAGATCTGAAAAAAACAGTTTACAAGTAGTTTTAAAAACTATATAATAAGGAGCAGAGGTGATAAAAATGACAGCTGATGATAAATCCATATTAAAGAGCATTCTGGAGCACATTTCCGGAATGGATTATATAAAACCAGAAGATCTTCCAAACATCGACCTGTACATGGATCAGGTCACCACGTTTATGGAGGATCAGCTTGCGTCCACAAAGCGTCACGATGATGACAAGATCCTGACAAAGACCATGATCAATAACTACGCCAAGAATAACCTGCTCCCTTCCCCTGAGAAGAAGCGCTATTCCAAAGATCATCTGCTCATGCTGATCTTCATTTATTATTTTAAGAATATTCTGTCCATCACAGACATCCAGAAGCTTCTCGGTCCCATCACAGCGAAATACTTTAAAGGTGAGCCAGGCAAGGACATGACCTATGTATATAATGAAGTTTTTGGAATGGAGAACCGCAAGATTGACCAGTTGATCAAGAATCTTCTGAAGGATTACCGTTTCTCCAGCGCCACTTTCCAGGATGCAGATGAGGAAGATCAGGAATTTCTGAAGCGATTCAGTTTTATCTGTCTCATGAGCTTTGATGTCTACATTAAGAAGATGATCATTGAGAAAATGATCGATGACATTTCCCCATCTGAGCCCAGGGACAAACATAAGAAGAATAAAGACAAATAACAGTACAAAACCCGCGAAATTATCTCATAGCACAATTTCGCGGGTTTTCTTTCGTATATTTTATTCTATTTCGGATTCAGATCCTCTGACGCTTATTCGTCCTTCTGATCCAGAGAACGGTTCTGCTCTTTTTTCTCTTCCATTCTCTTAAATACCATATCATAACCGTCATTGCCATAATTCAGAGAACGGTTTACACGGCTGATCGTGGCTGTGGAAGCACCGGTCTTCTCAGAAATGTCAAGGTAAGTTCTCTTATCCATCAACATCTTGGCCACTTCAAATCTCTGAGATAAAGAAAGAAGTTCGTTAATGGTACACACATCCTCAAAGAAAGTGTAGCACTCTTCCTTATCCTTCAGACAAAGTATGGCCTCAAAAAGATGGTCAACTGCCTCAGTTCTGATATTTTTACTCATTTCGCTACTCCTTTTTCTATATTTAATGTTTATTATTCTCTTTTCAATGATTACTATTTTAACACTCTGACGTGTGATAAGCAAGGACTTTCTATAAATATTTTTGTGAAGATTATATAGTTTTTATGTTCTTTTTTATTTTCAAATTGCTTTTTTTTCACAGATTCGTTATACTATGTGATAAGCTCATTAATGCTATATACAAAATAGAAAAGAGGAATTTTTGAATGGATCGTTTTTTCAACATGGATAACAAATTTTTCACCTTCATGAGCAGGGTGGCAGATCTTATCATTCTGAATCTGCTTTGCATTGTCTGCTGCATTCCGGTGGTGACCATTGGACCTTCCATTGCCGCCATGTTCTACGTCACTTTGAAAATGGTTCGTAATGAAGAGTCTTATATCGTCCGCGGATTTTTTAAATCCTTTAAACAGAATCTGAAACAGGGTATTGTGATCAATCTGATCATGCTTGCGGCTGCCCTTTTGCTGTACTTTGACATTAGCATCTGCCGCAGCACACCTGGCACCATCGGTAAGGTTCTTATGGTATTATTTATGATGATCCTGGTCGTTTACCTGATGATCTTCCTGTACATCTACCCGGTTCTTGCGAAATTTTACAATACCATCAAGAATACTTTTACCAACGCATTTTTGATGTCCATCCGCCATCTTCCATATACAGCACTTATGATCCTTGTCACTGCTGCCCCGGTTCTTGTATTTTTTATTCCAAGTGCCCAGGTACAGTCCATGGTCATCCTGCTGCTGGTGCTCATTGGATTTTCCGGAATTGCATACATCAATTCCCATTTCTTTGTGAAAATTTTTGACAAATATATTCCGGAAGAAACCTCTGAGCCGAATCCTGACAGTGTAGTAGACCACAGTCTTGATTCCGACAATAAGAATTTATGATCACCAGCTGGAATGGAAAGCCCTATCACTCCCTTGACTATATGCTAAAGGAGCGCTTCGGGGAAAAGGTTTATAAAGTCACCTTAAACGGCGGCATGAGCTGTCCCAACCGCGATGGTACAATAGGACACGGCGGCTGCATCTTCTGCAGCGAAGGTGGCAGCGGTGATTTTGCCGCCAGTGCAGCCCTCTCTATCCATGAACAGATAGACAGCCAAATTGCCATGCTTTCCGCCAAAAGACCTATTCACGAATACATCGCCTATTTTCAGGCTTACACCAATACTTATGCTCCTGTGCCTTATCTGGAAAAAATTTTTCAGGAAGCTATTTCCCATCCGGGGATTGTGGCACTTTCTATTGGTACAAGGCCGGATTGCCTGGAGGACGATGTAGTAGAACTTCTTTCCCGGCTAAACATGGTTAAACCAGTCTGGGTAGAACTGGGACTTCAAACCATTCATGAATCTACCGCAGCTTATATCAGGCGAGGTTACCCTCTATCCTGCTTTGAAGACTCCCTTAAGAGACTCCGCACAGCTGGTCTGGAAGTAGTAGTTCATACCATTCTCGGGCTTCCCGGCGAATCCAGGGAAGATATGCTGGCTACTATGGATTATTTAAATGCCCGGGATATTCAGGGAATCAAGCTTCAGCTGCTCCACGTTCTGAAAGGCACTGACCTTGCATATGATTATCTTGCCGGGAAATTTAAAGTGCTGGAACGCACCGAATATATTGATCTTGTAGCAGACTGCCTGGAACATCTGGATCCATCCATTGTGATCCACCGGGTTACCGGCGACGGGCCGAAAGATCTGCTGATCGCCCCTCTATGGGCCAGCAGAAAAAGAGAAGTGCTGAATCTGCTCCACCACCGTTTGAAAGAGCGTCAGAGTTTTCAGGGCAAAGCATTAGAGTCTGTTTGAAATATTATTCCCGCAATCTCCCGCAAAGTGTAATACACATCTTGCAGAAAGCTTTTTCAAACACACTCGAATTTAGAACTTATGCAATATTTCACCAGAAGGGAGGCTGGAAAATGGCTACACCATTTACTGTTTACAAACTGATCATCCTATATATGCTTCGGAATTCTTCGTCCCCCATCACTAATTCAGAAATTTCAGAATTTATTCTGGACCGTGAGTACACGAATTATTTCCATTTGCAACAGGCCCTTTCCGAGCTTGAGGAAACAGAACTGATTGAGAAGCGTACCATTTCCAATACTTCCTACTATTATCTTACTGAAGATGGAAAAAACACACTCACCTATTTCGAGAATGATATTTCCCAGGACATCCGTACTGAAGTGCTCCAGTACCTGGCAGCCAGAGGTGCCTCCACAAAGAATCAGGTGAAAGCTCCAGCCGATTATTACATTAATAATCAGGGAGAATATGTGGTTCACCTTCAGCTTTTGCAGAAGGGTGCTTCTGTGATTGATCTTTCGCTTGCAGCGCCATCTCTTTCCGCTGCCAAGGCCATTTGCAGGCAGTGGCCCAAGAAATATGAAGAAATTTATGCAAAAATAATGGAGGGGCTTTTATAAAGCTCCTCCACTTTTTATTTCAGATATTGTAATTGTTCAGTACCTTCACAGCTGCACGCTTCGCAAAATAGCACCTGCTGATAATTACTCAATATTTATTCCAAAGCGTGTTCAAAAAATCATTCCTTCAATCTGCATGCTCTTTTATAAATTTCATATGTTCCTTCAGTTTCTTCTCATATCCCATATCTGACAGCTCATAGAATTTCTCTCCCTGGATCTCATCTGGCAGATACTGCTGCTTTACATAATGATTTGGATAATCGTGGGCATACTTGTAGCCGATTCCATGTCCCAGCTTCTCATGCCCTCCATAATGGGCATCCTGAAGATGAGCCGGAACAGTCGTCCTGGTACGCTTCACACTGTCCATTGCTGCAAAAATAGCATTCACCGCAGCATTGCTCTTAGGTGCACATGCCATATATGCGGCAGCCTGGGAAAGAATGATCTGGGATTCCGGCATTCCTACCCGCTCAACTGCCTGGGCTGCTGCTGTTGCCACTACCAGAGCCTGGGGATCTGCATTTCCAATATCTTCAGAAGCAAGGATCATCATACGTCTTGCAATAAATTTCACATCTTCACCTGCATACAGCATCTTCGCCAGGTAATAAACTGCAGCATCCGGATCGGAGCCGCGCATACTCTTGATAAATGCAGAAATAATATCATAATGGTTATCTCCATCCTTATCATAGCGCACCACACGCTTCTGGATACACTCAGAAGCCACATCCAGAGTAATATGGATCTTGCCGTCTGAAGCTCTTGGCGTAGTAAGAATGCCAAGCTCTATGGCATTCAGAGCGCTTCTGGCATCTCCTCCTGCCATATCTGCCAGAAACTCCAGGGCATCTTCATCCAGAACCGCATTATAGCTTCCCATGCCCTTTTCCTTATCGTTCACTGCCCGCAGGAGCAGTTCTTTAATCTCCGGAATCTCCAGCGCCTTCAACTCAAATACAATAGAACGTGAAAGGAGAGCACCGTTTACCTCAAAATAGGGATTCTCTGTAGTGGCTCCAATAAGGATGATGGTTCCGTCCTCCACAAAAGGCAAAAGATAATCCTGCTGTCCTTTATTAAAGCGATGAATCTCGTCAATAAATAAAATCGTCTTTCGCCCATACATTCCAAGGGCATTCTGAGCCTGTTTTACCACTTCTTCCATATCTTTCTTGCCAGCTACGGTGGCATTGATCTGGGTAAAATCTGCGCTTGTAGTATTGGCAATGACTTTAGCCAGGGTGGTCTTTCCAGTTCCTGGAGGACCGTAAAAAATAACGGAAGTCAGCTTATCTGCCTTGATGGCTCTGTAAAGTAATTTATCTTTTCCCACAATGTGCTGCTGTCCCACTACTTCCTCCAGTTTCGTTGGGCGAAGACGGGAGGCAAGTGGGGATTCATTCTCCATTGTCCTGGATTTCGCATATTCAAATAAATCCATGTATTTCTCTCCAATTCAAAAGTAATTTTCCGTACATTTGTTCTAATTATAATCTATATTTCTCATTTAGGCAAGTTTATAAAGCTATTTTTTAACTGTTTGCGGAACGTTAGAGTTACTGTTCACTGGTAACGTTCCGCGAGGTGTTTTTTGTGAACAAAGTTCACAGAAAACCCGAGAATCTCAGCGCGAAATCATGCGAATGCATGATTTCTGTGCATCGCGAAGCGTGTTACTGGTCACGGAGTGAACAGTAACAACGTTACCGTTACCAGTGGATATCTTTTACGGTAATATTAATTCCTCTACAGTCACAAATTCATATTCTTCTGCCATCAGAAGATCCACAATCTGAAGCGCTGCATCTACTGAGCTTTGGTAAGCATCATGCATCAGGATCACTGCCCCATCTGACACTTCCGACCGCACAATTTTCATAATCGAATCTACATTTTTACTCTTCCAGTCCAAAGTATCCACATCCCAGAGTACAGGAAACATCTCCACATAAAAATCCAGATTTTTTCGCCACTCCCCATAGGGCGGTCTTAACCATGCCGGGTACACACCTGTGATTTCAAAGATTTTCTGGTTGGTTGTCTCAATTTCTTCTTTTGCTACCTCCTTTGAAATCTTATCCAGCTGTACATGATTGTATGTATGATTCCCGATCAGATGACCTTCCTCCTGTATTTGCTTCACCAAGGCCTCTTTTCCCTCAATATTCTTCCCCATGAGAAAAAAAGTAGCATGAACCCCTCTCTCATTCAGCCCTTTCAGAAGCAACGGCGTATATTGGCTGTTGGGACCATCATCAAAAGTCAGAGCTACTTTTTTCTTTTCCGTCACATTCTCTTCCAGCTTCTTTTCCAACCTGCTATTTCCAGCCCCGATCACCTTGTCACTGACAGCTTTCTCCTCTCTTTTTCCGTAACCATTCTGTGCACCTTCCTGTTTCCTTCCGACACAGGTATATTCATGCACTGCTTTTGTATTCTCCCGGATCCTCACAATTTCCAGCCTTGCCAGCAGCACCGCCAACACGATAAATTCTACCCACATCACCAGATGTCTTTTTTCTTTCATATCCCGCCGCCTGACATCTGTCCTTCCTGATAATATATGTTTATGAAATGTAAAAAAGAATCCTGCTTGCAGGATTCTCAGACTGTAGACAAACTTGGTGTTGGGTGTTATGCCCAGCACCATTTTTCTTTTAAAACTTCTTTTCTTTTTATTTT
>NZ_JBCOMJ010000027.1:0-74025 GCF_040924225.1 Ruminococcus sp. RTP21484sp1_RTP21277st1_D2_RTP21277_210401 | reverse complement strand
CTGTTGATGGAAGCATTATACTACATTGGGACATTTTCCTTTGTGGTATATTAGGACATTATCATAAATGGTTCATACTTCAGGCCGCAATAGAGGCGGTTTCTCGTTGACAAAACCACTATGTTGGATTAGAATGATAAAAGGATTTTTGCAAAATAACGCGCCTGATCTGCGCGATAAACAGGCTGATCAGTCGATGGTTATTTTGTTGACAGGCAATAGCTGTGGAAGTATTAAACAGTTATGATAGGTAATAACTGTGAAGGCATTGAACAGTTATGACAGGCACAATAAATGTGGAGGAACCATCAATGAAACACAATTTTAAGAAAATCGAGCCGAAATGGCAGAAAAAGTGGGAAGAGCAGCAGGCATTTAAAGCTGTTGACGGAAGTGATAAACCGAAATTCTACGGCCTTGTAGAGTTCCCATACCCAAGTGGTGCGGGAATGCACGTCGGACATATTAAGGCATATTCCAGTATCGAGGTACTTTCCAGAAAGAGAAGAATGCAGGGATACAATGTACTGTTCCCCATCGGATTCGATGCATTCGGACTTCCTACTGAGAATTATGCGATTAAGACGAATACACATCCTCGTGAGATCACAGACCAGAACATTGCGAAATTCACCAATCAGCTGAAGAGTGTTGGATTCTCCTTTGACTGGAGCCGTGTGATCGATACCACACAGGAAGATTTCTATAAATGGACCCAGTGGATTTTCCTGAAAATGTTTGAGAACGGACTTGTTTTCCGTGATAAGACATTAGTTAACTATTGCCCATCCTGTAAGGTTGTTCTTTCCAATGAGGATAGTCAGGGCGGCAAATGCGATATCTGCCACAGCGACGTTATCCAGAAGTCCAAGGATGTCTGGTATTTAAGAATCACCCAGTATGCAGACAAGCTTCTTGAGGGACTGGAGGATGTGGACTATCCGGCGAACATCAAGCAGCAGCAGGTAAACTGGATCGGTAAATCCACAGGTGCTTTCGTAAACTTCTCAGTTGACGGAATTGATGAGACCCTGCAGATTTACACCACCAGACCAGATACCCTGTTCGGTGTAACCTTCATGGTTATCGCACCGGAGCATCCGCTGATCGACAAGTATGCTGACCGCATCACAAACATGGATGCGATCAAGGCTTACCGTGAAGAGTGTGCGAAGAAGACTGAGTTCGAGAGAACCCAGCTTGTAAAAGAGAAAACAGGTGTATGCATCCAGGGACTTGAAGGCGTAAATCCTGTAAATGGCAAGAAGATCCCGATCTACATTGCAGACTATGTAATGATGGGATATGGTACCGGCGCGATCATGGCGGTACCGGCACATGACCAGAGAGACTATGATTTCGCCAAGAAATTTGGTATTGACATTATCCAGGTTATCAAGGGCGGCGATATTGAGAAAGAAGCCTACACAGGTGACGGCGAGATGATCAACTCCGATTTCCTGAATGGCTATACAAATAAGAAGGATTCCATCAAGCGCATGCTGGAAGAGCTTGAGAAGAAGGGCATTGGTAAAGCTGGTGTTCAGTATAAGATGAAAGACTGGGCATTCAACCGTCAGAGATACTGGGGCGAGCCAATCCCGATCGTTCATTGTCCAAAGTGCGGTGACGTAGCGGTTCCATATGAGGAGCTTCCGCTTCGTCTGCCGAAGATCAAGGATTTCCAGCCAGGTGAGGACGGACAGTCTCCACTTGCAAAGATCGATTCCTTCGTAAACTGCAAATGCCCGAAATGCGGCGGCGATGCCAAGAGAGAGACTGATACCATGCCACAGTGGGCTGGATCTTCCTGGTATTTCCTTCGTTATGTGGATCCACACAATACAGAAGCTCTTGCAGACCGCAAGAAGATGGAATACTGGATGCCGGTTGACTGGTACAACGGCGGTATGGAGCATGTAACCAGACATATGATCTACTCCAGATTCTGGCATCATTTCCTGTATGACATGGGAATTGTCAATACTCCGGAGCCATATGCGAAACGTTCTGCACAGGGTATGATCCTTGGCTCAGACGGTGACAAGATGAGTAAATCCAAGGGCAACGTTGTTGACCCGCTTGACATTGTAAATGAGTATGGTGCAGATGCACTTCGTACTTACGTTCTCTTCATGGGTGACTACGGCGCAGCTGCTCCGTGGAACGACAGCTCCGTAAGAGGCTGCAAGCGTTTCCTTGAGAGAGTTGCAGGACTGACCGATATTATGACAGAGGAGCCGGCAGCCAAGGATATGGAGGTTAAGATCCATAAGGCAATCAAGAAGGTATCCTCCGATATTGAGGCTATGAAGTTCAACACTGCAATTGCCTGCCTGATGACTCTGATCAATGAGATTTATGCAGTTGGCAAGATCAGCAAGAATGACCTTGTAATCTTCATCAAGCTCCTTTGCCCGTTTGCACCTCATCTTTGCGAGGAAATCTGGGAGACCATCGGCGGAGAAGGCTTACTTTCCCTTTCCCAGTGGCCGGAGTACGAGGAGAGCAAGACTGTAGAAGCATCCGTAGAGATTGGTGTCCAGGTCAACGGAAAAGTCCGTGGAACCATCGTAATCCCCAACGGCTGCGCGAAAGAGGAAGCTCTTGAGCTGGCTAAGAAGGACGAGAGAGTTGCTTCCTTCTTGGAAGGAAAGACCCTTGTAAAAGAGATTTATGTACCGAATAAGATTGTAAACTTTGTTGCGAAATAAAGATTACTGGAATAGAGAAACTCCCCACTGAATGACTGGTGGGGAGTTTTTTGAGATAGTCCACTGTTGGATATAGAAGTATATAGAAAATGCATAAACGATTATGACTGTTTTAAGAAATTAAACGCCTGCTCATAATGTAGAATGCGATTTTTTTGATTTTCCAATAAAGTGGTTCGCTTTAATTCAATGGCAATTGCGTAATCTACAAGTTCTTTTCCAGTGCTGTCGAGAAGACGATATTTCTCGATAAGCTGCTGTTCGGAGAGGGATTGAACATCGACAGCTGTAGTCGCTCTTTCTTCTGTTAATCCTAACAGGTAATCGGTAGAGACGTGAAAAAACTGCGATATCTTTATAAGAAATGGAAAGCCAGGTTCCCGAATGTCCATTTCGTAATTGCGCAAAGTGTTGGCAGGAATGCCAAGCTCAGCCGCGAAAGTGTCGCGATTGCGATAACCATGTTCTTTACGCAGCTGCATAAGTCTTTTTCCAAAAGTCATGATAAAAATCCCTCCATTTTCTATTATTGATTGACAAAATCATATAGAATAGATATAATATACTCACCAGAACAGTTGGAAGGTAGATGCTCTCTACCTGATCCTGTTATATTGGGTGTTGACTATTGAGATAGCCGTTCCGCAACTTTTCCAGGGTTAGGACGGCTATTTCTTATGTATGGCGAATTCCAGAGCCTGTTTGAAAAAGCATTCCTGCAATCTGCACGCCCCACTTTGCGGTATATTTTGTCCGAATTCGGTTGCCGTAGCCCGCTACGGCGCCCTCATCCGGGCAAAATCTCCCACAAATTGTGACGCACATCTTGCAGAAAGCCTTTTTCAAACATGCTCTGGAATAGAAACAAGTAAAATACCTGCGGTTAAAATAACCATAAATTCTTCATAGGTTGACATAAGTATCACCTCCTCCATAAAAACTCGGATGGGTGAGAGCACGTCCCCCAACTGCTCGGGAAAATATATTAAATTTGAAATACATATATTTATTATATAGAATAATTCGAATTACGTCAATAAAAAATACCCAAAAAGGAATAGAATATATAAATGCACTCAAAATGAGTAAAGAATAAGGAGCTGAAAAACGATGAATGGTCTCAGCCGAAAAATATATCTCAAACTCCCCCTCCCAACTGAAGACGATCCCCGCTCAGATCAGCAGCGGATCCTGGATAGCCTGGCGGTAGCAGGTGTGGAAGAGCGAGTTCATATAACTGTCCACATTTTGCGGAAGTTATACCCTTTGCTAGACAACGCAAAGTGGAAAATAACGGTTTCCCTTGCTTGGAATGGGGAAAACTGGGAAATGGTGGAGATTGAGGAAGGAGATACCACCGTGCAGCATTATGGGCTGGCGGTGGATCTGGGAAGTACCACTGTGGTGGCGAGACTTCTGGACTGCAACAGTGGAGAGATTTTGAAGGAAGTCAGCTGCTTCAATAAGCAGATCCAGTGGGGGACAGATATTCTGTCCAGGATTTTTTACTGTAAAGATAATAGGGAAAAGCTGGAAGAAGTGCGGCGGGCTACGGTGGAATCCATATGTGAATGTTTGGATAAGCTGGATGCAAGTCTGGAAATGCAAGGTACACCTTCTGAACAAAAGACAGAAAATAACGGTGTGAGCGAATCGTGTGACGACAGAGGGGCGAAAAATGCTGCCCAAAAAGCGAGAAGTATTTCACGCAGTGCACTCTCCATGGTAATCGCAGGCAACACCACCATGATTCACTTCCTTCTGGGAATGGACGCTTTCTGCGTCTTTTACACCCCACACGCAGTCCATGCCGACTGCCCCGGCTTCCAGCTGGCGCGCGATCTGGACATTCCGCTGAAAGGCTACGTTTATTGTTATCCTGCCAAGTCAAACTACCTTGGCGGCGATATTATCAGTGGCATGATTGACACTGAATTATACAAGAAAAACGAGATCAGTGTTTTCTTCGATATCGGAACCAACGGCGAGCTGGTGATCGGAAATAAAGAATTTCTTCTCTGCGGCGCAGGCGCAGCAGGACCAGCGCTGGAGGGAGGCGTGGTGCGCACTGGAATGCGGGCAGACGTAGGGGCAGTAGATGAAGTGAAGATAAGGGATGGAAACATCTTTGTGCATGTAATTGGAAAACAGGCAGAATGCTTTGAAGTTATGCATGGAGAGAGAAAAAACCAGAAAAATATCACAGATTCAGTACAATCTAACACTGAAAAAATGACAAATTTATTGTCAGAAGATGTATCAGATGAGAAATGCAAAGACAGTAATGGAAAGAGAGAAACTCCGCCTCAGGGAATCTGTGGTTCCGGCATCATAGACCTGATCGCAGAGCTTTTCCTGGAAGGCTGGATCGACATCCGCGGCAAGCTTTCCCCGGAAAAAAGCCCTCTTATCCAGGAGAGAGACAACCAGCTCTGTGTGGAATATGCCCCCGGTCTGTACTTCTACCAGAAAGACATCGACGAATTCATCCGCACCAAATCCGCCGCTCACACCATGGTAGAAATCATGCTCCGTGAATCCGGTCTTGACTTAAACCAGGCAGACCGTTTCTACGTGGCAGGAGCCTTTGGCAAACATGTATCCAAAGAATCCGCCATCACCATCGGCATGTACCCCGATATGGACCGCGACCACATTATCAACGCTGGAAACTCATCCCTGGAAGGAGCTCAGAAGCTTCTTTTAAACCGAAGTCTCCTCACAGATATTGACCAGATCCTGGAAGAAATGGTTTATATTCAGTTCGCCGAAGTGGAGGATTTCCTGGAATTAATGGTAGCAGCCCAGGCTTTGCCCCATACAGATTATAAGCGGTATCCTACGGTTATGGAGAAACTAAAAGAACGGCAGAAAGATATAAAGTTATAAACTGCTTTTTGATTTATATCAATGAAAATTCATTTTCAAATGGTTGATTTGAAGAAGTTCTTTCGATATACTTAGAAGTAATAGAAATCATCGAAAAGGAGTGATTACATGCCATTACTCGAAGAAAAAGTTTATACAATAGATGATATATATGCTCTTCCAGAAGGGGAGAGAGCGGAGCTTATTGATGGACATATATACTATATGGCACCACCTAACAGAACACACCAGAAAATATCCATGGAACTGTCAGCCAGAATTCTTGAGTACATCCGTTCCCATAAGGGGAAATGCGAAGTCTATGCTGCTCCATTTGCAGTATATCTGGATGACACGACTAGTACTTATGTAGAGCCAGACATTTCAGTAATTTGTGACCCGGATAAACTGGATGATCAAGGCTGCAATGGTGCACCAGACTGGATTATTGAGATTGTTTCTCCTGCAAGTAAACGAATGGACTATTATATGAAGCTTTTTAAATACAGAACAGCAGGTGTAAGAGAATACTGGATCATAGATGCGGCTAAGAATCAGATATTTGTATATAATTTTGAAAAAGGAGATGCAGAACAATATACACTGCAGGATTCGGTAAAAACAGGAATTTATGAGAACCTGGTGATTGATTTTAGTAAACTGGATATTTAGAAAATGTATGTAAGGGCAGGCCTGTTTTGCAGCTTGCCCTTTTTGAATTCGTACAGTAATAATGAGAAAAATGTAAAAAATATCTAAATTTATAGTAATTTAGCACAAAATATGCTATACTATCCCCAAACCAACAGACAGGAAGTGTACGAAATGACAGCACCCAAGAAGCCACCAATTACGAAAAGTTTCGGATACGCATTTGAAGGAATTTTCACCTGCATCCGCAAGGAACGGAACATGAAGATCCACTGTGTCATGGCAGTCCTGGTAGTGATCGCAGGCATCATCCTGAAGCTTTCCCCAGTGGAATGGTGCATCTGTCTTGGCCTTTTCGGACTGGTGATGGCACTGGAACTGGTGAACACCGCCGTAGAATCCGTGGTAGACCTGGTAACCAGCGAGTACAAGCCCCTGGCGAAGATCGCCAAGGACACTGCCGCCGGAGCCGTCTTGATCGCCGCCATCATGGCCGCCATCGCCGGACTGATCATTTTCGTACCCAAAGGACTGGCATTTCTTGGACTTTTATGAGAAGTCCGATCTGCTGAAAACGAAAATCCCACAGGGAGTTGGCAGATACAGCTGTAAATAAGAAAGGAGCACACACTATGGAACTTGGAGAAGGCATCAAAAAATTATTACTTGCAGGAATCGGCACTGCAGCAGTGACCGCAGAGAAATCCAAAGAAGTTCTGGATGAACTGGTAAAGAAAGGTGAGCTCACTGTAGAACAGGGCAAGGTCCTCAATCAGGAACTGAAGCACAATATCAAAGAGAGCGTGAAGAAGAACGTAAACGTAACCCTGAAGCCGTCCAACCCGGATGAACTGAAGGAAGTACTTGGCAAAATGACCCCGGATCAGCTGGCTGCCCTGAAAGAGCAGATCAGCAAGATGCAGGCGAAAGACGTAGACGCAGAGGAGACTGCCGAAGAAGAGGCAGAAGAAGTCGAGGAAGCCAAAGAAGAATACGAGGACGATCCTCAGGAATAAGCAATAACATTTTCCGAAAAAGAAATAGTATTGCCTTGTTTAAGAAGTGCAGCAGGAAATCCTGAACGGCATTGCAGAACGAAATAAAGAAATTTATGAAGGCAGGATGAGGAGAAAAAGTACCCGAATCCTGCCTTTTCAGTAAGGGGAACAGACATGGGTGTGACAAAGAATGACAGTACGATGAAGTCAGAAGCAGATCAGGCACAAAGAAAGAATCTGGAAGTGGAAAACCAACAGGATAAAAATGAGAAAAGCAGCACAGCTGGTAAGAAGTCAAATGGCAAAGACGCCGGCACGTATAAAGAAAGGCTAAAAGAAATTACAGCCGTCCTCCACAAGCATGCCATCACCCGAGGCGTCTCCCCAGAGAAGCTCCGCCTCATTCTCACAGATCTTGGCCCCACCTTCATCAAGCTGGGACAGATCATGTCCATGCGCTCCGACATTTTGCCCAAGCGCTACTGCGACGAGCTGATGAAGCTTTGCTCTGATGTAGACCCCATGCCATTTGCAGAAGTAGAAGAAGTCCTCCGGGAAGCCTTCGGCTGTCCCTGGCAGGAAGAATTTCAGGAAATCCAGGAGAAGCCCCTTGGCTCAGCCTCTATCGCCCAGGTACACCGCGCCGTCCTGAAAACCGGCGAAGAAGTTGTGATAAAGGTTCAGCGAAAGGGCATCTACGAGATCATGGCCCGCGATATCGGCCTGATGAAAAAGGCGGTGAAGCTCCTTCCCCCTGTAAGCATCAAGGAAGCGGTAGATCTGAATCTTGTGCTGGAAGAGCTGTGGCGCGTCACCCAGGAAGAGATGAATTTCCTGACAGAAGCAGCCAACATGGAAGAATTTTCCAGGAAAAACAAAAATGTGGCATTTGTAAAAACGCCCATTCTTTACAGAGAATATACCACAGCCAGTGTCCTTGTTATGGAATACATCGACGGTATTCCCATCGACCATAAGGAAGAACTTCTTGCAGGCGGCTACGATCTTGATGAGATCGGCAGCAAATTTGTGGATAATTTTATCAAGCAGGTTATGGACGACGGCTTTTTCCACGCAGACCCCCATCCGGGAAATGTGATGATCCAGGGCGGCAAGATCGTGTGGATCGACATGGGAATGATGGGACGGCTGAATGATCGTGACCGCGAGCTGATCGGGCAGGCTATCGAAGGGGTGGCACTGAATGATATTGGAAAAATCCAGGATGCAGTGCTGGCACTTGGAGAATTTAAAGGGAAACCCAATCAGAGCCGCCTTTACACAGACATCCGCGACCTTATGGCGAAATACGGCACCGCAGATTTTGGCGAAATCGATATAGTAGAAATCCTTACAGATCTGATGGACGTAATGAAGGAAAACAAGATCGTCATGCCCCATGGCCTTACCATGCTTGCAAGAGGACTGACGCATATGGAAGGGGTGCTGGCAGATATCAGCCCGGAGATCAATATGGTACAGATTGCAGCTGCCCGTCTGAAGGGAAACTTTCTGGAGGAGGGGAACTGGAAGAAGCAGATGAAGGGCACCGGGAAAAAACTGTACCGCTCCATGCTCCGCGCTGTGGATATCCCTGCGCTGGCAGCAGATTTCCTGCAGGGCTGTATGAAAGGCCAGACCAAGATCAACCTGGACCTTCACGCCTCCGATGACCTGGCGTGGCTGATGCGCCGCCTGATCCGGAATATCGTGCTTGGTCTTTGGGTAATGGCACTTCTGATCAGCTCCAGTATTATCTGCACCACGGACATGACACCGAAGATAATGGGAATTCCGGCCTTTGGAGTGCTGGGGTACTTTGGGGCACTGGTCATTCTCATGTATCTGTTTATCAAACACTTTATGAAAAAGTAGTGGAAAAAACCAGTGGGAAAATCTGGTTAAGTGGATAAAATTACCAAACTTTGCAGGAAAGGCCAGAAAGAAACCAGGAGGGGTTGACACTAATAGGGCAGGGTGGTATTTTATTAAGAAGACTGGAATGGTGAAATTTGTCGAAATTGGAAATAAATAATACCGCTGACGCATGAACGGTGGTTACAGATTAGGAGAGATGTGACCTAAATATGCTTGAGAAAAAGCATAACCGAGAAGCGTTGGCGGGAAATATAAATTTAGATAAGTTATAAATATAAGATATAAAATAGATTTTGCCATTGCATTTTAAAGAATGGAAGGATTATGTCAGCTGTATTTACCTAAGCTGAACGGAAGAAAAGTACTTGGGAGGGAAAAGGAAAATATGTATCGGAAGGACTCAGAGGGCTGGTTAAAACATGCGGATTTTATTGTTCTGGATATGATCTGTCTGCAGCTGGCATTTATTTTGGCATATGCATTCCGCGGGTACGGATTCAATGTGTATGGAGATATTTTGTATCGAAATATGGCAATATTCCTTGGCTTTGCCGACCTGGTGGTGATCTTCACTTCCGGCACCATGAAAAGCGTTCTGAAAAGAGGCCACTATAAGGAGTTTGTCACCACCTTGAAAAATGCTGTGGCAGTAGGTGCTCTTGCAATCGCTTACCTATTCATAATCCAGGAAGGCCAGAGCTTTTCACGAATGATCCTGATCACCACAATTGTGATCTATCTGGTCCTCACCTATGCCATAAGAGAAATCTGGAAAAATTCCTTACATAAAAAAATGGAAAACGGTGGCGACAAGAAGCTGCTGATCATCACCTCCAAAGCGGTAGCAGAGAGCGTAGTGCACAGCATGCAGGAAAACAATTATGCCAGATATTCCCTTGCCGGAGTGGTTGTGATCGATGAGGATTGTACCGGTGAGAAAATCTGCGGCGTCCCTGTTGTTGCCGGCGAAAGTGACGTGCCTATGTACGTCTGCCAGGAGTGGATTGACGAGGTGCTGATCGTCATCTCCGAAGATCTGCCATACCCGGACGGGCTTATCGACAAGCTCACCGAAACTGGCGTAACCGTTCATCTGAACCTTGCAAAAATCACCAATCAGACTGGCAAAAGACAGTTTGTGGAAAAAGTTGGAAGCTATACAGTTCTGACCACAAGTCTGAATTATGCATCCTTCGGACAGCTTTTCCTGAAGCGCCTGATGGACATCTGCGGCGGACTGGTTGGCTGTATTTTCACAGGAATCATTACCATCTTCGTGGGCCCCGCCATCTACCTGGCATCCCCAGGTCCGATTTTCTTCTCCCAGGAACGTGTGGGAAAGAATGGAAAGAAATTCAAAATGTACAAATTCCGCAGCATGTACATGAATGCGGAAGCGCGGAAAGCCGAGCTTATGAAAGAGAACAAACTGGGCGATGGGAAAATGTTCAAGATGGACTTCGACCCCAGAGTAATCGGAAATAAGGTGTTGCCGGATGGGTCACATAAGACCGGGGTGGGAGATTTCATCAGAAGGACGAGCCTGGATGAGTTCCCGCAGTTCTTTAATGTGCTGAAAGGGGATATGTCCATTGTGGGGACGAGACCGCCGTTGATTTCGGAGACGAATTTGTATGAACCGAGACATAAAGTGAGACTGGCGATTAAGCCGGGGATTACCGGGATGTGGCAGGTGAGTGGGAGAAGTGATATTACGGATTTTGAAGAGGTTGTGAGACTGGATAAGGAATATATTGAGAATTGGGATATTGGGTTGGATATTAAGATACTTTTGAAGACGGTGATGGTTGTGGTAAAGAAAGATGGATCAATGTAATAAGTAAAGAAAAATAAGTAATCCCAAAATAGATAGGTTTTAATATAAACAAAGGATGGATAGAGGAATGCAACAAGAAAAAGAAGTGCAGCATGTATATTTAGTAGGTGCCAAATCTTTGGGTGCTTACGGCGGGTATGAGACATTCGTATATAAGCTTACAGAATACCACCAAAATAAGCAAAATATTAAATATCATGTTGCCTGCAAAGCTAATGGTGATGGCTGCATGGACGAGAATAAATTCGAGGGTGTAACGAAAATTAATGATCATGAGTTTGAACTTCATAATGCTCACTGCTTTAAAATTGATGTTCCTCAAATTGGTCCTGCGCAAGCTATTTATTATGACGTAGCGGCATTGAAGGCTTGCTGTGAACATATCAAAAAAAATCATATTCCTCATCCTATTGTTTACATAATGGCATGCCGCATAGGTCCTCTTGCAGGTCATTTTTATAAAGAAATTCACAAACTTGGTGGCGTTGTTTACTTAAACCCAGATGGACATGAGTGGATGAGAGCCAAGTGGTCTGTGCCGATTCGAAAGTATTGGAAAATTTCTGAACAGATGATGGTTAAGTATTGTGATCTTGCAATCTGTGATTCTGTAAATATCGAAAAGTATATCCACGAGTGCTATGACGGTAAGGGCATCAAGGGCAGAAATCCCAAAACGACTTTTATTGCGTATGGCGCAGATCTGACCCTCAGCAAACTGGCTGACGATGATGAAAAGCTGGTGAACTGGTATAAAGGAAAAGGATTGACGAAGAAGGGCTATTACCTTGTTGTCGGTCGTTTTGTGCCGGAGAATTCTTTTGAAGTCATGATTCGAGAGTTTATGAAGAGTAAGAGCAAGAAAAACTTTGCCATCATTACGAATGTGAATGACAAGTTCTTGGATGAGCTAGAAGAAAAACTTCATTTCAAGAGCGATAAGAGAATTAAGTTTGTTGGCACTGTTTACGAGCAAGAGTTACTGAAGAAGATTCGAGAGAATGCCTATGCTTATTTCCATGGTCACACGGTTGGTGGTACAAACCCCTCGCTGATTGAAGCCCTTGGAAGTACCGATTTGAACTTACTGGTTGATGTTGGGTTCAACAAAGAAGTGGCAGAGGATTGCGCTTTGTATTGGAGCCATAAACCGGGTAGTCTTGCAAAGTTGATTGATAAGGCAGACCAAATGAATGCAGATGAAATTGCAGAGATGGGGCAGATAGCAAAAAAACGTGTGGCGAAAGAGTACACGTGGGATAAGATCTGCAGACAGTATGAGAATGTATTTCTTAAAAGCAATGAGAACTAAACAAGGCGGAGATGATGAACGAATATTATGCAGTTGTCGTTTTGTACAACAAAAAAATACAAGATTCAATTACAATTTCACATTTAATACGACTACAAAAAGAAAATCTTCACATTATTGTTTTAGATAATAGCACAGATGATTATGTAGTGGAAAATAGAGGATACTTTCCAATTGATTTGCTGACCTACTATAGTATGGGAGAAAATGTAGGACTATCAAAGGCTTATAATTACGCACTTTCTATCTTGGATAATAAGTCCGAAGATGATATTGTAATTTGGTTTGATGATGATACGCCTGTAGAACAGGAATATTTTGATTGCTTAAAAAGTAAAGTAGCGGATAAAAGATATGATGTTTTTGCCCCGGTGATATATGGGCAAAATGGTGTGATCTATTCGCCAAATAAATCAGGATGGCTGAAAGGAAAGTATATTAAATTCCCAGAACAAAAAATTCCACAGAATAAATTCAATGCAATTAATAGTTGCCTTGCTGTAAGATTAAAAGCATACAAAGGATATACTTATGATGAAGGCCTGTTTATGGATTGTGTTGACACAAAATTGTTTGATGATTTTCGGAAAAAAAAATTGAAGTTTTGCACACTTCCGGTAAAAATATATCAGAACTTTTTTCAGCGCAGTGGTAATAAGGATGTTCAAAAATATTGGAATCGGTTTCGTATAAGAATAAAAGATACAATGTATTATTCTAGCCTCAATGGTTTTGGGGGTAGGATTAGTGGATGTATTAGGATTCTTGGGTGGAGTGTGATTTATGGTATAAAGCTTAGGTCAATTAACTTTAGTTTGCTTTGCATTGCGCAGATGTTGAATCATGGGGGAGAAAAGTGATAACAAAATTTAAAAAGGATGAAATTTTATTTTATTTGTCCTACATTATACTGTATGTATCATTGTTTATTGGCGATGTCTATAATATCGGTAGTATGGATATATTGGCAAGATATTTGCGCATAGGCTCATATACATTGATTTTTATTTCCTGTATTAATCTGAGATTGAAAAAGAAAGATTTTTTCCGAATGTTTGCTGTTTTAATGGTGACATTGCTGTATGGTGTGAAAACCGGAGATTTATATTGGAGCATTTTAATCTTACTTATTTATAATTCAAAAAAGGTTGATATAGAAAGAGTTTATAAAACGAGTTCAAAAATAATTGTAATCGGTATAAGCAGTGTTTTGATTCTTTGCATGTTTGGAGTATTGCCAGACATTTTAACATCTCGCAATACGGTAGAGCAAATTAACTATAACAGACATTCATTGGGATTCTACCATAGCAATGTTTTGCCATTGCTGATTCTTTATTTAGAAGTGTATTATATCTGTATTGCAAAAGAAAGAATACGAGATAATGTAATAGCTTTTTTTATGCTTCTTGCAGGAGTTGTAAATACTTTCTGTCATTCGAGAAATGCGTTAATTCTGTCATTGGCATTATCTTTATTTGTTATTTTTGCAAAAAAAATGAAGAAAGATGAATATAAAATATTGTATCGAACTACAATTTTAAGTATACCTTGTATGTCGAGCTTTTCATTTTCAATGATGTTTTTACTACTAAAAGGCGGAATTTGGAACACAATTGACGATTTCTTTTCAGGAAGATTTAGACTGGCGATATTTAAAATGAGAAGAATTGGTCTTCACCTTATAAACATTATGAGTAATGAATCGTTCGTGAATGACAACATTACTTATGTTGATGGAAAAAATATGAGTTCGATTGTCTTGGATAATGGATATTTGTATGTATTATTAAGATATGGAATCTTAATTTTACTTATTTATTTTTTTATTGCCTATTGTTTAGCTAAAAAGAATAAAGGAAATGCATGTGTATTAGGAGCATTAATAGCAGTTTTTATAGCAAATTTTGTTGATAATGACTTGGTGGATTACTCGTTCTTTCCGTTTATTCTTTGGGCATTTAATGATTTTAGAGCTAATAGTATCATTAAAAATGTGGGAGAGAAAGTTGACAGAGTATATAAAGGAAAGATGGAAAAAATATGAAAACAGTAATAGTTGTAATTTCTACATATAATGGCGCAAAGTATATTGAGCGGCAGCTGAATTCAATTTTTGAGCAGAGTGGTGTAGATATTCAAGTCTTAGTGCGAGATGATTGCAGTAAAGATAATACGGTAAAAGTTGTGCGAGAATATGCGAAAAACCATCCACAAAACAAAATTGAAATTATCAAGGGAGAAAATGTCGGATTTGCAAAAAGTTTTTGGGTTGGTCTTTCGATGTGCGGCAATGCAGATTACTATGCATTTGCAGACCAGGATGATGTTTGGAAACCGAATAAGCTGATTCGGTGCATTGATGCGATGCAGGACGCAGATGAAGTCCCACAGCTGGCATATTGTAAAATGCAGCGGAGTGATGTTCAACTGAATCGCTTGGATGAACAGGTAAAAGTTTTGAAACCTGAACAGTTGACAAAAAAACTTACGTTAATTAAAACATATAATTACGGTGCAGCAACGGTTATCAATAAGAGTGCAAAAATGCTGGTTTGCAGAGTGTGGCCAGAAGTGGACGATTTGCCACATGATATGTGGGTTGGAACATTATGTCATTGGTTTGGTAAAGTATATTATGTAGATGAAGAGCTTTACTATTGGATTCGGTATGATACTAGTGTTACAGGAGAAGGAACAAAAGGAACAGCGACTCAATATAGGCTGAAAAAGACATTACAAAAGAAGTCGTACCCCAATATCAGTACAGCAATGCTAGAGTATTACAGTGATCTTCTGCAACCGGGGGAAATGGATTTCCTGAAAAAAGCAAGCGATTACAAAACAGTGTTCTATGATAAAGTGTCGCTTTTATTTGATCCGACTTTTAAAAGGCTGACGTTTAGCGGAACACTTGCTTTGAAACTGGGGATTCTATTAAATTGGTATTGAGGAAAGGGGAAGAAAGGATGGAGCAGAAAGTGTCAATTGTTGTTCCTGTGTATAATGTAGAAAAGTATCTGAAAAGATGTGTGGATTCACTTATTGGACAAAGCTACCCAAATCTCGAAATTCTCCTGGTGGATGATGGCTCAAAAGATAGCTCACTTTCAATCTGCAAGGAATATGAATTAAAAGACTCCAGAATTAGAGCGCTTCATAAAGAAAATGAAGGGCTTGGCCTGACACGGAACTATGGCATTGAAAGAGCCACAGGAAAGTATATTACATTTGTTGATTCAGATGACTATTTAACATCCGATGCGGTTGAAGCTATGCTGGGAAAAGCAGAGGCAACGGATGCAGATGTAGTAATCGCAAATATGTTTTATAAAGATGAAGAAATGAAAGTTGCAGTGGCGGAACGTCTGTATACGGGTGCTGACATAAAAAGTGTGATAATTAACTGTATGATGGGAAATTATGCTGAGAAAAAAGATGCACTTTCTTATACAGCGACTGCAAAATTGTTTAACAAAAAGCTGTTTGCCGAAAACAACTTGAAGTTCCCTTCTGAAAGAAAACTTATTTGGGAAGATTTGGCGTTTAGCGTGGAGGCATATCCCTTGTGCGAAAAAGTATATGTTCTCCATAAACCTGTTTATTATTATTGTTTTAATGAGGGCTCTTTAACGCATACATACAAGCCAAATAAATTGGAACTTGTTATGGAATTGTATCATTATATGGGTGTAAAAATACAGGAATTAGGATTGACGAAAGAGGCTCAATATCGGTTGGATACGAATTTTATTGGGCATATTCGTACTTGCATTAAACTTGAAGTGTTTTATGCGGATAAAAACGGATTTAGAACAGCAAGTCAAAATATCAGAAAACTTTGTTCAAGGACGGATGTTCAAACGCTAATAAGAAGTTATCCTAAAAATTCTTTTAGCAAGTCACAATATGTTTACAACTTTGCAATGGAACGTAGGTGGATTTATGCTGTATATTTACTGACATGGCTTCAGAATAAAAAGAAGAGAATCGAGTAAGCAATGGAGAACACAAGAAGAATATATTTCGAAGATAATAAGAAATTTTTTAAATATGCGTTGCTTAAAGAACATGAATGGTATCTGTATTGTTTTCAAAAAAAACTGCGTACAGAAGAAAAGGCAAGTAATATTTTTTCAAGATTCATTTGCCGATTGAGCAAGAATAAATTGGGCGCAAAATTAGGAATTTATATACCAGCGGGGGTTTTTGGCGAAGGATTACATATTTGGCATTACGGTAATATTATTGTAAATGCGGAATCTAAAATTGGGAAAAATTGTATGTTGCATGGGGATAACTGCATCGGAAATAATGGCAAAACCGAAGGATGTCCTATTATTGGTGATAACGTTGATATTGGAACAGGCGCAAAAATACTAGGTGCTATTCAAATCGCCAATGGAGTTAAAATTGGTGCAGGTGCAGTTGTTGTAAAAAGTTGCCTAACAGAAAATGCTACTATTGTCGGAATTCCTGGCAAAGAGGTTGAAAAAGGTAAGCGGAGAACAGAAATGGACAAGACACCTAAAATTTCAGTGATTATGAGTGCTTATAATGAGTCATTCGATGAATTGAATAAAAGTATTGATTCCATTATAAATCAAACGTACCAGAATATTGAGTTCATAATTGTTAGCGATAATCCGGAAAACAAAAATATAAAGATGGCAGTCCAAGCGGCAAATGATCAAAGAATAAAATTTATAGAGAACAAGGAAAATATAGGCTTGGTTCAAAGTTTAAATAGAGCAATTAGTAAAGCAACAGGAAAGTTTATTGCACGAATGGATGCTGACGATATTAGTAGGAAAAATCGTTTGAAGGATGAACTTCAATATATGCAGCAAAATAATTTAGATATTGTAGGATCATTCATTGAAACAATAGATGAAAGCGGTGATGTTCAAAAAGATAAAATGAGATTTCCAATTACAGCTTCTCATGTCAAGCTGTTTATACGCTGGGGAAGTTGTCTAGCACACCCTACGTGGTTGGCGAAGTCAAAAGTCTATCAAACACTAAAAGGCTATCGGAATGTTCCTCGGTGTGAAGATTATGATTTTATCCTTCGAGCAATAGCTTATGGATATAAAGCTGGGAATATCCCGAAAGTGGAACTGAGTTATAGAATACGTCAGAGTGGCGTATCAAAATCACATGAGGTGGAACAATTTCTCTTAAGAGATTACCTTTCTAAAAATATGAAACGGATTGATTCGCTTACGGAAGAGTCTATTACAGAGTTTCTTGATTCTGAAATATTCCATAGGCAGCTTGAGCAGTTTTCACACTACAAAAATTCAAAACAAATAATAAAAAATGAAACAGGAATTAAAAAAATAAAAGGAATTGTAAAAATTACAGGAAATCAATTTCTTTGGAAAGATATAGTAGAAAAAATGACATTATTAATAAGAGAGCACATGTAAATTGAAATTCAGTATAGGAGAATTGCTTATGAAAATTGCAGTTACGGGTGCAAGTGGTTATTTGGGTACAGGAGTAGTTAAGCAACTTTGTGATGATGGTAATGACGTTATTGCAGCGTGTCATTCTGCATCCAATCTCATTGATTGCCGTGCTACGGTTAAGGTAGGAGATATTTTTTTGTATGATAATCCTTTTGAAGAATTAGGCAAACCAGAACTCCTTTTACATATGGCATGGAGAAATGGATTTGTTCACAATGACCCTTCGCATATAGAAGATTTGCCAAAACACTTTGAGTTTATAAAAAAGATGACGGAGTCTGGTGTAAAGCAAATTGCAGTCATTGGCTCTATGCATGAGGTGGGATTTTTTGAGGGGAGTATAAAAGAAGACACTCCAACGCATCCGGAAAGTTTATATGGTATATCAAAGGATGCGCTAAGAAATTTGACGAAGTTAGTCTGTAAGAATAAAAATGTTATATTTCAATGGCTACGAGGATATTACATTGTAGGCAATACAGATTGTGGATGCTCAATATTCTCTAAAATTGCAGCGGCAGAAAAAGATGGAAAAGCACTATTCCCATTTACAACGGGCCAGAATCAATGGGACTTTATTGATTATGATGAATTTGCGCGACAAGTTGCTGCAACAGTTGAACAAAATGAAATTAATGGGATTATAAACATTTGTCACGGAAGACCTGAAAAACTTTCTGATAGGGTTGAACGTTTCATTCGCGAAAACGGTTTCAAAATTAAGCTTGATTATGGAAAATTTCCAGATCGTCCATATGACAGTAAAGCGGTATGGGGCGATGACTCAAAGATAAAAAGCATAATGAATAGGAAGGCGAATAAGTGATATACAAAACCTTGCAACGGATATGGCATTATTTTAAATGCGTTGTTATATTGAGAAAAGAAATAGGAGTGAAGAAAAAGTCGGAATTTTGTGATTTTGGAAAAAATTCAACGATTACAAAACCATTTCTTCAACTGTCTGGATGTAGCAATATAAAGATAGGTGATAATACAACTATTTTAAGTAATGTAAGGCTGGCTGTTTATGGAAGTGGCAGCAAAGCCAATATAACAATTGGAAATAATTGTTATATTGGTTTTTGCTTTTCCGCATTAGCATCAGTCGAAGCAAATATTGAGATAGGCGATAATGTGCTTTTTGCATCGAACGTTCTTGTGACGAATGAGAATCATGGTATTAATCCGGAATCAACTACACCATATATGGACCAAAAATTAAGCGCACAGGATGTTAAAATTGGAAATGGATGTTGGATAGGAGAAAAAGTGAGTATATTATCTGGCGTCACAATTGGTGAAAAGTGTATTATTGGTGCAGGCTCAATTGTTACAAAATCTATTCCGAGTTATTCAATTGCAGTTGGTAATCCGGCACGAATAATAAAACAATATAATTTTTATACAAAAAGGTGGGAACGATATTATGGTGAAGATGAAAAAAGGTAATATTTATCTACCTCTGCAGGGAAGAATAGGAAATCAGTTATTTCAGTATGCACTTGCGAGAAAAATTCAGTTATCTTTGCCGAGGAAGATTACAATAGTAATGGATGATTCTGATATTTTAAGATGTGGTTGGGTTAATTCGTTGGAGAATTATGATCTTCCAAATGTTAAATATATTCATGAGAGTATTCTGCTGGGAAAGAAGAATTTTACAAAACAATATCTACTTAGAAAAATTTATCGATTTTTTACGAGAAACAAGAATTATATTAATAAGTTTGAAACAGAGAAAAGACTAAATAAACTCTTCAATGATAATGGAATGTTTTTTTGTGAGAATGGGTATATTGAACCGAAATTGAATTGTAATGCACCGATATACCTTGAAGGTTATTTTCAATCACAGTTGTATTTTGACGATATAAAGGACGATTTGTTGAAACTCTTCAGCGGTCGGCAATTTTCTGAATTTTTCACTTATCCTGGATTGGAAAAAATACAAAATCGTAATAGTGTATGCATCAGTGTGAAAGTAGAGCATAACGTCGGAAGTTCGATGTATGATGTTTGCTCTATGGAGTACTGGGAGAGTGCAATAGAATATATAACGAGAACGGTAGAAAATCCATTGTTTTTTATTTGCTCAGATAATGTTGAATACGTGCTAAGGAACTTAATTGATGCAACTAAGTATGATTATGTTGTTCAGGACAAGAATGTTCCGGTTTATGTTTCCCTTGCTGTTATGAGTGAATGCAAACACTTTATTATTGGTAATACAACATTTGGATGGTGGGCACAGTACATGTCACAGAATCCGAATAAAATTGTAGTTGCACCTTCGAAATGGATGGCAGTAGATATGCCAATTGATTTGTATGAAAATAATTGGCATTTAATTGAGGTTTAAAGGAAGATGAGCATGAAAAAGAGTATAGGAATTTTATATATATGTACTGGACCTTATGTACTTTTTTGGAAAGATTTTTATAAGTCTTTTCAGGAAAAATTCTTAGTTGACTTTGAAAAACGCTATTTTGTGTTTTCAGATGCAGAAGAAATTTATGGACAAGACGATCCCGATGTCAAAAAAATCAAAATAGAGCCACAGCCGTGGCCATTGATTACATTGCTTCGTTTTTCCACTTTCTTAAAAGTGGAAGAGGAATTGAAAAAGTGCGATTACTTGATGTTTTCCAATTCTAATATGGTGTGTGATGCCGTAATTACACCTGAAGAATTTTTACCAAGAGAAAAATTAAACGAGACATTAGCGGTTACTATTCATCCTGGATATGCTGGTAAAAAAAAGATAGATTTTCCTTATGATCGAAATAAGAAATCAACAGCGTACATTCCGTGGAACTGTGGATCATATTATGTTATTGGAGCAATGTTTTGCGGAACGAGTAATGCTTTTATTAAGATGTCAAAAACATTAAAGAAAAATATAGAAGAGGATCTCAAAAGAAATATCATAGCAAAGTGGCATGATGAATCACAACTCAATAGATACATTATCGGCAAGAAAAATATTCGAATTTTACCACCGCAATATTGCTATCCTTGCGGTATGAATGTGACCTATGCGAAAAAAATTTCAGCAGTCAATAAGGAGGCAAAGTTTGATGTAAATACTTTTAAGGGTCAGTATAAGAAACAGTCATCATCGTTGAGAACTTTTGTGGGAAAAATCAAACGAGAACTGATACTTAAGGAACATGTTCTCTATTTTATCGATTGCATAAAGTGTAGTAAACTTGGGGAAGTTAAAGATGCAGAATAAAAAAGCAACGCTAGTTAATATATTTGCCGCCCTTATTACATTAGGAGTCCAAATGTTTATTAGTTTCTGGCTATCTCCTTTTGTGGTGGGAAAACTTGGAGAAGAAGCATATGGTTTTATAAATCTTGCAAATAATTTTGTGTCTTATGCTAGTTTAGTTGCTATTGCTATTAATTCTATGGCTTGCCGCTATATTTCGGTTTCCTACAATTCAAATCGTATCGAGGAAGCTAAATCGTATTTTTGCTCGGTTTTTATTGCTAATTGTTTTTTATACGGGATAATAGTGGTGTTATCAATTCTGTTTATCGGGAAAATAGAACTGATAATAAGTATATCACCAGAACTTGTTTTACAAGTAAAGCTAACATTTCTGTTGAGCTTTCTTAATATGGGAGCGTCACTAATTGGAACAGTGTATACTGCGGCTGCTTTTTCAACAAACCAGATGCAGTACAGTTCTTTGGTTCAGATAGTTTCAAATATAGTTAAAAGTGTTTTGGTATTTGCTCTTTTTTCTATTTTACCCCCGAAGGTATATTATTTGAGTATGGCAACGCTTATAGCGGGAATAGTGACATTTGTTGGAAATTATTTTGTGACCAAGAAATTGTTTAAAGACTTCGGTATTGAGAAAAGATTGTTTAATTTTGAAAAGTTGATGACACTTCTAAAATCAGGCTTTTGGGTTTTAATTTCAAATATTAGTAATCTTTTGCTGAATGGACTTGACTTGTTATTTAGCAATTGGTTTATAAGTAGCGTAATGATGGGACGTTTGTCACTTGCCAAACAAATACCGCTAGCATTAAGTAATGCTCTGGGAGTATTCTCAAATATCTTCTCTTCAGCATTAACGAAGGTTTTCGCAACAGATGGAAATAATAGCCTGATTGATGAGGCAACTGAACAACTCAAAATCCTCACTATTTTTTTTACAGTACCGTATGCAGGAATTATTGCGTATGGAAAAGATTTTTTAAAATTATGGTTAAGAGCAACAGAGTATACGGAAAGCCAGTATACTGAGATATATGTGCTAATGATACTCGTGTTACTTGATATTATTATTAGTACGTATATGTACAGCATTCATTCTGTATTTATCGCAATTGATCGTGTTAAGGTGTACTCTGTTATTCTGTTTATGGCAAGTTTGATTAGTATGAGTGTTACTTTAATACTTTTGAAATTTACAGAGTTAGGCGTTTATGCAATTGCTGGAACAAGTACAATAGTGTTAGGATTTACCCATGGTGTGATAGTGCCCGGTTGTGCAGCTAAACTTTTGAAGAAACCGATTTGGCTATTTTGGAAGAGCGAACTAAAATCATGGATTTCTCTCGCAGTGACAAGTACCCTTTTTGGCGCAATAAAGTTTTTTTTAGTGTTAAATAATTGGAAGCATTTTTTTATAAGTATTATGATTGTGGCAGCTCTTGGATATTTTACTCTCTTTTTTATTACATTTGATAAGAATGAAAAACGTGAATTTGTTAAAATTATTAAAGATAAACTAAGCAACGAGTAAAACAAATAGAGGTAATACAATGGGGAAAATGTCAAAAATTAAATCTGAAAAATTTACTTTTTTTACTTTCTGGATGACTATATGTATAATCGTTTATCATACTGCTCCTCATTTGCTGGTTATGGCTGGTATGGGGGGGTACGATAGAAAGTTTATTGAAACTTTAGGCCCAATTGCATTAAACTATTTCTTTGCGACATCGGCATATTTCTTTTTTTCATCAGAGCACTGTTTTGTGTTTAAAATGAAAAAACGTATAAAAACACTGTGCCTTCCATTCGTTGTATGGAATACACTATATATTCTGTTGTATATACTTCAAAATGGAATTCCAAATTTATCTACAGTTGTGCTGGGATACACATTAGAACCGTTTGATGGACCGCTATGGTATATCTTTGTGTTGTATATTTTCTTTGGACTTTCATACCATATTGATTGTATAAGGAATAGCAATTCGAAAGGATTATTGTTTTGGGTTCTACTAATTTCTATCTGTGCCTCATTGTTTCATCAATTTTATATCTCTGGCAGTGTTTCTTTTGTGTATGATTATTGGTTTGAGCGCACAATTAGAATGATTCCAGCATTTTTGTTTGGGGCTTATTGCGGAAAAAATGCAAAAACAAAAAAAATATTGAAATTGCCATATATAGCCATTATGATTGTTGCTATTGTTTCGTGGGGATTAGCAATATATTTGGAGGACTGCTTTGTAACGGTGCTTCTATTGTATATTTGTACTGTATGTGTATGGTTCGGTTTTCCAAATATAAATTTCAAACTGGCGCCTATCTTGTGCCACTCGACATTCCTGATATATGTTTTACATGAAGGTATCGTAATTGTATTGCTTGCATTTATGAACAATATAGGATTGAGTAACGCTATTATTAATAGAACTTATTTCATAGGATGCCTTTTGATTTTTCTTTTTATTGTATTAGGAACGGCGATACTTATAAACAAAATCATTGAACAATGCCCTGTAAAAGTAAGTGAAATGCTGACAGGTGGCAGAAGTGGAGCAACGCATAATAAAAGAAGTTTTGTAAAGAACATTAAAAATAGATGAACAAGCGCAGAGTAAATTATAAATCGTAACGAGGTGACTATTGCATGTGAACAGGCAGCAGATTGAAGATAGAAATTACATAGCCAAACTGAAAGTAGATGACATGCGGAATATTATTAAGTATGGGATGCCTGCTATAAGAAGAATTGTAAAGTGGTGATGGGATGAAAAGTATCATATCAAAAATTACTGCTAAAGAGGGTGTAACTTCCAGACAAAGTTCCATCTAAACAAAATTGTAAGTGCATCAAAACATGGCGTAGTGACTTGTCTCGATATTCCTGATATATTGTAAATCATCATATATTAGGAGAAACTTCTATGGCTAGAGCAAATCAGGAAACTGTTACAACATTTGGTGAAGTTCTTCATTCTCTGCGAACATTTCTTATTCACGGAACAGGACGAATACGCCAGACAATCGGCTGATGATTTATTTTCAGGGGATGAAACTTTATATCCCGGGGCTGGTTGCAGTCGTTACGTTAAGTTTTAAACTGGATCCGTACAATGGTGACTATGTGTTTATTTTTTGCAACAGAAAAAGAGATTCCATAAAAGTTCTGAGGTATGATCAGAATGGCTTTATCCTGCAACCAAAAGTTACTGGATGATATGAAATTTCAGTGGTCAAGGACACCGGATGAAGTGAAAGAAATCTCTTTTCAGCAGGTTGAGTGGCTCCTTCAGGGACTGGAAATTGAACAGAAAAAAGCCTATCACCAGGTAAAAATCAATTATGAAAACAGCTGCTTCTGACAGCCGTGATAATGCCTTGAAAAGTGCCGGAAAAGCCTATAAATCGGCACTTTTTCAGCGAAAAAAGTGCCTTGAAATGATAGAAAAAAGCCATAAAAAATGGTATAATGTTCTCATCAAAACATGAGAAAAATGGTAAGACAGAGCATGAAGAATTACTGATGCTGAGATGATCTGGATGTCTATGAGTATCTGAAACACCTGCTCGCAGAAATGCCCAATAATCATCATCTGGAAGATTCATCCGTCATTGATCAGCCTCTTCCCTGGTCAAAGAAGCTGCCAGAACAGTGCAGAATGAAGCGAAAAAGAAAAAGTGTCTCAAACAATGATGTAGGCATTATAGCAGAGATGTTGCTATTTTGCATTACACTATGTTATGAGGCACTTACATTTAATAAAGCACAATACACAAAAAGCTAGGAGATGAACTATGCCCCAAGATGCCAAAACGTATGATTTACTAATCGTAGGCCCTGCTGACACAGAAAAATATTTTGTATGTATAAAGCGTGCAATTGAACGTTTTAATACGGGAGTGGGAAAAGAAAAAAGAATTATTATTATAGGACAGGAACTTAAAGGATTAATTTATGCTGAGTCAGGTGGGAAAAGCGATACGTTGATTCGAAATCAGATCTCAGAGAAAATTGATTTGGTTACAGCTATTTTCTGGAAGTCAGATGATTCTTTAGCAGCGGTACCATATTTGAGTACGACTGAGGTAATTGAACTGGCCTTGAAATTAGATAAGCAGATTTTTACATATTTTCTTGAGAGAGAAGTATCTATGTCAGAGGTAAATTTTAGGGATTTGGAAAGCATAAAGTCACTTCAGAATCGCTATCGTGAAAATATCGGGATTTCTTTTAAAGTAAGGGACGAACATGACTTGGAAGATCGGGTTTTAACTGACCTGCAGTTGTTTTTTTCAAACTTTGATAAGAATCAGAAGAGTATTCCTACTTGTGATAGTATAAATGATGAGCTTTTATTTTCACAGAAAGGATTGTATTTTCTTCCATATGGTTGTGTTGGACGCGAAAATAAGATAAAAAAGCTTGAAAAGCTTTTGGAGAATAATCGGCCTGTTGTTATAAGAGGCGTAGCTGGTGTGGGAAAGACTACGCTTTGCAGCTATTATTATCAATTGCATAATAAAGGTGCTTACAAATTTTCAATGCCATTTGTAAATTTAGAAAACTGTATGTCGAAAGCTGATTTCATACATGCTATGTGTGCTGCATTACGAATCAAAGAAGCATTTATGGGTTTGGATAATCTTCTGGAGCAGATACATAGCACAAAGAAACATTATGATGCATTCTTTTTCGACAACTGGGAAGATTTTCAAGTTAAAACTATAGGCAGTGAAGAGTTTCGATGTGTTTGTGAATTTGTTAATACACTTGTGTGTAATGGGTATAAGGTTTTGGTTTCAAGTCAGATGAAAGCCCCAACAGGCTGGTATGATTTTTCTGTGGATATTTTGAATCCAGAAGATGGAAAATATTTGTTTACAGAATTATTAGAAAGAAGGGGAAAGTATATAAATCAGATGTCTAAAGTCGAAATATCTGCATTTGAAACTCTTCTTAAGAAAATGGAAAATCATCCGTTGACAATGGTATTGACGGCTTCTTTAATAGAGGATCCAAATGATACATTAGAACGGATTAAAAATAAATGGAGTGAAGTCTGTGATCAAACGGAATCCAAGAGACATCAATCAATGAAAATTGCATTAAAAATGTCATATGATGCAATTGTAATGACGCCAGGTGCAGTAACGCTATGGGGATTGATTGCAGGATTAAGTGCGAATTTTTCCACTTACTTTATTAATGCTTTAAAACATATATCTCCGGAAATTTCATGGGATGACGCTCTAAGAGCGCTTTCTAGCAGAAGCCTTGTTCAATTTTCTGTAAATGGAAAGAGTTTACATATGTTGATGCCGGTGAAGGCACAATGGGAGCGTCTGGCTGGAAAAAAGGAAAAAAGGGAATGTTATGCATTGTGGGCTAAATTAATCGGATACGTTGCAATGCAAGCCGATTCTTGTGAACATACACACGATGCTAGATTAAGCAACTCCATCAGAGGTGTTGTGTTTGAATGCATGCGTAGCTTTATGATGATCACGGAGTTTCTTATTCAGGATGGGCAGATCGAAGCCGCAGAGAAATGCATTAATGCTATGCAAGATTATTACGAATCACTTTCAGACAGCGCATTTGAATTTCTTAAAAACCTGCCTCTTGATAAATTTTCATTAGTCACAAAAGGAATGATAATTAAATGCAAAGGTGATATTTGCAGACTTGGTAGAAAAGAAGAGCCAAACATAGCAGAAGGCTATTATAAAGAGGCACTTGTTTGTTTTGAAAAGTGTAGGGAAAATGTATGGCTCGCGCAGGTTATGAATGTGATAGGTAAAAATAAATTTTGGAGTTTTCATGATGCAGAGAAAGCTTTAGGCTGGCTCGAAAAGTCTGAAAAATTATCAAAGGATGAGCAGTATACTCGGGGAATTGCCGAAGCGAAAAAAGATCAGGCAATTATATTAACCGAAGAATATAAATCATATGAGAAAGCTAAAAAATATTTGGAAGATGCTAATTCTATGTACAGTGAATTAGGTGACTATCGGGGAATCGCCCACACTTTGAAAAGACAAGGTGTTATTATGGAGAAATCAGGCAATATTTGTAAGGCTGTAAAAAAGTATGAAGAAGCACTGGAATTTTATGAATGTGCACATTACATTCAAGGACAAGGAGATACTTTATCGCGTATATGCAATGCATATATCGAACTAGGAGAAAAGGATAAATTAGAGAAAAATATAGTACGTAGTGAAAAAATAATGGATAAGATTCCATATCAGATGATTAAAAACGATCTGGCTGGTAGTATCAAAAAAGGCAGAAACTGGCTACAGGACAGGGAGTGAATTAAGATGATAAAGAAAGTGGAACTTTTAGCACCAGTTAAGGATAGAGAGTGTCAGCAGGCGGTTATTGAAAATGGAGCGGATAGTGTTTATATGGGCTATCAACAGTTTAATGCCCGCATGTTTGGTAAAAATTTTAATGAATCAGAATTTCGTGAGAATATTAAATATGCACACGAAAATAATGTGAAAGTATATCTTACATTAAATACGTTGATTAGAGAAGATGAAATGCATTTAGCGCTGCAAATGGCAACACAGGCGGTAAAAGATCATGTTGATGGAATCTTGGTTCAGGATATTGGATTAGCGTCGGAGATTCGAAAAAATATTTCCTATGCTGGTCTGCATGCCAGTACACAAATGTCTGTATCAAATCATTATGGTGTTAAGGTATTACATGATATGGGATTTCAAAGAGTGGTTCTGGCGCGCGAATTAAACTACCAGGAGGCTAATGCAATTAAGCAAATATGTCTTGAAAGTAATGACATGAGCCAAATGGAAATTGAAGTGTTTATTCATGGCGGACTATGTATTGCCTATTCGGGACAATGTTTTTCCTCGTCTTATTGCTTTGGCTCATCTGCAAACAGAGGACGGTGTTTGATGACCTGTTGGAAAGGATATGAACTTAAAGCAGGGAAGAAAGTCTTAGAAAGAGGAAGCCTGTTAAGACCACGTGATTTAGAAGGGCTATATGGATTGAAGCATCTCATGGAAGGAGAAATTGATTGTCTTAAGATTCAAGGAAGACTCCGAAATAGTAATTATATTGGTGAAATAGTAAATGTTTACCGACATGCCATCGATGATATTTTTGAAAAAAGAGAAAGTGAAAATAAGAAAAAAATTTACAATAGCCGCTTATGGGCTGTAAGTCCAAGGGGATTGACAAGTGGAAATTTGTTGCCAGAAGCAGATAGGAATCTAATCATGGATACAAATGTTGATGTTTTGCCAGAAAAAGCTGAAAAAAGTGACAGTAAAAAAGTTATTGGATCACCACAAAATAAAAAAATAGCTGTTTTCTTGCAAAACATTTCGCCTGATAAAGAGTATTCTTTGCTGCGGAAGGATATTGACTGGGTATACATAAAATATGAAAGCTTTTTGTTGGATGAATTAAAAAGCATGCTTCATGAATTGTGCAGGAAGTATCGTGTCTGTATTTATATGCCACCAATGATTTACGAAAGAAATTGCGAAACGGTATATGATAAAGTGGATGCTATTGTGAAGAATTATGCCATAAAAGGCATTGTTCTGTCAAATGTAAGCGATCTTATGCTGATAGGAAGATATGTGGGAAAATGTTTGGAGTATATATCTGGGAATGATCTGCATATATATAATCATTTTACTGCTGACAGCTTAATGAAAATGGGAGTTAGAATGGGAACTTATTCATTAGAATTGCCGTTTGATGGATGTGCTGAGCTAAAAGAACATACAAGTCTCCCTATGCAGCAGATTGTCTTTGGGCATTCAGAGTTAATGCATATGAAATATTGCCTGCTTTCACATAGCAATGAATGTGATAATTGTGGAAGATGTAAGGATGAGAAATATGGAAATCTGGAATTAAATGGAGAAGCCGAATTTTATGTTAAAATTAATAAATTTCAAACCGAAACTGTATTGTACAGTAAAAAGACGTTTTCTGCGGATACGACTCGTGTGGTAGGAGATTCTTTGCGATTTGACTTTATGAATGAATCGGTTTTACAGATGAATTCAATTATAGAGGATATTAAATCAGGTTGGTTTTATACAGGAAGAGAGTATGTAAATGAAATTTTAAAAGGGGAATAATAAATGGGCACATTAAGCCAGAGGGACAATTTTATACCGCCAAAATGGATAAAACATAAGATACTCACTATTTGGAATTTACGTGATGATGAGGAGCTAAATGCAACAATACATCGATATCATATATCTGACTATGAGGAATGCCTAAAAAAAATAGAGAAAGAATTAAGTACTTCTGCTGAGATGGTTGTATATATTATTAAACTTGTATACAGAAAATCTGTTTATAAACTTCCTAATTTTATGATTAGGAGTCGTGAAGATATTGCCTTATGCAGAGATAAATTGAAAAATATAAAAGAAAAGCAAGTTATAGAAATCTGGTATTGCAAAAATGTATTGGATAGAGAAAAAGTATATGGAAGAATGCAGTTTTCTTTGGATGAATTATTTCCGAGAATAGTAGTAAGAAGAATGGAAATTGTGTGGGGAGATTCTGCCAGAATGATAGAACGATATCCGAATTTGGATTGTGCGTTTGCAGCAGTGGAAATTGCTGGATGGGGAAAGAACTTTAGAGTTATTGATATGATTCAGGCAGATAAGTCCAAAACGGAGATCAAGGAAATGATAGATATGTTATTAAATATATTAAGCAATTATCAGAGTAGGATTATTAATTTGGGAGAGTTTGTAAATGAATGTGGCTGCTTGTCATTATGTATTGAATTTTCATATACAAAGGAAGGGAAATTTACAATTATCGATTGGGACAGCGATAATGATATGAATGTTATAAATAAAATTTCTCATGAGCAAGTACTGGTGTAAAGAAAAAATTAAAATGAAGTACATTTTGGAGGGCAGAAAACATGTGTTGTGATTGTTTTTTTTGTGGTGACGGAAAATTTCTTATGAATAAAAAAATTGGTTTGAGTGGAACTGACTGGGGAGTTTATGAAGATGAAAATGTATTTATAACTCCAGATGTTTCGCCAGTTTTAAAAGGACATTTTCTCATAGTTTCCAAGATGCATATAAATAGTTTTGGCAATGGAAGTGAGGAAATATTTCTGTCGCTCCAAAAGGCGAAAGAAATTTTAGTAGAAAAGGTTTATTGTCAGGAAAAGATTTTGTTTTTTGAGCATGGTGCAGTGATAAGCCATACTGCAGGTGGCTGTATTGATCATGCACATTTGCATGCAATTCCATTAGATAAAGATATTGACGTCGATGCATATATAGACAAGCACAAACTTCTGGATACTCCGAAATTTAAAATGAATTATGAAGTGGTTCATGAATTTGCAAAAGAAAAAAAACCATATATAGCGTATGGATACAATAAAGACGACATGTGGATACGTAATGCAGACTGGCTACCAACACAATTTTTCAGGTTGTTAATTTCCGATTATTATCCAGGAGAATATAATTGGAAGCTTGCATGTAAATCAGAGCATTCGAAAAAATTATTTAGAGAAACAATGGAAATGGCAGCACTGTTAAGTAAAAATAGTAGAAGGGAGTGTGAAAATAATGCCTAAAACAATAAATAGATATGATGTTTTGATTTCTTGCCCATCTGATGTGGGAGAGTACGTGGATAGTATAAAGAGTGCAATTTCTCGCTTTAATAGTACTATTGGAGAATACAAAGATATTGTATTACGTACGAGATATTGGAAGGATGATTCTTTTGCACAATCTGGTGGAAAAGCTCAGGAGCTTTTGAATAAACAGATTGTTGAAACGTCAGACCTGGCCGTTGCTGTCTTTTGGACGAAATTTGGTGAGCCAACAGAGCACTATGCTTCGGGTACCGAAGAGGAGATTGAAACTATGATATCCAATGGAAAGCAGGTTTTTGTGTATTTTTTGGATAAGCCGATTTCTCCATCAACACTGAACAGCAAGGAATACAAAAAAATAATTAATTTCAAGAAAAAATATTGCGGTCAGGGAATTTACGTTACTGTCAAGGATGAAATTAAATTAGAATCAGATATTCTGGATGGATTGACACATTATTTTGCAAAATAAAATGGTTGTTTATTTTGCAAGAAAGATTTTCCATTCATTTGTTGTTCATAAAGATAGTTGCATATTCCGTTTCAAGAGGGTTCTTCCTCAATTATCCGTAAATGTAATTGAAACAAAAGTGCTAAAATGATAGAATTGTTTTAGGAATTTTGTTATTATGGAAGGAATTGAAACAAATGAAAGATACCCTTGATTTACAAAAATTTTACCCGGAAGAAATAGGCATCAAAGAAGTAACTCAAAACGAAAAAGAAATTTATATCCATGTTTCTTTGCATTCGAAAAATTGTATATGCCCTAAGTGTGGAATGGTTTCAGAACATAAATATGGTACTTATAAAAGAAAACTTCAAGATCTTCCGATTTTGGGTAGAACAACGTATTTAATTGCAAATGCTTACGAATATCAGTGCGACAATTCTTCCTGTAATGTTACAACTTTTGCTGAGAATGTGAATGGATTTTTGAATTATTACAGCTGTATGACAGAGCGTTGTGAAGATTTTATATGCACTTTGGCATTGGAAACAAGCTGTGAAGGTAGTGCTCGTATCTGTCGTTCTATAAATATGAAAATCAGTGGTGACAGCATTATCCGATTGTTAACCAAATGATATGTAGAACAACCGGAGGTTCCATGTGGAAGCATCATTGGAGTGGATGATTTTGCATTTAAGAAACGGCATACTTATGGGACAATTATTGTAGATGAGACAACGCATAAACCAGTGACAATTTTCGATGGACGTGATGGTAAAACATTAAAAGAATGGTTAAGTAAAAATAAACATGTAAAAACGGTAACTCGAGACCGGGCAAGTGCTTATTCAGCAGCCATAAAGGAAATATTGCCTGATGCTATGCAGATTGCTGACAGATTTCATCTTCATCAAAATTTATTAGAGACCATAAAAAATACTACAAATTCTGTATTGCCCGTTGATATCAGAATCCCATCTGATTCTAACAGCATTGCAGAATCATTAGTTGAAAGCGATAGTAAAAAAATGCCATGCAGTGTGGATAACCTTAGCGAATATAATCAAAAAAGGGTACAACTGTACACTGAGATAAGGGAATATAATTCTGCCGGATACAGTAAACGCCAAATTTCTAAAGTGTTACATTGCAGCAAAAACACCGTGACAAAATATCTCAATGGAGAATATGAAGCACTTTGTAAAAAAGATTTTCGTAGCAGAATGGATGAGTTTTATGATTATGTAATCAAAACTTTAACTTCTGGCATCAGTCGAAAAGATGTATATCGCAATGTTATTGAAAAAGGATATAAAGGCGGCCAATCTGCAGCATATGACTATATGAATAAGATCATAGAACGATTCCAAATTGATGTTGCAATTTACAAAAGTTCTTCACCTGAAGCAATTCAAAACAAAAAGGCATTACAAAAATATGACCACCTTTCACGAAACGGCATATTCCGTTATTTTTGGATGGGAGTGGAACTTAGTGCAAATCATAAGGCATATATTTTACAGAAATATCCTAAACTCAGAGAATTGATGCGTTGTGTTCGAGAATTCCGTGAAGTATATGAAAAGAAAAGTATGCCTTTATTGTATTTGTTTATAGAACGGTACAAAAACTCTGATTTAAAAGAGATATCTCGGTTTGCAAATGGATTAGAAAAGGATATAGAAGCTGTGGAAAATTCTGTTGCCAGTGAACTTTCAAATGGTTTTGTCGAGGGGACAAATAGTAAATTAAAAATGCGAATGGTAAAACGCACTATGTATGGGAGATGCAACAAAGCACTTTTAGCAGCAAAGTTAATGTATGCAAAAGTTGAATGATACGGATAATTGCGGAAGAACCAGAGAGCACCGGAATAATCACGAATGCAATGATAGTTGTATTAGATGGGGTGATAAAATATAAATAAAACAAAAAGCATAACTTTTACTAGTGACTCATCGACATGTATGACCTTACTGTCATGAATCAGTTCATGGAGGCGAGCAGGAAAAAGTTTCCTGTTTGTTTTCAGCACAAAAATATCAGTATTAGACAGAAGTGCCAGCTGGAATATGTGGATGACAAAATCAATGGCAACCCCTTGCATCAACCAGTGAAATTGTTCCGCAGATAAGATGCTGAGCTCCGCGAAGAAACGGGACCATGTGAAATGACTGGATTCTACGAGATTGTAAAGGAGAAGAAATTCATTCTTTCCTAGAATAAACTTTTGAGTTTGGTGGAAGACTTTCTGGAGAAAAGAAACTGGGCGTTAGGCACAAACAGATGCACCATTCAATAGAAACGTAGTTTGAGTGGCGAAAAGAATATATTGCATTGATAGAAATTTACAAAGGGGAGGAAGTCACATGTCTGCATATGTGAAAATATCATATCCATCAGAAAAGTACAATTATGCAATGCGTGAATGCATAAAATTTATCGGAGAGCATTTTGGAAGAAGTGGTAGAAATCCCTATAAAGAGGGAAAAAGAATTATTGCAAAAAAAGTGAGGGGGGCTTCAAGAACTTCTATCAACAAAATGGTTTATCCGAAAAATATAAGAAACAGTAAAAGTAAAGAATGGAACTTTAAAAAGCGGTCATTCGATAGAAGCTATCGTCAAATAATGAAGCTTTTGCTTAAAAGTGAGTTTTGTTGCCAAGCCGAGTTGTTAATTTTAGAATTAATGAAAGAGGATAACGGTGAATTGTTATCAGAAATTTTGTGTCCTGATCAAATCGCTGCGTTATATTTTTCCATAAATGATGATAAATATGAGCGTGATAGATTTTACATAAAAAGATTTTTGTATGAGTATGAAAAATGGGATAGGGTTGTATTGAGCTAGAAAAGTAAAGGTGATTGGAATGAAACAATATGATGCAATAGATTGGCAGGCGTTTTCACAGAAGAAAAATATTGAGGAAATTGTAAAAAATACGCGTGATGATCATCAACTTCGATTAACGGCTACTATTGAAATTGCATTAAGCGTAATATCTATTGGTGCAGATAATACTCTTATTCCTCAGTGTTATATAGTCTGGATAAATACGTTTACATGTATAATTGCTGTTATTCCGTTGGTCTGGCTGGCTTATAAATACATCAAAAGGTATAAAGCAAATCATAGAACTGGAAAAGATATTCCAAACACTGATGATATGATTAATTTATTTGACAATGATATTTGCTACTATGTTCTTATGGCAGAATCATATACTCAAAAAATTAGAGGAATTTTACATAACGATGTATCGGAGGTTGAAAAGTTTTATTTTTTAGAAACTTGTTTTTATATAAATAAAGCTATTTATAATTTGTCTAGGATTTCTAATGTGATTGAAAAAGTATTTTCAGGCAATAAAAATAAACTATATGAGGAAAGAAATATATCGGTAACGAGATTAATAAACGTTTTTTCAATTTTGGACAATTGTAATGCTATCATTGCGGACAACTTTGAATTAATAAGAGATATTGATGTCAATGATAATTATTACAACTTGTGGAATAAAAACTTAAAAGCATATAGAGCTTTTAAGAAATTAACTGTAAAATTAATCCCGGAAATTGATGATATGGTAAAAATTGAGTAATAAAAACAATTAAGGTAAAGATATTGTCAATTAGATCCAGAATACTAAAAAGTGAATCTAAAGGGAAAAGGAACATATCATGCAAACAACACTTTTAATTATGGTCGCCGGCATCGGTTCCCGTTTCGGCGGAGGAATCAAATAATTAGAACCAGTTGATTCACAGGGACAGATCATTATGGACTATTCTATCCATGATGCAATCGAAGCTGGTTTTAACAAAGTAGTATTTATTATCCGCAAGGATATCGAAGGGGAATTTAAGAAAATCATAGGTGACAGAATTGCCTCAATCTGTGCAGAACATAGTGTGAGCGTTTCCTATGCTTTCCAGGACATACATAATATTCCGGGAGATTTTCCGGAAGGTCGTACCAAGCCCTGGGGAACTGGACAGGCGGTATTAGCTGCGAAGGAACTTTTGGATACACCATTTGTCGTCATTAATGCAGATGACTATTACGGCAAAGAAGGTTTCAAAAAAGTTCACGAATATCTGGTGAATGGTGGAACTTCCTGTATGGCTGGTTTTGTTCTGAAGAACACTCTTTCCGACAATGGCGGTGTGACTCGTGGAATTTGTAAAATGGATGAGGAAAACAATCTTACTGAGGTTGTGGAAACTCATAACATTATGAAAACTGCGGATGGGGCAGAAACAGATGGCGTGAAGTTAGATATAGAATCTTTGGTTTCCATGAATATGTGGGGATTGACACCTGATTTTGTGGAGACTCTGGAAAAGGGATTTGAGGAATTCTTTGAGAAGGAGGTACCAGAGAATCCAATGAAGGCAGAGTATCTGATCCCGTCTTTTATTGGGGAACTGCTGGGGCAGGGGAAGATCAGTGTGAAAGTTCTGAGAACCAATGATAGTTGGTATGGGATGACTTATAAGGAAGATGTTGAGGCTGTGAAAGGAAGTTTTAGAGAAATGCTGGAAAAGAAAGTATATCTAAAAGATCTTTTTGAGGATTTGCAGGTAAAAAAATAGATTCCCTTAGTTGATATAAGAAATATTTGCCGAGTTATTTAATGATTAAAAGAACTTCTTTTGCAAAATGCTGCAGAAAAGAGATAAGGGGGAACTACATGTATTATCAAATTTTAGTTGAAACAGTTGATGGATTAGGAAAATCCAAACGAGAGAAAAAAATTTATGAAATTGACAAAACCAATAAAGATGAAATTATAAAAGACATTTTAGTTCCATATATGAGTGAAGAAGAATTTATTATTGATGGGTATAGCATAAAAAAAGAAAAGGTTATTCGTTTAAAAATTGTTACTACAGAAAGGTCTGTAAGAGAATTAGCTGATTTAGAAAATTCTCAAATGCCTGAGGGGCTTTTGATGTATGTGAGTCCCGAAGATATATTAGAGTATGATAAATATACAACTGATGTAACTGTAAAATTATTTACAGAAGCAAAGAGCTTATGTACAAATTCAGAAATAAAAGAAATAAAACAGAGAGATCATTTTGATAAGCGGAAAGTTTTTATTGTTCATGGACATGATGTAGAGGCCAAGCTTGAAGTTGCTCGATTTATAGAAAAATTAAATCTTGAACCAATAATTTTACATGAGCAGGCTAATGATGGATTGACTATTATAGAAAAAATTGAAAAATATTCTGACGTAGGATTTGGTATTGTTTTATATACACCTTGTGATATTGGTTATGCGAAGGAAAGAGAAAAGGAAAAAATGGACAGGGCACGCCAAAACGTTGTTTTTGAGCATGGATATTTAATTGCTAAATTGGGCAGAAAGAATGTATGCGCATTAGTGAGAGATAATATTGAAGTACCAAATGATATTTCGGGTATTGTTTATGTTCCATTGGATAAAAATGATGGTTGGAAAATAGCGTTGGCGAAAGAAATGAAAAGTGCTGGATATAAAATCAATTTTAATCTATTTATGTAGTTTTTGAATTATTTGTAATGACAAGAGGCCGAATTATTTATAGAGATTGTGAGAAAGAGTACTTTGAATCCTATAAATAATTCGGCATTAAAAATAAAGTGTAAGCGCCTCAAAACATGGCGTAGTGACTTGCCTCGATATTCCTGATATATTGTAAATCATCATATATTAGGAGAAACTGCTATGGCAAGAGCAAATCAGGAGACTGTTACAACATTTGGCGAAGTTCTTCATTCTGCGAACATTTCTTATTCACAGAACAGAACAAATACGCCAGACAACCGGCTGATGATCTATTTTCAGGGAATGCAGCATTGGGGGCGGGGATAAATGAGAGGAAGATGTTCTTATGAAGTTATATCATAAAATTTTTAAAAGACGTTCAGATTTGTCAATTTATCTTGATAATCCGGATCAGCTTGTAGCGTATGCGGAAGAAATGCTGAATCGTTTGACTCATGCTAAAAGTGTGGATGAACTTCATAAAGCAAAGTTATCTGTTCTAAAAGATTTTTGTGATATTTATGCCTTTGATGTGAGTAATGCTGAATTCCCGGAACCCGTTGGACATTTTGATAATGAAGAAGAGAAAAGCAATTTTATAAAAAGAAAAATTTTATTGCAAGATACAGCTAAATATTTGGGAAGCGTTTATAAGAAGTATCATACATTAATTTATGAGAGAAATGGAACACTTCCTGAAATTCAATTGGAAAACTTAGCGATAGATTATAATGAAATTTACCGAAGAGCAATGGAAGACTATATAGATGCTATTGTTAATAAAAAGCCTCATGCAGTGACAGCAAGCTTTGTTCTACCGTCTTTGATTGAGAGAGGACTAGTGATAAGTTTGCAAAATAAGCTGTTAGACAAAGGTTTATGTAGAATACAAGAAAAAAGTGATACTAAAATAGTTTTTGATGCTTGTGAAAAAGAGTATATTGAAGCGTTTCTTAATTATAAATCCAGCTTCCAGTTTAATGCAAAGGAAAGTTATGTAATGGGAAAAATGTATGACCTTTTCGTAAGAACTGAAGCATTAGAAAAATCAGCAGAAAATGAGATGATCCTGACTGGTGTAGGACGAAAAAATAAAAGAAAACTGACCAGAACATTGGGATCATTGATTAAAACTGATTTTGCAAAAGAGGAAATTTTACCAGAGTACATGGAAATTATGGAGAATATTTTTGGAAGCCTTAATATCCGAAATTGTATTATGCATGGTCTTGGGGAATCATTTGATTATTTAAATATTGGTCTTGTCGCTATTATGTTTCAGCTATTATGGGATATTGCTACATGTGAAGTATTTAAGTAAAAACTATTTGGTAAATGGGATAAAGCGAAGAAAGAGTGTAAGTGCCTCATAACATGGCGTAGTGCAAAATAGCAGTATCTCTGCTATAATGCCTACAATCAAAGTTATTGAGGATTTGTTCTGTTTCTGGGATTTTCTTTAAAGATTTGTCTAGGATCCGAGAGACATTTCAAAGCTTGATTACCTTTTTTATAATGGGGCGACGTTACAACGTCGGTAAGCGCCTCAAAATGAGCATTGGGGGCAGACCCGTGTAAGGTAACTATGACATTTTTCTTGAAATATGTTAAGAGCACATAACTAAGTTCGGCACATAATTACGGTTATGCTTTTAAGCACATAATCGTAAAAACTGGCTGTTCTGTGACACACCAAACGGAGCCTAGGCCAGCGCTATTGTGTACACAATGGTAGAAATGGCAAAAGCTAATGGAGTAAACGTCTATCACTATCTTACCTATCTGCTGGAAAAACTGTCTGATGATAGGATGAGTGATGATGAATTAGAACTTCTGGCGCCATGGAACGAAACAGTCAAAGCTGAGATCGAACGTCGTGCAAACGAATCAAATCAATCATATGTAAATTGTCAAGGTGCTCCGGCTACTGAAAAGTAGTCGGGGATTTTTCTATCATACCTAAAAATTAAGCGCTTACGGATGAAATCCTGTCAGCAATTGTAAAGAGTGGACGGTCTTATGAGGAGATACTGAAATTCCTGAATGTGGAAGAAACAAAGGAATAGACAGGGAATGCACCACAGCCGTGATTGTGGTGCGAGTTTTAGGCGGAAAATTTCTGAAAGTTCACATATTTGCAGATTTATGATATACTAGGAACAGGAGTTCCCTACGCTGCTCGAATAATCACATCCCTTTTCGGAGTGAGCGGTAGGTAACAATTTTATGGTCAGATAAGAAGTGATAAACTATAACCTAAATAAATGTTTATCAAAATGAGAGGAGAAACGTGAAATGAAGCAGATTTTGATTGACAATGCACTTGAATCATGGAATTCTGCAATTTTATACGCAAACGACATCATGAAGGGAATGGCTACTTTAAAGTACAGAAAGAACTTTGTGGCGTCACTCCACAATGCAACAGAGTTATTTATAAAACAACTTATGCTTGATATTGGAGATCATAGTGTGTGTAAAAAAATTTCAGCACGAAAAGATCCAGATAGCGCGTTATGGACTAAGTATAAAGCTGCGACAGATTTAAATTTGTTCTTTTCGAGTTTGTCATCGGTGGATTTGGAAATATGTCATTCTGAAGATTATAATTTTATCATAAGAAAGACAAAAACTTTGTTCAATACATACTATGCAGAACATCCACAAGATCAAGCCGTTGTAAGTGATGCATTGAGGGTATTAAGGGACTTACGCAACAATGAGACGCATTTCTTTATAGATAAGTGGACATTCTTGACGGAAACCGAGTTTACACAGTTATACAATTTTATGATTGTGTTTTATAGAATACTGCAAGAGTATAGTTTGCTACCATTCTGGGGCGAACCGTTAGAAGAATATAAAGATTTTGAATTTACAAAACCCACGTTAACATCGTTCTCTTACAAAGATGCATTATTGTCGTCAAATGTATTGAGAAATATTGCTGATATTTCAGATGATGTTCAATTATCAAGTGGAGATGATTCTGCCTTTTCTGTTGCAAAAGAAATTATTGAATGTTGTAGTCCCGGAAAATGGGAAGGAAAATTCAATGAACTATGGGCACAGGTTGAAACAGCAATGCATTACGGGTTGCTTACCATTGATGAGGTCATTGAAGAATATGACGAGCCGGAAATTGGAAAGGGAGAAAAGGTTTATTGGTACATAAATGTTCAATATCAATAATTATATTGTGAACTTCTGAAAAAATCTCCCCTAAACAAATTTTAGGGCTGATGAGGAATAAAAAAATATTGATGTGAACTTCCAGAAAAAGTTCCACCTAAACAAAATTAAGAGAATAAAAAATTGAAAAAATCCCGATTTTCTGCGGGTTCTGCTTGCATGACACCTAGGACAAAAGGAAGCAAGAATAAAACGAAAATTTCTAACGATTACGCATCTCAGATTGCAGAAAAGCAGTATACTATCACCTCTTTAACCACCGAAATTGCAGCAATTATTGCCAATATTGACACCTTGAAAGCTGATCTGAAGGAGAAAAAGGTGGCTCTGAAGAAAGCAGAAAAGGAAGTTGTTAAGCTGGAGGCGAAGAAATCTGCTGCTGAGCAGAAAGCCGCCGAAGAGGCGAAGAAAGCGGAAGCAGAGAGTGTGGTTAAGAAGCTGCTGGCCAGTGGGATGAGCGCAGAAGAAATTTTGAAAAAACTGAAATAAAACATATCAAAAACTAAGAAAAGGAGAACGACAAAAATGGAAGAAGTAGAGAAATTCTTAAAAGAAGCTGAAACATATTACCTGGCAACGGTCGAGGGCGACCAGCCGAGAGTGCGCCCGTTTGGCACAGCGCATATTTTTGAAGGCAAGCTGTACATCCAGACTGGTAAGAAGAAGGATGTTTCCAAGCAGCTGCACGCAAACCCGAAAGCAGAGTTGTGTGCATTCAAAGGCGGCGAGTGGATTCGCGTTGCGGGCGAGTTGGTAGAAGATGATCGTGTAGAAGCGAGAGAATCTATGCTGGATGCCTATCCGAGTTTGAAGAAAATGTATGCTGCAGATGATGGCAATACTGAGGTGTTCTACTTCAAGAATGGTGTGGCTACCATCAGTTCGTTTACCCATGAGCCGAAAGTAATCAAGTTTTGATAATGTTGCCGTGTGTGTTTCGGGCTCCGAGCTGAGTCCGAAACACACACGGCATATTTTGAATACCGACATATAGTTTATAACGAAAATAAAAGAAATGGAGCGTGACAACAGTGAATTTATCAAAAATACATCATATTGCAATCATCGTATCTGACTATGAAGCCGCTAAGGATTTTTATGTAAACAAACTGGGGTTCTCTGTTATAAGAGAAAACTATCGCCCAGAGCGTAAGGACTGGAAGCTGGATCTTTGTGTCAATGAACACACAGAGCTGGAGATTTTCGCTGAAGAAAATCCACCGAAGCGTGTGAACCGTCCAGAAGCCTGTGGGCTGCGTCATCTTGCGTTCTGCGTAGACAGCGTAGAGCAGACGGTGAGGGAGCTGGCAGAAGTTGGGATTGAATGTGAGTCAATCCGTGTGGATGATTATACCGGTAAGAAGATGACATTCTTCCACGACCCGGATGGACTGCCGCTGGAACTCCATGAGTAAAGAGGTGGACAAAATGATATTCCGTAAGGCAGAAAAAGAGGATTTTTACAAAATCAGATCCCTGTACTGGAACTTGATTGACCAGGAGCAGAATGATCTGTCATTTCCACATTGGAAGAAGGGAATCCACCCATCTGGTGAGATGATACAGAACAGCATTGATACAGGACAACTGTATCCGTAAGGATGTAAATGGAGCGGTTATAAAAAATGTTATCCATGAGTGGATGAAATTTACGAGCGAAGAACAAAAGGATAATGGAATGGTTTTATGTGGTAGATATGGAAGTTGATGGAGAGTATGGTTAAATGGTTAATATATATCCGTTGAAACAATTTTTATTAGAAAAAAATCCTGATCTGTTTAACGGGATTAAAGAGTTTAGAGAATAACCACATTGTGAACTTTCGAAAAAAGTTCTCTTAAACAAATTTTTGGGCTGAGGAAAAATAGTAGAATGTTATTTGATAAAAATTTATTTGAATCAAAATATGTGCCGGCAGAACAAAGAACACCAGTTGATACTTTGATATTGATTGGAAATGGATTTGATATTTGGCAGAATTTAGATACAAGCTACAGATCATTTGAAAGATATTATGAGGCGCATTTGGAGGAGGTGTTGGAGCGTTTTCATTTAAAAAAATATACAAAATACAATGATGATGGAACCATTGCAATTGATTCAGAAGGCAATACAATTACTTATTCAGATGTAGAACTGTTTTACGGAGATCCGTTTAAACCACAGAAATTGGATCATACATTCTGGTGGAATTTTGAGACGTCTATGGATAAAATAGACGATCAGCAGATCAATTATTTTTTTGGAAGAGACGGAGTAAAAAATATTAAAAGATGTGCAGAAAATGCACAGAAAATATTGAAGGAAATGTTCCGGGACTGGGTAGGAACGATTCACATTAGTGAAGAAATTTCGAAGTATGCATTTGGTGATAATGTATTGTTTGTTAATTTCAATTATACAGATACATTGTTAAAACGGTTTGGTGTGAAGGCGGTGAATGAATTTCATATTCATGGCATGGCAAATGAGAAAGAGTCTATTATTGTAGGGCATGCGACACATCCGGAGTATCCATACGAATCGTTGAGAATGTTCAAAAACAAACCGCGAATGGAAGGGCTGTATTATATAGAAGAATTTCTGTATAATACAGATAAACATATAGAGGATAACTATATGAAACTGCAAATATTTTGCGGGTTGCATGGTGTTCGAATTGAGAATATCAAAAAAATTTTTGTACTGGGGTTGGGCTTTGGAGATGCTGACCTGGGTTATATAAAGCATTTGATATACGAAACACAGGGGATTTCAGAGGACCCGGAAACGTATTTGGAACAAGAGGAAAAGGCATATCTGGATAGTCTGGACTATGATGGTATTATGCATATCAATATGCAGTATGCTGTCAGCCACAGGGAACGTGTGATGCAAAAGAAGCCGATCAGTTTTCCAGAGTATGAACGTTTGGATGAGATGATAAAACCGTATGTGGAGGATCCTTATCAGCATGTGGAAAGAGATGTACAGCTACGGTTGGAAGCAGCTGGTGTAAGGCGGCGTTTTCGGGAAGAACAGGAGGAACGCAATCAAAAGATACGGCGGGAATATTTGCGTATGTTGAATAAAAGGATGCATTTGGGAATGCTCACGCCAGTGGAGGCATTTTTGGAACATGACCCTAAGATACCCTATGATAATTCCGGCACAGAATGGCATATTTCATATTATAGTGAAGAAGATCGCAAACGGATTGATACGGTAATGCAAAGTTATGGATGTGAGAATTATACACTGCATCCGGATATAGCACAGTGTATTGAAACATTCAAAAAGTGACTTATTGGGGTCTGGTACGCTTACCATAGTTACGAATCGCTGATATGTCAACTGGAAAAGCAGTGGATGACGGATGCAGAGCAAGAGTTTTAGACCCTTGTAAGAGACCCTCATCCATAGACCAGGGTTTGGCATGGATTGGAATCATGTGAAATACCGTGCGGAATAAATTAGCAAAATCTTGAAGGGGGTACAGTGATGTGATATGGGGAGTATGCTACATATACGTTTATAGAGAATGAAACGGAATTTGAAAAACTGGTTCAAAAGATGAGATAAATATAGGTAAAGCTTGCACCACAGCTTGTGCGAATAATACCAATGTAAGAATTCATAAACACACATAAAATTATTGAGACCAAAAAGTTTTCATGATATCATTATTGGTAGAAAATAGTGATACTGTGGAAGCTTTTTTGTATAGGGAGTGTGTGTGATGGGAATATTAGTGAATCCAGATAATTTGGCTTTTCAGGTAGCATTGAATTCCGAGATATATGTTGATAAAAGCGGACTTATTAAGTATACGAATAAAGTTTTGAATACATTGCAGGCCTATATTTGCAATAGCCGTCCCAGAAGGTTTGGGAAATCTATTACAGCGAATATGCTTACAGCTTATTACAGCAGAGGCTGTAATTCAGAAGAAATGTTTGCCGGATTGGAAATTGGTAAAAGTGCAGATTTTAAGAAGCACTTGAATCAGTATGATGTAATACATCTTGATATCCAATGGTGTATAGAGCCAGCTGGTGGACCTGAAAGGGTGGTTTCTTATATTTCGGAAAAGACGATTGCAGAGCTTGCGGAATACTATCCAGGTGTATTGAAAGAGAAGACGGAATCTTTGCCAGAAGTGTTGTCTCGTATTAATGGTGCAACTGGAAAAAAATTTATTGTCATCATTGATGAATGGGATGTCCTTATTCGTGACAAGGACGTTAATAAAAGGGTACAGGAAGAGTATATTAATTTTCTCAGGGCGATGTTCAAAGGAACAGAACCAACAAAATATATTCAACTTGCATATCTTACTGGCATTCTTCCAATTAAAAAGGAAAAAACTCAGTCGGCATTAAATAATTTTGATGAGTTTACAATGCTGAGCGCAAGCAATCTGGCTCCGTATATTGGTTTTACAGAAGCTGAAGTGAAAAAGCTGTCAGAAAAATATCAGCAGGACTTTGCTGAAGTGAAGCGATGGTACGATGGCTATCTTCTGAAGGATTACCAGGTTTATAATCCCAGAGCCGTTGTCAGCGTAATGCTAAGGGGGGAATTCAGGAGTTACTGGTCAGAAACAGCATCCTATGATGTGATTGTGCCTTTGATTAACATGAACTATGATGGGCTGAAAACAGCTGTTATTGAGATGCTTTCCGGAGCCGAAGTCAAGGTGAATGTGGCAGCTTTTCAAAATGATACGGAAGATATTAAAAGTAAAGATGATGTATTGACTTATATGATCCATTTAGGATACCTTGGTTATAATGAGAACAGGAAGACTGCTTTTGTACCAAATGAGGAGATACGGCAGGAGCTGACGACTGCTGTTGAGAGTAAAAAGTGGAATGAAATGCTGATATTGCAGCTGAATTCGGAAAATCTGCTGGATGCTACATTGGATATGGATGGCGTGGCGGTTGCAGAAGAGATTGAAAAAATCCATAACGAGCATGTGTCAGTAATTCAGTATAATAATGAAAATTCCTTGAGTAGTGTGCTTACAATTGCCTACTTAAGCGCAATGCAATACTATTTTAAGCCAATCCGTGAATTTCCTACAGGACGGGGATTTGCTGACTTTGTATTTATTCCAAAGCCAGAGTACAAAAATGATTATCCGGCATTGCTTGTGGAATTGAAGTGGAACCAGAATGCGCAGACCGCATTAACACAAATTAAGACAAAAAAGTATCCTTCTTCGATACTGAATTACACAGGCGATATTCTTCTTGTTGGAATCAATTATGATAAGAAAAGTAAGGAACACCAGTGCTTGATTGAGAAGTACGAAAAAGATTGATTTTGCCAGAACAGTGCCGAATGAAACAAATTTAAAAGGGCAGGTGTGGATGTTCTCCACAACCTGCCCTTTCGTGAGGGGAATGTATCAGAAACCTGTAAGTCGGAATACCATTAATTCGCTTGCAGAGTCGTCGTCACGGTCCTGTGTCATAAGAACCATCACAGAACCATCCTCTGCAACTTTCATATCTTCAATCCAGGGGTATCTGGTTCCAAACATATCGTAGCAGTCTACTTCGGCAAGGAGAGTTCCGTCCTTTGACCAGAAGTAGAATTCTCGCATATTTCCATCTGCTGCAATATAGCCATTTGCTGTCTCAGCTATTCCCGTGAGACTTCCGAAATAAGCAGGATCCTCGTGCTGGTCACCGCCAAGAAGCAGCTGCTGGTTGCCATCCAGATCATAAACTGCTATTTTCGATGGGGTGTCATCTCCTGCAAGACGTCCGTATACCATAATATGATCATTGCTGATCTCAACCAGGCTGACAAATTTAAAAATACCGGTTCGTGCCTCGTCATCATTCATAGAGGTTAAGATCCAGGGCTCTGTAAGCACGCTTCCGTCCTGGAAGGTTACTTTTTCCGTGTCATAGCCAAGGTAGCTGGTAATGCCCCAGGCACCGGATGGGTGTACAGACAGGTAACCGCTTGTGCCGGTTTCCAATATGGTCTGCCCGTCTTTCATAACGATTCCTTTTCCACCGTTACGGGAAATATAAAGTTTTCCGTCCGTGTCTGTAAAAAGATCCATTCCCTGCTCGTCCATTGTATCAGAAGAAAGAAGATTCAGGGTGCTTCCAGTATATTCATAAGTTTCCAGAGTATTATTCAGCTGATGATACATCCGGTCTCCGGATATTGCAAACTGGTGACGCATGATCTCAAATCCGTTCTGGGAAACACTAAATGGAATATACTCCGGAGTGACGGTATAATCTCCAACAGCTATACTCTGCGGAGCCGGTGTGAATGGAGTTCCATCCCAGGGGTAAGGTGATTCCACATTGCCAGTGTCCTCTAATTTCAGTTCCAGATTGTTAAAAACATTTCTGACAGAATCATTTTCTTCTCCGGAAATGATAACTTTGTAGGTCACACCGGATGGCTCGTGACGATAAATGTAGTAAATTCTGTCAAAATTGTCTGTGGTTCGTATATAATCCACATCACCAATGGTTGTTTTTTCAATAGTGCCGTCTGCATAGTCATGAAGATCGATATCGGAGGTCTGCAGATATTTGCGGAAAGAGTAGCTTGATTCTTCATTTGCTTTAATGGTGAAATCATTTTGTGAGCTATCCTTGTCTGCACCTTCGAATACGCTGACAGAGCAGGTGTATTCGTAATCGCTGATATCATTCGGATCATAGCTCCAGTCATCCGGAAGGTTAAGCTTGAACAGGGTTACGTCAATGGTGTTGTCACTTTCTCCATGAACGATGAGAGCGCTACTGGCAGTCAGAAGCACAAGTCCGGTCACAAGAGGTAGTATTTTCCATAATTTTTTTCTCATATTCAGCACCTCTTTTCTATGTGGAATGTTTTGTATTTTTATTTTCCCAGATTTTGGAGACTTTGTCACTGACACAAATGACAGGTAATCCGTAAGGAAAGCGTTATTGCTGGAAAAAATGCGGATATCCGGAAGCGGCAAATGGGAATAAAAGTAATTTGTCCTGCATAGGCTATTGAAAAAAGGATATTTGGCATGATATCAATTGGCCTGTGTATGATCGTAAAAAATGAGGAGGCGGTACTTCGCAGAATCCTCACGCCGATGAGCAAGCTTGTGGACAAAATCTATATTTGCGATACCGGATCGGTGGATAAAACGAAGGAGATTGCCAGGGAGTTTACCGATGAGGTTTATGATTTTTTGTGGAAAGATGATTTCTCTGCTGCCCGCAATTTTATTACGGAAAAAGCAGATACGGATTATTGGATGTGGCTGGATGCAGATGACGTCATTACGCCGGAAAATCAGGAGAAGCTGCTCAGGCTGAAAGAGAGCATGGATTCAGATACGGATGTGGTTATGATGGATTATGCAGTGGGATTTGATGAATGGGAGCATGTCACGTTTTCTTATTACAGAGAGCGTATTATGAAGACTTCCCGGAATTTCAGATGGCAGGGGCGCGTCCACGAAACGGTTGTTACTGCGGGGAATATTTTATATTCGGATGTGGTGATTGAGCATCGGAAAATAAAGGCTGGAGAGTCTTTTCGCAATCTGCATATATATGAGCAGATGATTGATTCCGGTGAAAAAATGGAACCGAGACATTTCTTTTATTATGGGCGGGAGCTTTTTTATCATAAGCAATATGAGTATGCAATTTTAATTTTAAAAAAATTTCTGGAAGAACCAGATGGCTGGATAGAGAATAAACTGAACAGCTGTCTGGTTCTTTCCTGCTGTTATCAGGCAATGGGAGAGAATGCGGCTGCTTTTGATATACTTTTTTACAGCTTTACGATGGATGTTCCGAGAGCGGAGATCTGTTGTGAGATAGGAAGATTGTTTATGGAAAAAAGGGAGTACGTGACGGCAGCATACTGGTACCAGCAGGCTCTTCTTGCGCCACGGAAAAAGAAAAACGGCGGTTTTTATATTGCAGACAGTCATGATTTTATACCGGCGATACAGATGTGTGTATGTCTGGATAAAGCAGGAAGACACAGGGAGGCGTTTGAATTTCATAAAAAGGCAAGAGTATTGAAGCCGCTGCATCAGGCGGTTATTGGGAACGAGAAGTATTTCAGGGATGTTTGGGGGATGGAGTGAAGGGGAAATTCACCTGTATTGTTAGTATTTCATATATTGATAGTGAATATCTAAGCTGTTATGGGAGAATGTGTATGTTTTTTGATCGTCATAATCAGAAAAATTCTTCTGAAAAGGAAGCTTCCGGTGATATTACCTGTACATCCTGTTTTGGAAACAATAATCGCTGTGGCTGCGATTGCGGTTGTCCGGGACAGGGAGCCACAGGGCCTCGTGGTGCAACAGGTCCCATGGGACCTGTTGGCCCAAGAGGGTGTCCCGGTGTGACTGGTCCTATGGGACCAAGAGGATGCCAGGGAGCAGTAGGCCCTGCAGGTCCTATGGGTCCGCAAGGAGAGCCTGGCATGCCAGGAGTTATGGGTCCCGCCGGAGAAGCCGGCCCCGCTGGAGCGACAGGCCCAACCGGTCCCGCCGGAGCGACAGGTCCAGCCGGTCCCGCTGGAGAAGCAGGTCCAACCGGTCCAGCCGGAGCAACAGGCCCAACCGGTCCAGCCGGAGCAACAGGCCCAACCGGTCCAGCCGGAGCGACAGGCCCAACCGGTCCTGTCGGAGCAGACGGCCCGATTGGTCCTACTGGCCCAGCGCCAACTCCGGCAGCGGCAGTGGCAGATGCTACTGGTACAGAGGATGCTGTGACACAGCTAAATACACTTCTGGCAAATCTTCGCGCTGCCGGAATTCTGCAATTCTAGCGCATGTTTGAAAAAGGCTTTCTGCAAGATGTGCGTCACAATTTGTGGGAGATTTCGTCCAGATGAGGGCGCAGTAGCGGCTACGGCAACCGAATTCGGGTGAAATATACCGCAATGAGGGCAAGGGCTGGAAATGGAGCAATCCATTTCCAGTCCTTTCTCATATAAAAGTGTGATTGCTAAGCATTAAAATTAAATAATTTTGTGTTTTCGGTTGTAATTTCATGAATTTCGCATATAATAAAAGTGTGATTATTAAGCACAAAACTCTAATAAAAATGTGATTATCAAGCATAAAACTCCAATAAAAATGTGACAGGTGATTCTATGGAACGATTTATCTTAAAAAAGTTGCTGGCTTGGAAGAATTCTCCCTACCGCAAGCCTTTAATATTGAAGGGCGTACGTCAGGTAGGAAAGACTTGGATTCTGAAAGAGTTCGGCAGACGTTATTATGAAAATACAGCTTACTTTAACTTCGACGAAAATGAAGAATATAAGCAATTTTTTGAAACAACCAAGGATGTGGACCGGATTCTACAAAACCTTATGCTGGCAAGCGGTCAAAAAATTGTGCCTGAAAAAACCCTTATCATCTTTGATGAGGTGCAGGACTGCCCTAAGGTCATTAACTCTATGAAGTATTTTTGCGAGAACGCACCGCAGTATCACGTTGCCTGCGCCGGTTCTCTGTTAGGTATTGCTCTGGCGAAACCCTCTTCTTTTCCGGTCGGTAAGGTCAACTTTATGCAGATTGACCCGATGACCTTTAATGAATTCCTGCTTGCCAATGGTGATGAAAACCTGGCACAGTATCTGGAACAGGTGGACACCCTTGAACCCATCCCTGACGCCTTCTTTAATCCGCTGTATGAGAAGCTGAAAATGTACTATGTCACCGGTGGTATGCCGGAGTCGGTATTGATGTGGACGGAGGCACGGGATGTTTCTGCTATGCAGGAAGCATTATCCGGAATCCTCGGAGCCTATGAGCGTGATTTTGCCAAACATCCTAATCTCAGCGAGTTCCCGAAAATCTCAATGATCTGGAAATCCATTCCGTCTCAACTGGCAAGAGAGAACAAGAAGTTTATCTATAAAGTGGTCAAGGAAGGTGCACGAGCCCGTGAGTACGAGAATGCCTTACAATGGCTGGTGGATGCCCGTTTAGTGCATAAAATTTATCGCAGCTCAGCTCCTGGCCTGCCGATTGCAGCTTACGATGACTTGTCGGCTTTCAAAATTTATCTGGTGGATGTGGGATTGCTTCGCCGTCTGGCACAGTTGGCCCCCACTGCTTTTGGCGAAGGCAACCGTCTTTTTACTGAATTCAAAGGCGCATTAACCGAAAACTTTGTGTTGCAGACTTTAATTACTCAGTTTGAAGTCATGCCTCGTTATTGGAGCCAGAACAACCCACCTTACGAAGTGGATTTCCTCATTCAGCGGGAGAACGACATCTTTCCCGTGGAGGTCAAATCCGAAGCAAACACAACCAGCAAGAGTATGAAGAAGTTCAAGGAACTGTTCCCTGATAAGGTCAAGCTACGCATCCGTTTCTCACTGGATAATCTGAAACTGGACAATGATGTGTTGAATATTCCGTTATTCATGGCAGATCAGGCGGATAGACTGATCGGATTGGCATTGGGGAGTGAACCATAACCCTTGAGACGCTGGCAATATTGCTGCCCACAAAATTATTGAGACTCTAAAGCTTTCATGGTATCATTGTAAAAACAGGAAATAGTAATACTGTGAAATCTATTTTTATATAGGAGCATGTGCGAAGGGGGAAAAGTTGTGAATCTGGTTAATCGTACTTTTCAGTTACAATGTGTTTTTAGGGAAAATAAATACATGAAAAAACTTTTATACACAATTGTTTTATTAATAGCCGTTCTCATAATTCCCGCCCAGCCGGCACACGCCCAGAGCCATTGGTATACCAAGGATCCCATTATCCGGCAACGTAGTAACAATTCCAAAAGGACGGGTAACTTCCAATGTAGTGAAATATTTTAAGAAATACAAGATCAAAGTATATACCCATACTGTGAATTACCGGGGACAATGGGAGAAATACAGGGCTATGGGAGTGAGCGGTATTTATTCGGATGCATTGTGAAAGTGAGTTTGGATTCGATTTTAAGGATGATTTTGAAAAAGAGAAAGGGGCATTCAAATATGAAAAACTATCGTGCAGAATTAACCGGCGTTTTTGGTGATCCAGTGGATGATAATCCTACTGGTGTAGTTGAGGAGGCTGCGTTTGCAGCGAAAAATTTGAATTATCGTTATCTGACCATTAAAGTGCTTCCAGAGGATCTTGGAAAGGCAATGGACAGTGTGAAAATCTTTGGCATGAAGGGAATCAATCTTACCATGCCTCACAAGATCAAGGTTCTCCCTTATCTGGATGAACTGAGTCCGGCAGCAGAAATTATCGGAGCAGTGAATACGGTTATCCAGAAAGAGGGAAAACTATTCGGTGAGAATACGGATGGAAAAGGGTTTGTAACCGCGTTGAAGAATTCTGGTGAGACTCTGGATAAGAAAAATGTGACTATTCTTGGCGCTGGCGGAGCAGCCAGGGCGATAGCTGTTGAATGTGCATTAAATGGGGTTGCCCATATCAATATTATCAATCGAAGCATTGAAAAAGGTGAGGAACTGGCATCTCTTATTCAGATGAAAACAGATAGCAGTGCAAAGTATCTTAACTGGAAAAACAATATGGCAATTCCATCTGATACAGATATTTTAATCAATGCCACTTCAATCGGTTTTTCTCCAAATGTGACAGACAAGCCAGACATTGATTATACTGCCATCACACCGGAAATGTGTGTATGCGATGTCATATTTAATCCTGCGGAAACAATTTTCCTAAAGTCCGCAGCAGAAAATGGTGCAAAAACTATCACCGGTCTTGGAATGCTGGTACAGCAGGCCGCACTGAATTTCACCCTCTGGACAGGCGTGGAAGCGCCGGTAGATGTGATGGAGGATGCGCTGAAGAAGGAGTTTGAGTAAGGAAGACAGGCTTTTTCTGAAAAGAAAGTTGTCAGATTGAATCTTTTTAAACAAAAAGGATGTGAGACTTTTGAAAATAAATTATGAAACTGTCCACTTCAATTATGCAGACAGAATAGGCAATCTGACCGCGGAAGCAGTCGGCGTAGTAAAGGGAGAGAAACATTTTCCGGTTTACAGTGGAAATCGGATTTTTAAGCCGTTGAGTAAATCCAAGCCATTTTCTACGCCTCTGTTTGCTTATGCGGAAGTGTTCTGGTCGAATGTGATAAATGAATATTTTGTATCGGCGCCTTTATATCAGCTGGCTTTTTGCCATGGTTATGAAGAAGAGACACAGAAATACTATGATTATGGGACTGTGGTTCCAAGGATTTATAATGAAGATGAACAGCTTTTGAATCTTCTGGAATTCTTTCGGAAGTATCCGGATGAAAAGGTGGATATAGACCAGTATGAGAATTACTGTATGATGTTTTATGATTATACGGATATTCTGGAGGCTTCCTATTTCCAGAATCACGAAGACATGGCAGAGCAGCTTGCCATGCAGATCCTGGTTTCCATGCTGAAAGGCGATCAGAATTATCACTATGAGAATATTGCGTTCGTTTGTAATAAAAAAGGAGAAATTCTGAGGCTGGCTCCGATGATCGACCATGAATTTTCCACTTACTTTATGTTTCCGGACAATTCTGCGCAGCATATGTACTGGTATAGTGAGTTGATCCGTTCCATGGAAGGACATGAAGTTCAGGATTATGAATATGACTGTCTGAAGAATCCAAAAGAACGGCAGATGATGGAAAAAAGTGCAGTATGTCTGCATAAGAATCTTGTGTATATAAAAGAGCATTACCCGGAAGTTACCGGGAAGTTTTTAGAGAAACTGAATTGCCTGAAGCATGATCTGGAAGAGAATCCATCTCCATTTTATCTGCAGGAAAATATTGAATATCCGGGAACTGCCAATTCTTATGCTTACATGTCCGGGAAAGCCAGATACAAGGATTATGATGAGGAAAAGGCAAAGCTTCTGGAAGAGAAATATAGTTCCAGGGAAAAGAAAATAGATTTCCATGTATTGAGTGTTCAGAGTGTGCAGGAAATTAAGGGAATTATAAGACTGTTGAAAGTAATTTTGGAGAAGGAGAACAGCAATTGGGATAAAGTAAAGGAACAAAATGATGAGTACAAAGCCGAAACTGGATTTACAGATAGAAAAATAAAAGCATATGACAAGCTGGAACTGACAGATGAGCAGCAGAAAGTTCTTGATGCTCTTAGACAGAACTGTGTGGAAGAGACTCTTTGGTCAGCAATTGCAGCCTTCCAAAACTACCCATTTCGCACAGCCTCTGGTCTCCCATATCAGTACAAGCTGAAAATCGGCAAAGACGGAACCTACAACAAAGAGCTTCTCATCGACCGCCGGGAAAACAGCAAAACCCTGTCCTGGAGCAGCATAAAAATGGCATTCCAAAATTGCCGGCAGATATCCGGCATCGTGAAACGCCCCAAGGCATTAGGGGATATTAGAGGGATTTCTTATATTTACCCATTGTTCTGGAAATTTGGACTGATCGAAGTGCCTAAAGAGACTGCGAAGAAGATGAGCGGGGAATGTGACACCGAAGCGGAGCTATAAATGCATGAATGAAAGAATGCTGTTTTTCAAGGTAGCGACGGTGTGAAATTTTTTCCGTAAATTCAAAACCTCATGCGGCTTAATGGCAGATTTTGCGGTTAAGCCGTTATCTGGGCACATATACAAAAGAAAAAGCTCTGACAAATGATAATTATCTAACAATCATTTGCCAGAGTTTTTAATTACGTAGCAACAAAACAAAATCTATGCCTGCTTATCCCTGCAGTTTCTTCCCCTGCTCAAATTTCGGCTCACAGGTCAGCTCCACGCCCAGTTTACGGAAGGAGAGGACATCCACAGAAGACAGCATAACAGAAGTATGTGCCTGGCAGCCTTTCAGCTTCGGAAACTGCTCCAGGGCAAGACGTGCTTCTGGATTCGTAGCAGCACTGATGGAAAGGGCAATCATGGTCTCATCCATATGAAGACGAGGATTCTTACTTCCAAGATAATCTGTCTTCAGCTCCTGAATAGGGTGAATAGCATCCGGGGAGATCACATGCTTCTGGTGATCAATTCCGGCAAGCTCCTTCAACACATTCAGAAGAAGGGCGGAGGAAGCACCAAGCAGATCAGAGGTCTTACCTGTGATGATCCTTCCGTCCTCCAGCTCCATGGCAGCAGCCGGAGCACCAGTTTCTTTCTCTCTTTCCAGGGCAGCAGGAACAACCTTGCGGTCCTCCAGTGTGGCATGTGCCTGCTTCAGAAGAAGCTCGATCTTGTAAACCTCCTCCTCTGTGCCAGTACCGGACATAAGCGCATCCATACTTTTATAATATCTGCGGATGATCTCCTGACGGGAAGCCTCCTGGCAAACCTCATCATCCACAATACAGTTTCCTGCCATATTAACGCCCATATCTGTAGGAGATTTGTATGGGCACTCACCCATGATTTTCTCAAACATAGCCTGTACAACAGGGAAAATCTCTACGTCACGGTTATAGTTGACAGTGGTCTTACCATAAGCTTCCAGATGGAATGGGTCGATCATGTTGACATCATTCAGATCAGCGGTAGCTGCCTCATAAGCCAGGTTTACCGGGTGCTTCAGCGGGATATTCCAGATTGGGAAAGTCTCGAACTTGGCATAGCCTGCGCTGATTCCTCTCTTGTATTCATGATAAAGCTGGGAAAGACAGGTAGCCATTTTTCCGCTTCCAGGTCCAGGCGCTGTGATAACAACCAGCGGGCGGGTGGTTTCGATATAGTCATTCTTGCCGTATCCCTCGTCACTTACGATCAGGGAAGTATTGCTTGGATAACCTGGGATATTATAAAGGACATAAACCTTGATTCCAAGCTTCTCCAGACGCTTCTTGAACGCATCAGCACTGTTCTGTCCGGAGTAACGTGTGATGCAGACGCTTCCTACATAAAGTCCTCTGCTTGTAAATTCGTTCATCAGACGGAGCACGTCCTCATCATATGTGATGCCAAGGTCACCGCGGACCTTATTCTTTTCAATATCAGGTGCACCGATTACGATTACGATCTCTGCCTGGTCGGAAAGCTGCATCAGCATGCGCAGCTTGCTGTCCGGCTCAAATCCTGGAAGAACACGGGAAGCGTGGTAGTCATCAAATAACTTGCCTCCAAATTCCAGATAAAGTTTGTTGTCAAATTTGCTGATTCGTTCACGAATGTGCTCGGACTGCATTTTCAGATATTTGTCATTATCGAACCCAATTTTTTTCATTCTGTCTTTCCTCCCTCTTTCTCTGGGCTGTTCTTTACTATGTTCACAAAACACCTTGCGGAATATTTGCGGCACATAGTAATCTTTTAGTTCCTCATCCATTATGTTGTTTCTTACTGTAAAGTTACAGGTAAAAAGGATACAGCAGATGCGTTCTGCACCTGCCTTAAAAAATATGTTCCTGGACTGTATTAGAAAAATCATTCCTGCAAATTGTACGCACATCCTGCAGAAAGCTTTTTTCAAACACGCTCTAGTATACTACAGTTTACGCCGTAAAAAAAGTATCTATTTTTTTTCTGATGTGAATTTTTTTGACCTTTTTTTCTCAAAAATTCAGAGGGTTTTCACAATATCCAGGTTGATTTATCTGCGTTTTATCTTTATAATAGAAAAGATAGTAAGGAGGAATGAAATGGATAATAATCTGGATAACAATCAAGGCGGACGCCGCCCTGATAAAGGGGATCCAAGAAGAGATCAGGATCCCAACCGCAATAAGAAAAATCATCAGTCCATTCTGGCTTTTCTGATATGTCTTTTGGTTACTCTGGTGTGTTTCAGCCTGTTTACCAATATGCTGCAGGATAATTCCAGTGAGATTACGTATGATAAGTTTATTGATATGGTGAATAATGATGAAGTGAAATCCGTTACACTTCAGTCTGATAACCTGACTATCGTGCCGAAGAAGCAGGTGAATCCTTATCAGGAAATCAGTTATTACACCAATCTGACAGAAGATGAGACTGCCCTTACCAAACGTCTGGAAGGAACCGGTATTATTTTTAAATCTGAGCCGCCGGATGCTTTCGGAGAATTTATGGCAATGATGCTTAGCGTACTTTTACCGTCTGTGCTTCTGTTTGTGCTTCTTATGTTCTTTATGCGCCGCATGAACAAAGGCGGCGGTGGTATGATGGGCGTTGGGAAAAGCCGCGCCAAGGCGTATGTACAGAAAGAGACCGGAATCACATTTAAGGATGTTGCCGGACAGGATGAGGCCAAGGAATCCTTGCAGGAGGTTGTGGAATTTCTTCACAATCCAGGCAAATACGTGGAAATTGGTGCTAAACTGCCGAAGGGCGCCCTGCTTGTAGGACCTCCGGGTACAGGTAAAACCCTTCTTGCCAAGGCTGTTGCAGGGGAGGCACATGTACCGTTCTTTTCCCTTTCCGGATCAGAATTTGTGGAGATGTTCGTTGGTGTAGGTGCTTCCCGTGTCCGTGATCTTTTTGAGGAAGCCAAGAAGAATGCGCCGTGTATCGTATTTATTGATGAGATTGATGCCATTGGAAAGAGCCGTGATTCCCATTACGGCGGAGGTAATGACGAGCGTGAGCAGACTTTGAACCAGCTGCTTGCTGAGATGGATGGTTTTGATACTTCCAAGGGACTTCTGATCCTGGCAGCTACCAACCGTCCGGAGGTACTGGATCCGGCACTTCTTCGTCCGGGACGTTTTGACCGCCGTGTTATCGTTGACCGTCCGGATCTGAAAGGACGTATTGATATCCTGAAGGTTCATGCGAAGAATGTAAGGCTTGACGATACCGTTGATTTCGAGGCAATTGCCCTTGCCACGTCCGGTGCCGTTGGTTCTGATCTTGCAAATATGGTCAATGAGGCCGCCATCCTGGCTGTTAAGAATGGCCGTCACGCAGTTTCCCAGAAGGATCTTCTGGAGTCTGTTGAGGTGGTTCTTGTTGGAAAAGAGAAGAAAGACCGTATTTTAAGTGCCCAGGAGCGCCGTATCGTATCCTATCATGAGGTAGGACATGCACTGGTAAGTGCCCTTCAGAAGGACTCCGAGCCGGTACAGAAGATCACCATTGTGCCTCGTACTATGGGCGCACTTGGTTACGTTATGCAGGTTCCGGAAGAAGAGAAATATCTGAATACCCAGAAAGAACTGGAAGCTATGCTGGTCGGATATCTTGGCGGACGTGCTGCTGAAGAGATCGTTTTTGACAGCGTGACAACTGGTGCTTCCAATGATATTGAGCAGGCCACCAAGGTCGCCCGTGCTATGATCACCCAGTATGGTATGTCCAAGAAGTTTGGTCTGATGGGTCTTGCAACTCAGGAAAATCAGTATCTGAATGGTCGTGCAGTGCTTAATTGCGGTGACAATACAGCTACAGAAGTCGACCATGAGGTTATGGAGCTGCTTCGTGTTTCTTATGAGGAGGCGAAGCGCCTGATCAGCAGCCACAGAAAGGCTTTGGACAAGATCGCTGCTTATCTGATCCGCAAGGAGACCATTACCGGTAAGGAATTTATGATCATTTTCCGCGCAGTGGAGAAGGGAATGGAAGTTTCAGATGTGTTGGATGCAGAAGGACTGAAGGCGCTGGATGAGGCTGTGAAAGCAGAGGATAAGACGGATGAGGCAAATGTGGACACAGAGACAGCGGAATCCACAGTTCAGGCTCCAGCTGAAATGCCGGCTGAAAGTTCCGGGGACTCAGAAGACCACTGAATTTAAGGAAAATTAATCTAAGAGGAATTAATCTAAGAGGAATCTGCTATTGCCGTTCCTGCAATTGGACGATACAGATAATATAGGATAAAACATCAGAACCGGGAGACATGTTTTCCCGGTTCTTTTCAACAAAGGAGAGTTTTTATGTTCCTGATTGAAGAAGAGTTAAAAAAGCTGCCCGGTAAGCCTGGCGTTTACATTATGCATGGGGAAAACGATGAGATCATTTATGTGGGAAAGGCTGTCAGTCTGAAGAACCGTGTCCGCCAGTATTTCCAGAGCAGCCGCAATAAAGGCGCAAAGATTGAGCAGATGGTCACTCACATTACCAGATTTGAGTATATTGTCACCGATTCTGAATTGGAGGCGCTGGTACTGGAGTGCAACCTGATCAAGGAGCATCGCCCGAAATACAACACCATGTTGAAGGATGATAAGACATATCCATTCATTAAAGTAACTGTAAACGAGCCCTATCCCAGAGTCCTTTTTTCCCGCACCATGAAAAAGGACAAGGCGAAATATTTCGGACCCTATACCAGCTCCACAGCTGTAAAAGATGTGATCGAGCTGGTCCGCAAGATTTATATGGTACGCTCCTGCAACCGTAATCTGCCCCGTGACTGCGGCAAAGACCGTCCATGTCTGTATTATCATATGAAGCAGTGCACGGCTCCATGCCAGGGAAATGTAAGTGAGGAAGCGTATAAGCAGAACATTGGACAGGTACTTCATTTTCTCAATGGAAATTTCCAGGAGACCATCGATCAGCTGACGGAGAAAATGATGGCAGCTTCAGAGGATATGCGTTTTGAGGATGCTGCAGGATATCGTGATTTAATTAACAGTATCAGACGGATCGGAGAACGACAGAAGATTACTACCTATGGGGAAGAGGACAGGGATATTATTGCAGTTGCCATGGATGAAAGTGAAGATCTCCGGGAGCAAGATGCAGTTGTGCAGGTGTTTTTTATGCGTGGCGGCAGGCTGATCGGCAGAGATCACTTTTTTCTCCGTGTGGCAAGAGGCGATACCAAAGCACAGGTTTTGTCAAGCTTTCTGAAGCAGTTTTATGCAGGAACGCCTTTTATTCCGGCGGAAATCATGATGCAGACAGAGATAGAAGATGGGGAAATTATTGAAGACTGGTTGTCTGCAAGGCGTAAACAGCGGGTTCACATCCGTGTACCGAAAAAGGGAACAAAGGAGAAACTGGTGGAGCTTGCCAAGGAAAACGCCTGGATGGTTCTTTCCAAAGACAGAGAACGGATCAAGCGCGAAGAAGGGCGTACGATCGGGGCTGTGAAGGAGATTGAGGACTGGCTGGGGCTTAAGGATATTGTGCGTATGGAGGCTTACGATATTTCCAATATCAGTGGATTTGAGTCCGTTGGCTCCATGGTAGTTTACGAAAAGGGCAAGCCGAAGCGCAGCGATTACCGCAAATTCAAGATCAAATGGGTGCAGGGACCAAATGATTATGCCAGCATGGAAGAGGTGCTTACAAGGCGCTTTACCCATGAATCCAAGGGTGAATACGACAGCTTTTCCATTCTTCCGGATCTGATCCTTATGGATGGCGGACGTGGCCAGGTAAACATTGCACGGAAGGTTCTTGGAGAGCTTGGAATTGATATTCCGGTATGTGGTATGGTAAAGGATGATAACCACCGAACCAGAGGGGTGTATTTCAATAATGTTGAAATTCCCATTGATACTTCTGGTGAGGGTTTCCATCTGGTAACCAGGATCCAGGATGAGGCTCACCGTTTTGCCATTGAGTATCACCGCTCCCTTAGAAGCAAAGAACAGGTACATTCCGTTCTGGATGATATTCCGGGAATTGGCGAGACCAGGCGAAAGGCTCTTATGAGAAGATTCCGGTCTGTTGAGAATATCAGGGATGCTTCTGTGGAAGAATTAAGTCAGACAGAGTCTATGAATGTACAGAGCGCGGAGGCTGTTTATCAGTTTTTTCATAGAGCGCCAAATCAGACGAATGCATGATTTCTGTGCATCGCGAAGCGTGTTACTGTGAATAGAGCGAACAGTAACAGTTTTAACAAGATTCGACATTGAAGTTACAGAAAAAATTGTGTATAATACAGATAAGTGTGGATTTTTGGCAATGTATATAATTTCTATGTGCAGTGCAAAGAAACCGGCACAGACTGCATAACAGTTTTCACCTATTATGAGGAATCTTGTAACTGCAGGGAACTGCTTATGCGGGAAGGACTTCATTAGAGAAAAAGGAGATAAAAGCATGAAGGGTGTACAGCTTACCAAGCTGGCGCAGGAACTGAATCTGACCAACCTGACGCCTGATATTGACCTTACAGAGATTTATGTGAAGACAGCAGAAATAAATCGTCCGGCTTTGCAGCTTACAGGATATCTGGAGCATTTTGCAAACGAGCGTGTTCAGATCATCGGATATGTAGAGTATACTTATCTGATGCAGTTAAGCGATGAGGAGCGCACATTCAAGTACGAGCGTTTTATCTCCAGCAAGATCCCATGTGTCATCTTCAGCACTATGACAAGACCGTCACAGGATATGATCGATCTTGCATATAAATATAATGTACCTACATTTGTGACAGAGAGAACTACGTCCAGTCTGATGGCAGAGATCATCCGTTGGCTTGGCGTCCAGCTGGCTCCCTGTATTTCCATTCACGGTGTGCTTGTGGATGTTTATGGCGAGGGTGTCCTGATCACAGGCGAGAGCGGTATTGGTAAGAGCGAGGCAGCCCTTGAGCTGATCAAGCGTGGTCACCGTCTTGTCAGTGATGACGTTGTTGAGCTTCGCAAGGTGAGTGATGTTACTTTAGTTGGTTCCGCACCGGATATCACACGTCACTTTATTGAGCTTCGTGGTATTGGTATTATTGATGTGAAGACCCTGTTTGGTGTTGAGAGTGTTAAGGATACCCAGTCTGTCGATCTTGTTATTAAGCTGGAAGAGTGGGACCGTGACAAGGAGTACGACCGTCTGGGACTTCATGAGGAGTATACGGAGTATCTTGGAAACAAGATCGTATGCCATTCCCTTCCGATTCGTCCAGGACGTAATCTGGCTGTTATCGTTGAGTCTGCAGCCGTTAACCACAGACAGAAGAAGATGGGCTACAATGCAGCTGAGGAGCTGTACAAGCGTGTTCAGGCGAATATTGCCAAAAAAAGAGAAGAATAAAAATCAAAGTGTGCAGATTGCTGAAATAATTTTTTAAACAGGCTTTAAGGCACAGTAATGCATAGAACTGTAATGCATAGAATAGTAATTCATAGATCAGAAAGGATGGAAAATTACAATGGGTATGTATTGTTTTGGTATTGACGTAGGAGGAACTTCTGTAAAATGCGGTCTGTTTCTTACGAATGGAACTCTGGTTGAGCAGTGGGAGATTCCAACAAGACTGGAGAATAACGGTTCTTCAATCCTGCCGGATGTTGCAGATGCAATCAAGACGAAGCTGGATGAGAGAGGAATCACAAAGGATAATGTAGACGGTGTTGGAATCGGCATTCCAGGACCTGTTAATGAGAATGGTGAAGTTCCTATGGCAGTTAACCTGCACTGGGGCTTTAAGGCCGTAGCAAGCGAATTAAGCGCACTTACAGGTCTTCCGGCAAAGGCAGCCAATGATGCCAATATCGCAGCTCTTGGTGAGGCATGGAAGGGTGCTGCAGAGGGTTCCAAGAACGTGATCCTGGTTACACTTGGAACCGGTGTTGGCGGCGGTATCATCATCGACAGCAAGATCATCGCAGGTTATCACGGTGCCGGTGGAGAGATTGGACATGCATGTGTCAATCACAATGAAGTTCGCCCATGTAACTGCGGTAATCACGGATGTCTGGAGCAGTATGCATCTGCAACCGGAATTGTACGTGTGGCAAATGACATTCTGGAGGAGAGCAAGGAGGACAGCAAGATGCGTCATGTAGAGAAGCTTTCTGCCAAGAATGTTCTTGACTTCTACAAGGAGGGCGATGCTCTGGCTGTTAAGACTATGGAGAAGGTTGGCGATATTCTGGGAAGCACACTTGCCGTGTTTGCATGTGTAACAGACCCGGAGGCAATTGTAATTGGCGGCGGTGTATCCAAAGCAGGCAAACCTCTTACAGACTGTATCCAGAAGTATTATCAGAAATATGCATTCCCATCCTGTAAGAGTACTCCGATCATTCTTGCAAGCCTTGGAAATGATGCCGGTATCTATGGCGCAGCCCGTATGGTGATCAAAGACTGATTTCAGATCATCCAGAGAATTTCATAATACATAAAAACAGGAAACGCCCTGTGCAGAAGATTGCTGAATCCAGCAGACTCTGTGCAAGGCGTTTCTTTGTATATATAGTTCATCGCTTCCGCACTGAACAGCTATTATTTTGGCAGAAAAAAACTGCAGCTTTCTGGAAACGAAAACCGCAGTTTTAATTGTTTATAACTGACTGTCAGCTGAAAACTTTTTAGTAATAATAAATATCATCATTACCAGAATCTCCGCCGCTTTCATCTGGATACTGGATATCACCGCCATCGGTACCGTCACCACCAGTACCATCACCGCCAGTACCATCGCCGCCAGTGCCGTCACCGCCACTGCCATCTGCATTGTCTGTGCCGTCCGGATTTTCCGGATCTGGAGTCGGAGTGGCATTTGCATCGTAGATTTCCATATCTTCATCCTGACTCTCGTCATATTCGTAAAAATGCTGGTCACAGTACTCTGTAGGCATGGTTCCTACATCAAAGTACTCCTCTGTAACCGGGCAGCCAACTCTCGGAAGAAGTCCTGTATCAGCACAGATACTGATCTGTTCAATACCATCCGGAACTTCGAAATCTTTGTATTCCATTCCCTGATGGATCCGGTTCATGACCTTACGCCATAATGTCTTGTGGAAATTACGTGCATCACCTTCCGGTATCTTCTGGTTGCCGTCGTAACCGGACCATACTGCACATGTGTAATATGGTGTATATCCTACGAACCAGAGATCATTGTATGCGTCTGTAGTACCTGTCTTACCTGCAACTGCCATATTATCAAGCTGGCAGGCTGTACCGGTACCATTCTGAACTACATCCTCAAGGGCGCTTGTAAGAAGATAAGCTGTTGTTTCCTTAATGACGGAGCGTCCTACAGAGTTGTTCTCAATCAGTACGTTTCCGTTGTGATCAAGAATCTTGGTGTAGTAAACCGGTTTGATATAATTACCGCCGTTCGCAATGGCTGCGTATGCGGCACAAAGCTCTACATTCTTAACACCGTAGGTCAGACCGCCAAGCGCTGTAGGCAGGTTGGCATCTGTATAAACATTGCCATTGGCATCGGTATCCGCTTCTGTACCATGTGCCAGTGTGGTAAATCCAAAGTTGTCCAGGTATTTCAAGCCAAGCTCAGGGGTTACATCCTCAAAACACTGAACGGCAACGGTATTGACAGAATTACGGATTGCTGTACGGATCGTAGTGGTGCCATTAAAGCTGCCGCTTGCATTATTGACCGGTGCGCCGTTGTCATAGGTGATTGGCTGGTCTTCGTAAGTGGTAGCCAGTGTCATGCCTTTCTCATTAAGGGCCGCAGCATAGGTGGATACGATCTTAAATGTAGAACCTGGCTGGCGGGTACTGTCTGTAGCGCGGTTCAGGGTAAGGCTGGCAGTCTTGGTTCCACGTCCGCCAATGATCGCCTTCACATATCCGGTATGCTGGTCAATGATCGTCATTGCTGACTGAGGCTGGGGGGCAAAGCTTACACGCTCTGCAACAACCGTGCTTCCGTCTGCAAGAATATTCGCTTTATAACGGTCTACATAAGTCTGTCCCTCGTCCTGGGAATCAAACAAAAGATCAAAAGACGGATCCTCATTCTGGAAGTAAAGCTTCATCATTTCCTTGCTGTAGTTTACTTCCTGGCCATCCGGCTGTTTCACGGTAAGGGCATAATCAAGTGCGTACTGTACGTAATCCGGATAGTTGGATGGATCGGAATATTCCTCATCCACAATGTTCTGAATGCCCGGATCCTGGGTAGTCATGATCTTCAGACCACCACTGTACAGAAGGTTCTGTGCCTGTGTCTTGGTGTATCCCTTGATATTCATCAGATCATTGATAACCTGCTTGGTAAGCTCGTCCTCAAAGTAAGAGTATGTCTTGCTTGAAGACTGTGTATTAGAAACCTGTGCTTCCTGAATGCGGGTGTAAACATCATCATTAATAGCATCGTCATACTGCTCCTGAGTGATGTAACCCTGATCCAGCATATGGTCAAGAACCTCTTTACGTCTCTTTGCATTTTCCTTGGGATTCTCGATAGGGTTGTATTTGGTAGGAGCCTGGGTGATACCTGCCAGAGTTGCGCACTCGGAAAGATTCAGATCCCACACATCTTTATTAAAGTACTGACGGGCAGCAGCCTGTACACCGTATGCACCTGCACCAAGGTTGATGGTATTTAGGTAATTCTCAAGGATCACGTTCTTGTCGCCGATCTTTTTCTCAATCTCAACGGCAAGGAACTGCTCCTGAAGCTTACGTGTAAATCGCTCCACCTGTGTAGACTCGTTGGTCCAGTTGGTGAAAACGTTGTTCTTCAGAAGCTGCTGGGTAATGGTACTTGCACCCTCGGAAAAGCTTCCGGTAGTAAGTGCTTTCACACCAGCACGAAGAATACCTCTTACATCAATTCCATTATGCTCATAAAAACGCTCATCCTCAATAGCCACTACTGCATGCTGCAGATCCTCCGGAATCTGGTCAATGGAAACCGGAAGTCGGTTGGCATTAGGTGCTGCCAGTTTACGGATCTGATTGCCATTGCAGTCATAGAGGAAAGTGGCATAACCAAGAGGCATGATATCCACTTCATTTACGTCCGGCGTATTTGCAAGTATCCCACGAATGGAACCGATTCCAAGACTGGACACTGCAACGCACAGGGCGATCAGGCCGATGAAAAGGACTCTGATAAACGAAACATGTGCCCTTTTTCCCATCATGGACGAGCGGGAAATAAGAGAATTCCGTTTCTTAGAGGCCGATTTTTTTCCGTAGTTCATGATAAACCTCCTTTATAATCCGTTCTATTATATCAAATCCAGGTTCGTAAATAAACCCTAAAATCGAATATTTCTGTGAACTTTGTTCACAAAAAAACATCGCAGAACGGTACCAGTGAATAGTAAGGTGAACAGCATCCTTTTACAAGACTGGAAAGAAAAGCCAATTCATGTTACACTATAGCAAATGAGGAAGAACAAGCTGTTATCTTTATTTTATTATGAGTTTTTGGAGGTTTCCGTATGCTGGAAAAATATAAGACCATCTATGCAGGAGGCGAGGGGGAGATTACGGAGAAGAAATCCCGGTTTATTGCGACGGTGCGCCTGGTGGAAAAAGAGGAGGACGCTCTTGCTTTCATAGAGGAAATGAAGAAGAAATACTGGGATGCCAGACATAATTGCTATGCTTATTCTATTGGAGAACATCGGGAGTTTACAAGGTGCAGCGATGACGGGGAGCCGTCAGGAACTGCAGGACGGCCTATGCTGGATGTGATCCTGGGGGAAGATATTTATAATGTGGCGGTAGTTGTGACCCGATATTTTGGCGGCGTGCTCCTTGGTACCGGCGGACTTGTGCGTGCCTATTCCGGAGCAGTGCAGGCTGGTCTGGGGGAGAGTACGGTGATAGAGAAGCACCATGGGATTTCACTGGCACTGACTGCAGATTACACAGCTATCGGCAAGCTGCAGTATATTGCAGCAGAGAATCAGCTTCCGGTCCTTGACACGGAGTACACAGACAAGGTGATCATGCATCTTCTTGTGCCAAATGACCAGGTTGGAAGAATCCAGAAGGTGATCACAGAAGCAACCAGCGGACGTATAAAGATGGAGAAAGAGAAGGAGCTTTATTTCGCAGATGTGGAAGGCGAAATAAAGGTGTTTGACCATTAAAAGGGAACAGAAACCCCTGCATCTGTGAAAATAAATATTCCACAGATGCAGGGGATAAAGTTCTTTTGAAAGCTTTTTAAACATGCTCTGGATCAGTCTGCCTGCAGAGCATGAATGATCAGCACTTCTCTGGCTCTGGATAATCTACGCCGAAGGTGTCAACTGTCATGGATTTGATCTTCTGCTCATCAAGTGGTCTGTCGCTGTAGTCAGTGTCAGTCTCAGCAATCTGGTTTACCACATCCATGCCCTCGGTCACTTTACCAAAAGCAGCGTAAGCACCATCAAGGTGTGGAGCATTTTTGTGCATGATGAAGAACTGGCTTCCTGCTGAATCCGGATGCATGGCTCTTGCCATGGAAAGAACGCCCTCGGTATGTCTTAACTCGTTCTTCACACCGTTCTGAGCAAATTCACCCTTGATGCTGTATCCAGGACCGCCCATTCCGGTTCCGTCCGGGCAGCCGCCCTGGATCATGAAGCCGTTGATAACACGGTGGAAAATAAGTCCGTCATAAAATCCCTTTTTAACAAGGCTGATAAAGTTATTTACAGTATTTGGTGCAATCTCCGGATATAACTCTGCTTTGATCACATCTCCGTTATCCATAGTAATGGTAACAACTGGATTTGCCATAGTTTGATCTCCTTTTTCAAAAAGTATTGTATTTCGTTATTCGTTCTATTATAATATGCAAAGAGCAATTCTGCAAGTAAAAAGGAGTTGTAAAGTTATGATAAAAGAAACATTCAGCCCAGAAGAGACCTTCGCTTTCGGCAAATGGATCGGGGAAAATGCTCTTCCCGGGCAGGTATACACACTGGTAGGAGATCTTGGGGTAGGTAAGACCGTTTTTACCCAGGGAGTGGCAGAAGGACTGGGAATCACAGAGCCTGTAAACAGTCCGACTTTTACCATTATTCAGGAATATGAAAGCGGTCGTATGCCATTTTATCACTTTGATGTGTACCGGATCGGGGACATTGAGGAGATGGAAGAGATCGGCTATGATGACTATTTCTACGGAAATGGAATTTGCCTCATCGAGTGGGCCAATCTGATTGAAGAAATCCTGCCAGAGCAGATCATTGAGATTACCATTGAGAAAAATCTGGAAAAAGGGTTTGATTATCGTAAGATCACAGTAACCGGATTACCAGAGCAGATTAAGTGGCAGAAAAATTAGAAAATCTCCAAAAGTGGGGAGAGTAAGGAGAAAAAATGAAGATTTTAGGTCTTGACAGCTCAGGAATCGTCGCTTCTGTTGCAATAGTGGAGGACGAGAACCTGATTGCAGAATATACAGTTAATTATAAAAAGACACATTCCCAGACACTTCTTCCTATGCTGGACGAGCTGGTGAAGATGACAGAGCTGGATCTGGATACCATTGATGCCATTGCAGTGGCAGCCGGACCAGGCTCTTTTACAGGACTTCGTATCGGTTCTGCTACAGCCAAGGGACTTGGTCTTGCGTTGAAAAAGCCTCTGGTGGAAATTCCCACTGTGGATGCACTGGCATATAATTTGTATGATTCCAGAGCATTGATCTGTCCGATTATGGATGCAAGAAGAAGTCAGGTTTATACAGGAATTTACCGCTTTCAGGAGCATAAGCTGGTAACGGTAGAAGCTCAGATGGCAGTTCCAATGGCTGAGATGATTGAGAAATTGAATGCGAGAGGGGAAGAGGTAGTATTCCTTGGCGATGGCGTGCCTGTCTTTGGAAAAATGATCCAGGAGAACCTGAAGGTTCCATATTCTTTTGCCCCTGCCCATGTGAATAAGCAAAGAGCAGCTGCAGTGGCAGCCCTTGGCGAGATTTATGTGAAAGAGGGAAAAATAGTGACTGCTATGGAGCATGTTCCGGAATACCTGAGAGTTTCCCAGGCAGAGCGTGAGCGCGCCCAGAAGCTGCAGGAAGAGAAAGCTTCTGAAAAAAACAGCTGAGAAGAAAAGGAGAAGTCAGAGTATGATTCTTCGTGAAATGCTGGTAGATGACCTGGATCAGGTCATGAAGATTGAAAACGAATTATTTTCCCCGCCATGGACGAAAGAGGGATTTTTTACTTATCTGACCCGCAAGGATGCCATGTTCCTTGTAGTGGAAGAGAAAGGAGAAATCCTGGCTTACTGTGGCCTGATCATGGTTTTGGATGAAGGTGACATTACCAATGTTGCAGTGCGCCCGGACAGGCAGAAAGAGGGGATTGGGCATTTCCTTATGGACAGTCTGATCCGGCTTGCCGAACAGCAGGGAGTTACCACGATCCATCTTGAGGTTCGTACAGGCAACGGGACTGCCATCCGTCTTTATGAAAGAATGGGATTTACAAAAGACGGGATCCGCAAGAAATACTATACGGATCCCGTGGAAGATGCTCTGCTTATGACCAGGCATGGTCTATCGCAAGATTTTATGCCTGAGCCCATACGCTGTATTGTAGAAAATCAAAAGCACAAATGCCACAAGGCTGAGTGCAGCCCCAAGTGACTTACCGGGCGCATGGAATTCAATCTGGATTTCATGCGCCCCTTTTTGTAACGGAAAACCAAGAAACGCCTTGTTAACCTGTACCGGTGCAACTTCTTTCCCATCCACACAAACAATGTATCCTTTGGAGAATGTATAGGATGTTACGAAATATCCATCCTTCGGCATATCAATACTACCGTTTAGAATCTCTTTCCCGGAAACTTCTTTTTCCTGAAAAGCTACCAGCCCCGGATGGAAAAGCAGGCTTAATGGAAGGGTGTAGGCTTTTATATTTGTGAGCTTATATTCTCCTTTGGAAAACATAATGTCCAGAGCATCCATATCCTCATTAGAAGAAATCATATAATAAAAGGTATCATTATTGTTGGGATAAGGAGCCTCAGAGCCGGAAAGCCGGTTTCGTATGCCATTTATGGTAATGGACATATCCTTTTCCCCATTGTATTTTACGTCAAAAGAGAGCAGCAGAATAGTGGATGCCGGCAGTGTTTCCGGCAGTTCCCGGCGGATGGTTTCACTTTTTTTTGAAGTCTTGTGATCAAGAAAATCGGCTGGCAAGGAATATTCCTTCATTTGAGAAGCGTATGGCAAAAAAGCGGCAGAAAGATCACTGGCATTCTCTGAATTGTCAGGAGAATCCGGCACTATTGTGCGATTAGTAATGGTATCCAGTGTCTGCGGATAAGAAAGCTTATCATATTCACTTTCTGTCATCAGAGCCGTACTTCCATAAGCAATAGGCAGCACATTGCTGTTTTCTGCCAGTATATGCCCGTCTTTTTCCAGAAGGGTCTTATAGCCCGCGGGAACTTTATCTGCTTTTGTCTGAATATATCGGACGCCCATCAGATATTCCTGAAAAGGATTTACATCAGCTGTCATGGCAACACGGTTGCGGATGCTGATGGGCATTTGCAGGATATCGTACACCAATGTATTGTAAGTGCTGTTAGAAATAGAAGAATACAAGGTACTTTTATTCTGATCCCCGGTGGTCACGTAGTTTGAATTGTTGGATGGGTGTTCGATCACATCGAACCGTGCCTGCGGATTTTCGCAGCACGCCTCCAGATCCTCTCTGGAAAAATAGTCTCTGGACTCGTCGGCAACGGTGGCGTAATGCTCTTCCTGCCCTTTTGTCAGATAAAGCATAGAAGGAATCGCAAGCAAAAGTACAAGTCCTCCAAGATTTATCCACCAGCAGCTGAATGGTATCATGATCTCTTTTTCTTCCAGAAAAGCGCCAAGGGAAGCACAGACAAGAAGCAGCACAAGATCAGCTGTGACCAGGTGCCGGACCTGCTGATTATGTAAAAAGAAAATAAGCTGTACGATAACCGGAATTGCACAAAGCAAAGCCAGTGGCAGACTGTGCCGTATTTTTTTCTGTCTGAGTCCTTCAAGAGCCTGTGCAGTCAGGTAAAGAATCAAAGGCAGAAATGGGATCAGGCATTTGGGCCTTACATATAAAGTGGCGTTTAAAATCCAGTAAAAAATGTCAAAAAACAGCAGTGTAAAAACAGCAATTGCCAGCTTGCGGGTTTTCTTTTCCCGTATGCACAGAAACAATGCATACAGACAAAAAAGAGTGAGTCCGCAGCCGTAAGGGCTGTAAAGGATGCTGTCCAGTGTGGGGTTCACTCCCAGGATTTTTAACAGGGAAGTGGAATCACCGGTATCCTTTTTATTTCCAAGGATGGCAAGACCAGTGGGAAGCAGGAGAAAGAGATTCATGGATACGGCAAAAGACACGTCCACAATATAGTTCCACCATATTTTGCATTTCCGTTTCTTCTGCATCCTGGCAGGTACAGTTTTCAGATGATCCGGCAGCAGATGTCCGATATAAAGGATGCATGCCAGGAAGCTGGATGGGAAAAAGTAAAAGCTATGCAAAATGCAGAAAAACAGGGAAAGAATCAGTCCGATATGAGGACGAATGTGGTACACGTCCTGTTCCTGGTGCTCAAAAATCCGGTCCAGGCAGAGGAAAGCCAGTAAAAGAAATGGCAGATAATTCACAAACATGATCTGCCTGTGCGCCTGGAAAAAACAGTTTGCACTAAGATAAAAAAAGCCGCATGCAAAGCTGGTAAAATCCGAAAAACCCTTCCTGTGCAGCCAGTAATAAAGAAGTCCGCCTCCAAGCAGGATTTCAAATATTGCATATCCCTGAATAAACCATTCCATTTCCACATGGGGAAAAAGATAGGAAATCAGTACATCCGGGCGCATAAATCCGTAGTAGGAGAGGGAAAAGAAATTGGTTCCGCCTCCAAGTCCGGTGAAGTCCGGAAACAGGCTTCCTGTTGCATAAAAATTTTTTCTCATATAATCAGCAATGGTTACATGCTGGGAATACCAGTCTGTCTCGGAGCCAAACCAGGAACCGGAAGGTATCAGAAGTAAGATGAGAATGCTGCCAGCTGTCAGAAGAAGCAGCAGAGTAATGGCGTTTCGCCAGGTGAATTTTTGAGGCTTGCTGCAGAAAATCATAATAATTCCTTTCTGTTGCTGAGCTTAAAAACAGCAACAAATGTTAAGTTCAAATTATGAAAGCACATTGTAAGCGGTTTGTCAAGCAGCTTCATCTTAATAATTTCTGAATGATTTTCCATATTGGGAAGACCTGACTCTTGTTTTAGGAAACTGCTTGTGTTAAACTTTCCTGGAACATGTTTGAAAAATGCTGTTATAAGTTTGCTTCGGAAGGCATTTGGAAAACACGTTTTGGAGAATAAAGAAAAGAGGATATTTTAATATATGTTAGATGTTTGTCTGCTGGGAACCGGAGGTATGATGCCACTTCCAAGAAGATGGCTTACTGCTCTGATGACCCGGTATAACGGCCACAGTCTTCTTATTGACTGCGGCGAAGGAACTCAGGTGGCAATTAAGGAAAAAGGATGGAGCTTTAAGCCTGTTGACGTGATCTGTTTTACCCATTATCACGGAGATCACATCAGCGGACTTCCTGGCCTTCTTCTTACAATGGGGAATGCAGAGCGCACCGAACCGCTTACCTTGATTGGTCCGAAAGGTCTTGAGCGGGTAGTAAACGCACTTCGTGTGATCGCACCGGAGCTTCCCTTTGAACTGAAATTTATCGAGATTAACGGACCTGAACAGGTATTTGAGATCAATGGTTATCGGATCACGGCTTTTAAGGTAAACCACAATGTACTCTGTTATGGATATTCACTGGAGATACTCCGTCAGGGGAAATTTTCCCCGGAGCGTGCCCGTGAGCAGGGAATCCCGCTGAAATACTGGAATCCTCTGCAGAAAGGCCAGACTATTGAAGCCGATGATGTGACATATACTCCGGATATGGTTCTGGGACCTGCTCGAAAGGGACTGAAGGTTACTTACACTACAGATACCAGACCCACCGAGTCAATTATGAAAAATGCGTCTGGCTCAGACCTTTTTATCTGCGAAGGGATGTACGGCGAGGATGACAAGCTGGAGAAGGCAAAAGGCTATAAGCACATGACGTTCCGTGAAGCTGCTACTCTGGCCAAGCAGGCTGATGTAGGAGAAATGTGGCTGACTCATTACAGTCCGTCTCTGATCCGTCCAGATGAATATATGGACATGGTGCGGGATATTTTCCCAAAAGCTTATCCAGGCAAAGACGGAAAAACAATGGAAATGAATTTCGAAGAGGATTAAAAAATGAAAGATACATTCATTCTTGCAATAGAAAGTTCCTGTGATGAAACTGCGGCTTCTGTAGTAAAAAACGGCAGGACTATATTATCAAATGTGATTTCTTCCCAGATTGCGCTTCACACTCTGTATGGAGGTGTTGTGCCGGAAATCGCTTCACGTAAACATATTGAGAAGATTAATCAGGTGATCGAAGAGGCACTTTCCGAGGCAAATGTGACTCTGGATGATCTGGATGCAATTGGCGTTACTTACGGTCCTGGACTGGTAGGGGCTCTTCTTGTGGGCGTAGCTGAGGCAAAGGCCATTGCATATGCGAAGAAGCTCCCTCTTGTTGGAGTGCATCATATAGAAGGACATGTTTCTGCCAACTATATTGAACACCCGGACCTGGAACCGCCGTTTCTTTGTCTGATCGTGTCCGGCGGACACACACATCTTGTAATCGTAAAAGACTATGGAGAATTTGAAATCCTGGGACGCACCAGAGATGATGCAGCGGGAGAAGCTTTTGATAAAGTTGCCCGTGCAATCGGATTAGGTTATCCAGGTGGACCAAAGGTAGATAAATTGGCAAGAGAGGGAAATCCGGACGCCATTGTTTTCCCGAAAGGAAAATTAGGAGATTGTCCTTATGATTTTAGTTTCAGTGGCGTGAAATCTGCTGTATTGAACTATATTAACAATGCCCAGATGAAGGGCGAAGAGATCAATCGTGCTGACCTTGCGGCTTCTTTCCAGAAGTCCGTGGTAGACGTACTTGTGGAGCACACAATGCTTGCTGCCAAAGATTATCACATGGATAAGATTGCTATTGCAGGCGGGGTTGCGTCCAACGGAGCTTTGAGAGAAGCCATGACTAAGGCTTGTGAAAAGAGGGGCTATAAGTTCTATCGTCCGTCACCTATTTTTTGTACAGACAATGCGGCGATGATCGGTGTGGCAGCTTATTACGAATATATCAAAGGAACACGCCATGGATGGGACTTAAATGCAGTTCCTAACCTGAAACTGGGAGAGAGATAATGGAGCAGGGCAGATGTACGGCAATCGTTCTGGCAGCGGGCCAGGGCAAAAGAATGCATAGCAAAATACAGAAGCAGTTTCTGGAAATAGGAGGGAAGCCGGTTCTGTATTATTCTCTGCATTGTTTTCAGGAGAGTCCGCTGATCCGGGATATTATTCTGGTGACGGGGGAAGAGATGATTTCTTACTGTGAGCAGGAAATTGTAAAGAAATATGGTTTTTCCAAGGTGCGCAAGGTGACTGCAGGAGGAAAAGAGCGTTATGATTCTGTATATGCAGGATTATTATGCTGTCAGGATACAGATTACGTGTACATTCACGACGGTGCAAGACCGTTTATTACAGAAGAGATGGTTCAAAGAGGATATGAGGCTGTGAAGCGAAACAATGCCTGTGTAATGGGCATGCCCTCCAAGGACACTGTGAAACTGGCAGACTCGTCAGGCTATGTTAAAGAGACTCCAGATCGTAAAATTGTATGGAATATTCAGACTCCTCAGATATTTTCTTATGATCTGATTCGCGGAGCTTATGAAAGCATACGCAAAAAGGACATGACAGGGGTAACAGATGATGCAATGGTAGTGGAGCAGGAGACTGGAACCAAGATCCTTCTTGTGGAGGGATCTTACCAGAATATCAAGATCACTACACCAGAAGATCTGGCGATTGCAGAGGCTTTTTTGAGATATTGAATGAATTTTTGAAAAAAATAAAAAATCTTGTTGACACAAAAAGGTTTTAATGATAGAATACGTTTTGCACTGACAGAGACAACCTCTTGAGTGAAGGACAACTCCTGATGTGCAAAGCGTTTTTGGTTTGATTATTATATATGGAGAGATATCGAAGTGGTCATAACGAGGCGGTCTTGAAAACCGTTTGTCCGCAAGGGCGCGTGGGTTCGAATCCCACTCTCTCCGCTTGTTAAACACTTTAAAAAATAAATTTAAAAAGTGCTTGACAAATAAAGGAACATCAGTTATACTAAACAAGCTGTCGCAAGAGAGCAAAAACAATTTAATGAAGAACTTACTTAGTAAGTAGGGCAATTTGGAGAAGTACCCAAGCTGGCCGAAGGGGCTCCCCTGGAAAGGGAGTAGGTCGTTAATAGCGGCGCGAGGGTTCAAATCCCTCCTTCTCCGTTTTGAATTTCTTGATTAAAAGAAATTCAAAAAAAAGTTGTTGACAAACACTTGAACATGTGATAATATAAACAAGCTGTTTTGAAAGCAACAGCGAAACAACCTTGATAACTAAACAGTGAAACACATACGATTCTCGAAAATTCTTAACGAATCATCATTCAAAAGAATGAACTTTTTATAACAGTAATGACGAGAGATAACTAAGCTAGTTGGTTGTCTTGAGTACATCAAACACTTTATC
>NZ_JBCOMJ010000026.1:0-75929 GCF_040924225.1 Ruminococcus sp. RTP21484sp1_RTP21277st1_D2_RTP21277_210401 | reverse complement strand
AACGTTGCGACGCGCGGCGGTGAATATACATTGTGAAATCGCGTCCGGAATAACGACCAACACATTAAATAGCAAAATCACATTCGGGAATTCTATAACACTTCATATCTCAAAAATGTCAATAGCACATAATTACAATCTAACACTATTCCACAACAAAAATGTCCAGTCCAGCAAAAAATTGTGCATATCATAACACAAAAATTGAAAGAGCAATCCAAAATTAGTCCATTTTACACAGAGCATCGATATGATATTATAATCCCATCAAAAAGCTATAGAACATAGCAAATAAAAATGATACGGGAGGTTTTTTCATGAAGAGAAAAGTAGCAATGGCAATGGTAGCAGCAATGGCAGTTGGTTCATTTGCAGTTCCGGTAATGGCAGAAGACGGAGCAGCTGGCGGAAAGATCGGTATTTCAATGCCTACACAGTCTCTGGAGCGTTGGAATCGTGATGGTTCCTATCTGCAGAAACAGTTCGAAGATGCTGGATACGAAGTAGAGCTTACATACTCTGACAACGAGACAGACCGTCAGGTAAACGATATCCAGAACCTGATTTCCGACGGAGTTAACCTGTTAGTTGTAGCAGCTATCGATGGCGAGGCTCTTAATACAGTTATGGATGAAGCAGCAGATGCAGGAATCCCGGTTATTTCCTATGACCGTCTGATCAAGTCTGACGCTGTTTCCTATTATATTTCTTTTGATAACTACACAGTAGGTACCCTTCAGGGACAGTACGTAGTAGATACTCTGGATCTGGACAATGCCGGAGACAAGACATACAATATCGAGTTTACAGCTGGTGATCCTGCTGATAACAATGCCGGATACTTCTTCAATGGTGCATTTGATGTATTAAAACCATACATTGATGCAGGAACCTTAAATGTAGTTTCCGGACAGACTGATTTTGATTCTGTTGCAACACCTGCATGGGATACCCAGACAGCACTTGAAAGAATGCAGAACATTCTGGCATCCTACTATGCAGACGGAACACAGCTTGACGTAGCTCTTTGCTCCAACGACTCCACAGCACTTGGTGTAACACAGGCAATCGAGTCTGACTATGCTGGTGATAACACAGTTCTGATCACAGGACAGGATGGTGACGAAGCAAACCTTGCAAACATCGTTGATGGAAAACAGTCCATGACCGTTTACAAAGCAGTTGCCAATGAAGCAGTCGTAACACTTGACCTTGCAAAAGCAATGCTGGCTGGTGATACAATTGATGAGTCCCTGATTGAAAAATCTGGTTGGGATTTCGAGTGTGCATATGATACAGAATCCTATGAGACATCTGATGGAAATAAATGCCCATCCTTCCTTCTGGTTCCTACTGTTGTAACAAAAGACAACCTTCAGGAAGCACTGGTTGACCCAGGATACTACACAATGGACGATGACGGATATCTTCATCCGGCAAACTAATAAAGGCTGAACGAAAACGTCATACAAATCAAAAATAAAGTTTTAAATGTGGGCGGGGTGAAAAGCCCCGCCTGCTTTATGGGAAAGGGGGCGCCATTTTGGCTGACAATATTTTAGTAATGGAACACATTACGAAGGAATTCCCCGGTGTCAAAGCTTTGGATAACGTTAACCTTGAAGTTCAGCGTGGCGAGATTCATGCGCTGATCGGTGAGAACGGTGCGGGAAAGTCCACATTGATGAACGTATTAAGTGGTCAGTATCCATACGGCAGCTATACTGGAACGGTTACCTATGAGGGTGAAGAGTGTAAGTTTAAAAAGCTTAATGACAGCGAGGCAAAAGGTATCGTTATTATTCACCAGGAGCTTGCATTGATCCCACTGCTTTCCATCGGTGAAAACATGTTTCTTGGAAACGAGATCAAAAATAAAAGAGGAGCCATCGACTGGGATAAAACATACAGCGAGGCTGAGAAACACATGGCCCAGGTAGGTCTTCATGAATCTGCCCAGACCCTGATCAAAGATATCGGAACCGGCAAACAGCAGCTGGTAGAAATTGCGAAAGCTTTTTCAAAAGATGTTAAACTGCTCATCCTGGATGAGCCGACTTCATCCCTGAATGATGAAGATGCAAAGATGCTTCTGGACCTGCTTATGGAATTTAAGAAACAGGGACTGACATCTATTATTATCACACACAAACTGAATGAGATCATTTACTGTGCAGACCGTTGTACCATTCTTCGAGACGGAAGCACAATCGAGACACTTACAAAAGGCGTGGATGACTTAAGTGAGGACAGGATCATCAAAGGAATGGTTGGACGTCCTATGGAAGACCGTTATCCGAAGCGTGAGCACAATGTAAGTAAAGAAGTGATGCTGGAGGTAAAGAACTGGACGGTTCATCATCCTCTGTATCCGGAAAAAATAGTAGACGACAATATTTCCTTTAAAGTACATAAAGGTGAGGTTGTTGGTTTCTCAGGACTGCAAGGTGCAGGCCGTACAGAACTGGCAATGTCCATCTTCGGTAAGAGCTATGGAAGTGCAATTTCCGGAGAATTGTACATAAAGGGTGAAAAAGTAGATTTGAAAGATCCTCGTGCGGCCATCCAGCATGGTCTTGCATATGTAACTGAGGACCGTAAGACAAACGGACTGATCCTTGATGAGTCCATCCGTTTCAATACAACTCTTGCCCGTCTGAGCAAAGTCTGTGATAATGGAATTATCAACACAGACCTTGAGGTACAGCTGGCGGAGCAGATGACAAAAGAAATGGGAACGAAAACACCTTCCAATGAACAGCGTATTGGTAACCTGTCTGGTGGTAACCAGCAGAAAGCCCTCCTTGGAAAGTGGATGTTTACAGAACCGGATATTTTGATTCTGGATGAGCCTACCCGTGGTATCGATGTAGGTGCAAAATATGATATTTACTGTCTGATCAATCAGATGGTAGAACAGGGAAAATCTGTAATCATGATTTCCTCTGAAATGCCTGAAATCCTTGGTATGTGCGACCGGGTTTACATTATGAATGAAGGTAAGATGGCCGGTGAACTGGATGCAAAGGAAGCAACCCAGGAAGGCATCATGGCACATATCATGCAGAATCAGAAGAAATAATGAAAGGGGAAAACACTATGAATTCCAAAATCAAGGATTTTTTAAGAAAATATACGATGGTCATTGCGCTTGTAATCGTATTTATCCTGTTCTGTGCTCTGACTGATGGACGACTTCTTTTTGCACAGAACATGTCAAACCTTATGCTCCAGAACGGATACGTCCTGGTTCTTGCATGTGGTATGTTGCTCTGTATCTTAACTGGTGGTAACATCGATCTTTCTGTTGGATCTGTTATCTGTTTTGTAGGTGGTGTTGCCGCTGTCCTGATTGGCAGCAAGGGCTTCAATCCATTTATCACCATTCTCCTTTGCCTGGTAATCGGTCTTCTGGTTGGTGTATGGCAGGGCTACTGGATTGGTTATAAGAGAATTCCTCCATTTATCACAACACTTGCCGGCATGTTCATTTTCCGTGGATTTGGACGTCTGGTACTGGATAATAAGACAGTATCTATCCAGAACAAATCTTTCCTGAATGTATTTACATCCTACATTAACATTCCGGGACTTGATGATGGAAAGAAATATTCAGCACTGATCGTTGGTGTTCTGATCGCATGCTACATTATTTTCTCTACCATGCGTTCCAGAGCAAACAAAGCGAAAAAAGGTTATCGCCAGAATACAGCAGCTTCTGATTACAGCAGAGCAGCCGTGATTGCAGTTGTTATTCTGTGGTATTGCTACAAATTGTATCAGTACAAAGGTATCTCCGTAATGCTTGTATGGGTAGTTGCAATCTGCATGATCTACAACTTCATCACATCCAAGACAGCGTTTGGACGTTACTTTTACGCAATCGGCGGTAACGAGAAAGCAACACAGCTTTCCGGTATCGATACAAATAAGGTTTATTTCATTGCATATGCAAACATGGGCTTACTTGCTGGTCTTGCCGGTCTTCTCTGCGCAGCACGTGTAGGTTCTGTAAATGGTAGTACAGGTACATCCTTCGAGATGGATGCAATCGGTTCCTGTTTCATCGGTGGTGCTTCTGCATACGGTGGAAGTGGTACTGTAGGCGGTGTTGTAATCGGTGCTCTTCTCCTTGGTGTTATCAACATGGGTATGTCAATCATGGGTATCGGTGATTCCTGGCAGTATGTTGTAAAAGGTGCCGTACTTCTGATCGCAGTTGTATTTGATGTTATCTCTAATAGAAAATCCAACTAAATAATTGCCAAAAAACTGCTGAGAGTGCAGTAAGTAATCAGAAACTACTGTTCACTGGTGACGTTCCGCGAGGCGTTTTTTGTGAACAAAGTTCACAGAAAACCCGAGAATTGCGGCGCGAAATCATGCGAATGCATGATTTCTGTGCATCGCGAAGCGTGTTGCTGGTCACGGAGTGAACAGTAACAATCAGAAAGGAGCTGTTGCAGAAATGCAATGGCTTCTTTTGCATATAGCATGCAAATATGGTAAACTGTAGATGTTTGAAAGCATATTTATTTTATAATAAAATGGCGGTTTGCCTACAGGCAAAAGCGCGGGCAATAAAGGAACTTATTAATTATGAAAAAATCCACATTGACTGTTTTTTTTATTATAGTAGGCTGTATGTTATTTCTCTCTGGAATCTGGATTTATTTCCAGAAAAAACTGGATCAGGTGGATCTTGGTGAAGGCGAGGGTGCATCCAGCTACGCAAAACATTATCTGATGATAGCAGGAGCGGAAAATACCCTGATGTGGGATTCTATCTATGAAAGCGCCAGCCAGGCGGCAAAGGATGCAGATGCTTATCTGGAATTGATCGAGCCCGGGCACGATTCCAATTATAATCAGGCGGATTATCTGCGTATTGGAATTGCCTCCCAGGTGGACGGGATCATTCTGGAAGCTGATGGAAGCGATGAAGAGCAGGAACTGATCCAGGAAGCCTCAGATGCGGATATTCCGGTAGTTACGGTGCTGACAGATGATTCCTCCAGTGCCAGAATCAGCTTTGTTGGACTGAATAGTTATCAGCTGGGAAATGCTTACACGGAACAGATCCTTGGACTTTTAAAGGAACATGAGAATACGCAGGTCCTTCTTTTGGCAAATTCCCAGTCCAAGACACAGGAGACCAATCTGATCTATTACCAGATTAAAAAAGAACTGGAGAAAAAAAAGAAGGATTATCAGACCGTAACGATTTCAGAATACAACATTGACAGCAGCTCTGGCTTTGATACAGAGGAATTTGTCCGGGATATTTTTGTAAGCGAGGAGAACCTGCCAGATGTGCTGGTGTGCATGGACGAGGTTGTGACAGAGTGCGTTTACCAGGCTCTGGTTGACTATAACCAGGTTGGAAATGTGGATGTAGTTGGTTTTTATTATTCCGATGTAATTCTGGATGGTATCAGCAAAGGGATTATTTCTTCAGCTATCGCTCTGGATATGGATGAAATCGGAAGATACAGCGTGAATGCCCTGGAAGAGTTTTCCTCCTTGGGACATACCAGCAACTATTACAGTGTGGGTCAGCATGTGATCACCAGAAGCAATGTTGGTGCTTACAGAACGGAGGGGAATTAAATGAGAGAGAGAAAAGGAAGCCTTTCCGTCCAGAATTCCATACAGACAAGATTAAGCTTTGTTATGGCCCTTGTCATGGTGTTTGTAGTATGCATCAATTTTTTTATCTTTGAACAGATCCATACCGGTGTAGACCGGATTGATGCTGTTTTTTCCAGCAATGCAGCGATTAATGATCTCTCGGATACCTTAAACAAGCTGGAAGGAACGGTTTACGAATATCTGAATATAAAGGGAACCAAGGCTCTGGAAAATTACTATCGCTATGAGCAGGATTACCGGGAGCTTCTGGATAAGCTGAATGACCGGAATGTGGACAATGAAGTAAAAATGCTGGAAAAAAATATACGCAGAATGTCAGAAAGCTATCTGAATCAGACCAGCGAGACTGTTCAGGCCAAGCGAGGCAGAAATATTGAGAAGTACAAGGCTTCTTATGAAAAAGAACTGCAGCTTTATAAATATATCAATTCTTATATTTACAAGCTGAATAATCTGCGTTTCCGGATGAATTCCTCCAATTACCAGCTCCTGCTTTCTTCTATGGATGTACTGTATCGGCTGGCGTTGGTGGTTATTTTCATTGTGGCAGCAGTAGGCGTGGCTATTATCATTCTGTTTGTGCAATCCATGATCCGGCCGCTGACCCAGCTTTCCAGTACTGCTCATGAGGTTGCCCTGGGAAATCTGAATGTGCCAATTCTGCCTGTTGTCTGCGAGGATGAGGTTGGCGTGGTAACACGGAGCTTTAATCAGATGCTGGACAGCATACGCATTCATATTAAACAACAGCGTGAAAGTATAGAGAAGCAGGCTCAGATGAAGGAGAGGGAGCTTCTTATGGAGACCCATCTGAAGGAAGCACAGCTGAAGTATCTTCAGGCTCAGATCAATCCTCATTTCCTGTTTAACTGTCTGAATGCTGGTGCCCAGCTTGCCATGCTGGAGGATGCAGAGCGTACTGGTGTTTTTCTGGAAAAGATGGCAGACTTTTTTCGATATAATGTACGGAAAATGGAGGATGACGCACTTCTCTGGGAAGAGGTGGATGCAGTTGACAATTATATTTATATTTTAAATGTCCGATTTGCCGGAGATATCAATTATGAAAAAGATGTGGATGAGGGAATCGGGAATTTCAGGATTCCAAGTATGATTTTGCAGCCTCTGGTGGAAAATGCAGTGCAACATGGAATCCACGACTGTATGGAAACTGGAAAAATCAGAATGTCTATTCACAAGGATGGAGATGATCTGGAAATCACAGTCAGTGATAATGGCGCCGGAATGACACAGGAGATGATCAGGTCTGTTATGGCAGGGAAAGCACGAAATAATGGAGAGGACCGTTATTCTACAGGTATAGCAGTAGGAAATGTAATTGACAGATTGGAACTGTATTATAAACAAAAAGGTCTTCTTACCATAGAAAGTGATGGTCTGGGACTTGGAACCAGTGTGCATATCACCTTACCGGTGGAGGTTGAAGGTACCAGTGAATGAGTAAAAAGTGATAGCACGGAGTATGCTGCAATGAGCAGTGAACAGAGGCTGAATAAAGGGGAGCAAAAAAATGTACCGTATTCTGATAGCAGATGATGAAGGACTTATGCTGGAGGCTTTTAAAGGAGTGATTCTGGCTGAATTCGGAGATAAATGCAGTGTGGAAACTGCGAAAACAGGAAGGGCGGTAATCGAGAAGGCGGAGACTTTTCACCCGGATATTGTGTTTATGGATATTCACATGCCTGGAATTAACGGAATCCAGGCCATGCGGGAAATCCGGAAGTTCAACAATTCCGCCTTGTTTTATGTGGTTTCCGCATATGACAAATTTGATTACGCTAAAGAAGCCATTAATCTTGGTGTGGAACAGTATCTTACGAAACCGATTTCGAAAAGTAAGATTATTTCTGTGGTGGAAGAAGCGACAGCAAAGGTGGATAAGGTGCGTGATCAGAGAAGTAATCTGTTGAAAATCCAGGAAAAGCTGGAGACAGTTATCCCGGTTGTGGAATCTGGTTATGTAAATTCTCTTCTTTTCCAGAAAGAGATGGCAGCAGCAGATTATTACCAGCAGCTTCTTGATATTGAATACAGCCAGGGTTATGTTATGGTGGTGCAGTTTGGACAAAGCTATGAAAATGGAAGACTGGTAAGCCCGGTTGGAATGAATGTGAAAGCCCAGAGCTTTTATCCGGAATTCCGGGATGTGGTGAAGTCTGCTTTTCCTTGTGTGGTTGGAAATATTATGTCCAATCGTATCCCTGTAGTAGTACCTTGTGAAATTTTTCAGAATCCTTATGAAGACCGCATTGATCTGGTGGAAAAGGCAAGAGAACTGGTGGCAAGGCTGGAAGGCAGACTGGATGCAAAATTCCGTGTGGGAATTGGAAGAGTATGGGAAATGGAAGAGCTTGAGAGATCTTACCGTGAAGCACTCCGGGCATTAAACGGAAGCCTGAGCCGGGTAATTCATATAGAGGATCTTTCCCAGAATGGTGTCTATGACGAGGCTTTTCCCGGCAATGATGAGAAGCGGATGTTCCGCTGCCTTGAGGAAGGAAATGAAGAGGGTATGCTCCAGGAGGTGAACTTCTTCTGTGACTGGATGGTGGAGCATTATTCACAGGATATGAATAATATCCGCCTGAAAATACTGGAGTTTATTATCTGGGGAGAGAAGATTGCTTTTGAAAGCGGCGCGATCAATTATGGATTTAGTTACCGCAGAGACTATTTGGATACTGCCATGTCGCTTTCTACTTATGAGGATCTTCGTAAATGGTTTCAGGAAAAGATGGTAAATGTATGCCGGGCAATCCGGGATCAGAAGGAAGATCAGTCTAATTCCGCGGTAAAGAAGGCCATGCTTTATATTCAGGAAAATTACAGCAGGGATATTTCTCTGGATGATGTATCCAGCCAGGTGAATATCAGTCCTTATTATTTCAGCAAGATTTTTAAGGAGGAGACTGGGGAGAATTTTATTGAGTATCTGACCAGAGTCCGGATCGATAAAGCCAAAGAGCTTCTGGTGGATGAAAATGTGAGCGTAAAGGAAGCGGGAATCCAGAGCGGCTATTCAGATCCAAATTATTTCAGCAGGATTTTTAAGAAGCAGATGGATATGACTCCAAGTGAGTATAAAGCGAGGTATGGAAAATGAGAAAGTGTCGTTGGCTGATCTTGTCGCTGGTTTTGATCCTGGCAGCTGCATTGGCAGCAGGCTGCGGAAGTAAGCCTCAGGAGCCGCAGAAGGAAGAAGCAAAAGAGGAAGATAAGCTGCAGATCGGGCTTAGCTTTGACTCTTTTGTAATTGAGAGATGGCTGCGGGACCGGGATATGTTTGTTTCTACTGCCCAGAGCCTTGGGGCTGAGGTGAATGTGCAGGTGGCCGGAGGCGTTGTGGAAGAGCAGATCTCCCAGATAGAGTATTTCATTAAGAAAAAGATGGATGTGATCGTGGTGATCCCTATTGATGGAAATGCTCTGTATGATGTGCTGAAGGAAGCCCGGGAAATGGGGATTTATATAATCTGCTATGACCGCATTGTGGAAAATGTTAATGCAGATCTGTATATTACCATTGATAATGAAAAGGTTGGAACCCTTATGGGAGAGGCGCTGATCCAGGCTTGTCCGGAGGGAGGAAATATTTTTGCCATCAATGGATCTCCTACAGACAGAAATGTGGATGAAGTTGTGAGGGGGTTCAATAAAGCCATTGAAGGCAGTAATCTGAATGTGGTTTATACGGAATATTGCGATAACTGGATGGCAGAGCTGGCCGGAAATTATGTGACTCAGGGGTTGGAAGTTACAAAAGATATTGTAGGAGTGATGTGCGGAAATGATGATCTGGCAAGTCAGGCAGTGAAGGTATTGTCGGAGAACCGGTTGGCAGGGAAGGTTGCTGTGGTGGCTCAGGATGCGGATCTGGCAGCTTGTCAGAGGATTGTGGAAGGTACACAGGAAATGACCGTCTATAAGCCTATTGAACTGGAAGCGAATACGGCGGCAGAGTTCGCTGTAGCGCTTGGCAAAGGAGAGGATATTACTTCAGGAGAAGGGGAATACAAGGCGGTAGAAACTTTCAATGACGGGACATATGACATTCCTTATTATAAAATCGATCCAATTGCGGTGACAGCGGAAAATATGGATAAGGTGATCATTGATGGGGGATTTCATACGAGAGAGGATGTTTATTTGAATATTCGATAAGGAAAGGTGCTTCAAAGCGGACGCAGTGCGGACGAAATAACAAAAAGACTGGTTCTTCATGTAGCTGCAGGAAGAACTAGCCTTTTTTTGTATGGGGGAAAAGAATTTTTTATGCATATACTCTGTCGATTTGGATCACAGCACAATAGTTGCCATCGTCCATATTGCGGATGCGCTCTTTGAGGAGATTGGTGATCTCTACGTTTGTGAGTTTGCATTCGAAAGGAACCGCTACGTCGAAGATCAGGTTTGTGTGGGTAGGACCTTCTACTATGCGAAAATCGTGAATGGAAAGACGGCGGTCCAGATTGCGGGTGATTTCTTCAATCTGGCTGCGCATTTCATTGACCTCCTTGTTGTCTGTAACAATGGGATCAATGTGGATGGTGGCAGAACAATTCAGTTTGTCCTGAAGCTCATGCTCAATGTTGTCAATCTCATCGTGGATGATCAGCAGATCTCCGTGGGCGGGAACCTCAGCGTGGAGGGAAAGAATCAGTCTGCCTGGACCGTAGTCATGGACAATCAGGTCATGCATGCCGTGGACAAGGGGATGGGCAAGAACGATCTCTTCGATTTCCTCTACTAAATTTTTCTCCGGGGCTTGTCCGAGAAGGGGATCAATGGTATCCTTCATTGTAGTGATTCCGGTATAGAAGATAAAAATGCCAACCAGAACACCGAACCATCCGTCCAGCACCAGTCCGGTAAGCTGACTGATGATAGTTGCCAGAAGAACCAGACTGGTGGAAACTGTGTCACTTAAACTGTCTCCGGCTGTAGCCTGCATGGCAGTACTGTCGATTTTGTGACCGATAGTGCGGTTATAGTAGTACATATATATTTTTACCAGAATAGATGCAATAAGGACAGCAATAATAACCGGGCTGCATTCAATGGGCTCCGGGGTGCGGATCTTGTCAATGGAGGAGCGGATCAGCTCGAAGCCCATGATCAGAATCGCAACTGAGACAAGAAGTCCGGAGATATATTCCATGCGTCCATGTCCAAAGGGATGCTCTGTATCCGGTTTTTGTCCGGAGAGCTTGAAGCCCACCAGAGTGATCACAGAGGAGCCTGCATCCGATAAGTTGTTGAAGGCATCCGCCGTGATGGCAATAGAGCCGCTTAGGATTCCGGCAAGCCATTTTCCTATAAAAAGAAAAATGTTCAAGGCAATTCCCACAGCTCCGCAGAGCATGCCATAAGACTGGCGAACCTGGGGGGAGCTGTAGTCTTTGTAATCTTTGATGAAAAAACGGGATAAAAATGTTATCATAAAAACTTCACCTCAAATAAAGGAACTGTTCAGTTCTCTTACAGTTACGCGCTTTGTGATGCACAGAAAGGCGAAACTTCCTGCGGCACTTCCACAGCTGCCGTCAGGGGCTTTCATAGTGAAAATGTCTCGCGGAATAGTACTTGCTGAATCGTTACCTGAAAAAATAAAATAGTTACTGTGTATCCGGTGGATACATTCTTTCTAATGTAGCACATTGCGGAGAAAAATACCAGAGAAAATTTATAAAAAACGCTTGACAAAGAAAATTTATAAAATGCCTGATTAAAGTGTGTATAAATTGTTGTTCCAAAAGACACCTGTTGTGGATGGGCGTGTATAAGGTGGAGACAGCAAGCAGGCTTTGTGGAAAAGCTGATCAGCAATCCAGGAAGAATGTGGAAAACTTTTTGAAAAAAAGATGGAAATATGGGGAAAAAGTGGTTGACAGAAACGGAGGCTTATAATATAATAACTCAATGTGACGTAGTGCGAGATACTTTAGCCAATAGCCCCGGCGACGGTATTTATCAGCGGTTTCGGACATTTCCGCAGTAATTGCACCATCGTTTCCATATTACTAACATATGCGAGAATTCGCATTTATACAAACAATCGTTGATAAATAACAGGAGGTAAAACCATGCAGACTTATATGGCTAATCCAGATAAAATCGAGAGAAAATGGTATGTAGTTGACGCTGAAGGCTGCACCCTTGGCCGTCTGGCTTCTGGCGTAGCAAGCGTTTTAAGAGGAAAGAACAAACCTCAGTTTACACCACACGTTGACACAGGTGATTATGTAATCGTTGTTAACGCTGACAAGATCAAAGTTACAGGAAAGAAAATGGATCAGAAGATCTACTACAATCACTCTGATTATGTAGGTGGAATGAAAGAGACTACATTAAAAGAGATGATGGCTAAGAAACCTGAGAAAGTTGTTGAGCTGGCAGTTAAAGGTATGCTTCCAAAAGGACCATTAGGAAGAGAAATGTATACAAAACTTTTCGTTTATGCCGGACCTGAACACAAACATGCGGCTCAGAAACCGGAAGTTTTAACATTTTAATTAGGAGGTAGAAAACATTGGCTAGCGCAAAATTCTACGGAACAGGAAGAAGAAAAAAATCAGTAGCAAGAGTTTACCTTACCCCAGGTACTGGTAAAATCACTATCAATAAAAGAGACATTGATGAGTATTTTGGATTAGACACACTTAAAGTTATCGTTCGTCAGCCACTGGCTGCTACCGAGACAGAAGGAAAATTTGACGTTCTTGTAAACGTACACGGTGGCGGATACACAGGACAGGCTGGTGCTATCAGACATGGTATCTCCAGAGCACTCCTTGAGGCAGACAAAGAGTATAGACCAGTTCTTAAAGCAGCTGGATTCCTTACTCGTGATCCTCGTATGAAAGAGCGTAAGAAATACGGTCTCAAAGCAGCTCGTCGCGCTCCGCAGTTCAGCAAGCGATAATTTCAATCGAATGCAGAAAACTATTAAAACCTCGGAAAACCTTGATTTTCCGGGGTTTTTCTTATGTTTTGGATTCTGAAAATTTTCTAAAAAAGTGGTCAATTTTGAAGCGTAGCACATACGTGTAGCACACACGTAGCATACAAATTCGCTTGACAGATTTGGAAAATACTGATAAAATGCGGACAATCTCATATTAGAGTTTTCTGTGGGGCAACCGTGAAGATTTAGGGGGCTAAAATCAGATCGGGACAGAGGACAAAAAGAAAAAGGGTACCCGTAGTGGGACACCCTTTGAGAACTGTTGATTCTTGTTGAACTTGATCGGGCAGAACAGGAAAGAGAAATCACAGTGAAAGGTATAAAAGATGGAATTGCAGCTAGTACCAAGAAGTCTGGACGTAAACAGGGGCAACTTGACAAAATGTCGCCAGAATTAGAAAAAGATATTAAAAAGTTTCTTACAGATCGTAGCATAAAACAAATAGATTTAATGAATAAATATAATATAAGTAGAAACACATTAAAAAAATATATTGAGTATATTGCAAACAAAAAATGCATATGATATAATGCCAATAGGCAAAGAGATTATAAGTCCATGCGGACAAAAGAGTGAAAGCCCTCGAAGTTGCAGCTTCTTGGGCTTTCTTCTTATTTATTATAGTGGATAAGAAACCACTAGGTTAGAGTTGTCCTACTTGCCGTCATCTAGCCATTTGCAAACATAGTAGGCAATTATGCTTGCCGTACAGGAGACAAGAAACGAGATTATAATATCCATGCGGTTCACCTCCTCCCGTTGTCGGGTATCGGTTGGACAACGTAAGTATTATATCATAGAACAATGCGTACGGAAAGACTGGACTTGAAACATATACTAGAGCCTGTTTGAAAAATCATTCCCGCAATCTGCACGCCCCACTTTGCGGTATATTTTGCCCGAATTCAGTTGCCGTAGCCCGCTACGGCGCCTTCATCCGGACAAAATCTCCCACAAATTGTGACGCACATCTTGCAGAAAGCCTTTTTCAAACACGCTCTAGGGTGGGGGTATAATATAAACATGCCGGGGGGCGAATAAGGTGCGGAATCATCCTTAGAAAATAAAAAAGACTTTTTCAGAATGGGGCAGCACGTATGCATCAAAACTCACAGCATCTATGTGGCCAGATTTAAAGTGAATAGATAAAGATAAGAAAAGCAGATATGAGTAATAATTATTGCATTATCAGTATCTGCTTTTTTCTGTTTATTTTTTTCCTTTCCATTCTCTCTTTCTCCCACAATTTTGTTTATGGCATCGATCAGAACCAGGATATCAAGATGAGTGTAGACACGTTCTGTAAGCGTCATAGCTCCAGAATGTCCAACAATCTTTTTGATGGTAGTTTCATCAATGCTGTGTTCTTTCATCATGGAAATTGTAGTGTGGCGACCACTTAATTCCAATCTGTTCCATGATTGTGGTGTAATAACTGTCTTTGTAGTTTCGATAAAGGAAGTGTTTCCCGTCAGGTGTTCATTATATGAAAAGACTTATAAAATATTTTTTTTTGTGCACTGAATAATCACAAAATTGAGATTCTTTCTTTGTTTTTCATATCTAGGAAAAGTTTGTGGTACAATACTGAAAGGTATCATTGCTATGCAGAGATTTCTTTGTGAGAATCTGTATCGGAGGAATTAGGATATGCAGAATATATTAGTTGTAGAAGATGATTCTGATTTGAATCAGGCGATCTGTTATTCTTTGAAAAAGTCAGGATATGGAGTTTACGGTGTGACTTTTATGGAGAAAGGGAAGCAGATTTTTTTTGAGAATCAGATAGATATGGTCCTTCTGGATGTGAATCTTCCAGATGGCGAGGGCTTCTCTTTTTGCCAGTGTGTAAAAAAGCAAAAAGAAGTTCCGGTCATTTACCTGACAGCCAGGGATATGGAGGAGGATGCTCTGACAGGATATGAATCCGGGGCAGAAGATTACGTTACTAAACCATTTTCAATGAAGATTTTACTTAGAAAAATAGAAGTCATTTTAAAAAGAACTGCTTCGGTCAATCGTCTGATTTTTGCAGATGAGTATTTATATATAGATTTGGATCATGCACGAGTAACGGTAAAAGGTCAGGAATGCCCCGTCACACCGACAGAGTGCCGTCTGCTTCGTCAATTTCTTATGAACCGGGGACAGCTTCTGACTTATGATCTGTTATTGGAGCGGCTGTGGGACAGTGGAGGACAGTTTGTGGACAAGCACGCACTGGCAGTAAATGTGAATCGTCTGAGAGGAAAGGTTGAAGATAAGAATCATAGGTATATTTCAAATGTATATGGGATGGGATATCAATGGATTGGCTGATATATATCATGATGATAATTTTATTTGCAGCAGTACTGGTATTGTTATGGAAAAACTACCGGATAAAAAAAGAAGCGAAGTTGTTTGCTGAAAAGGTGGAAGATGCTCTGGATGCTATCGTAACAGGAAAAGAATGGAATATGGAAGAAGAATTGGAGGATAGCCTCTGGGGAAGAACAGGAACACAATTAGTGAAAGCCGGGCACGTATTTCGGAAAAAAGAAGAAGACGGTTTTCGTGAGAAAGAAAGAGTAAAGGGATTGATTTCTGATATATCCCATCAGATAAGGACGCCCATTGCCAATATTAAACTATACCTGGAACTTCTTGAGGACGAGGAGTTTTCGCAAAGCGGTCAGGAGTTTTTGGGAAAAATCAAAGGGCAGATGGAAAAAATTGATTTTTTAATGCAGAGCATGGTAAAAATGTCAAGGCTTGAAACGGGAATTCTGCAAATACATAAGGAAGACAAAAATCTATACGAAACAATCCGCCACGCAGTTGCCGGTGTGGTTCCGGGGGCGGCGTTGAAGGGTATTGATCTATATGTGAACTGCGAAGAAAATATGATAATCCGTCATGACAGCAAATGGACGGAGGAAGCAATTTATAATATTCTGGATAATGCACTCAAGTATACCGAACCAGGTGGAAAGATCCATATTCAGACAGAAAGACAGGAATTATTTTTTAAGATCAGCATTTCCGATACTGGAAAAGGGATTGCCCCGGAGAGGCAGGCAGAGATCTTTACAAGATTTTACCGTGAGCCGGAGGTTCATGATAAACCAGGGGTTGGGATCGGATTATATCTTGCAAGAACAATCATGGAACTTCAGAAGGGCTACATAGAAGTACAGTCTGAAGTGGGAAAAGGAGCGTGTTTTCGCCTGTATTTACCGGTGATTAAATCGTAACATAACCGATCGGGGATTGTCACAATCTTGTGATAATTAAAAATTGAGACAGGTTTGTGATTTTTAGGAGATATTCTATAGAATATCAAAAGAAGGAGGCAAACCAATGAAAGAATACATTGTAGAGACAAGAAGCTTAAAAAAATACTATCAAATGGGTGAAAATACGGTAAAGGCATTGGATGGCGTAGATTTTTGTGTGAAAGATCAGGAATTCGTTGCTATTATCGGCAAAAGCGGATCCGGAAAAAGTACACTTTTGCATATGCTGGGTGGACTGGATGTGCCAACAGAAGGGGAAGTGTTGGTAGAGGGTAAGTGTCTTTTGGGGCTGAAAAAAGAACAGCTTGCCATATTCCGCAGAAGAAAGATCGGGTTTATTTTTCAAAATTATAATCTTGTCCCGGATCTTAATGTATATGAGAATGTCATTCTTCCGGTGGAACTGGATGGGAGAAAGGTTGATGTGGAGTATGTGGATGGGATACTGGAACTTTTAGGGCTGTCAGAGAAGAGGGAAGCTCTTCCTGGAACATTATCCGGTGGACAGCAGCAGAGGGCTGCGATTGCCAGGGCGCTTGCGGCGAAGCCCGCCATTATTCTGGCTGATGAACCAACGGGAAATCTGGATTCGGTTACCAGCCATGATGTACTTGGACTTTTGAAAATGGCAGCAAGACAGTTCAGCCAGACCTTGATCCTGATCACTCATGACAGAGACATTGCGCAGCTTGCAGATCGTATCGTACATATTGAGGACGGAAAGATTATAGGAGATACCAGGAAGGGAAGTGATTCCTATGCTTAAGAATCCGAATCAGAAAGTGATCAAAAGGATGGCAGGGAATGCTCTAAAAGTAAACAGGAGAAAGACCATTACTCTGTTCCTTGCGGTTCTTCTTTCTTCCTTTTTGGTATTCACAATGTTCACAGTTGGAGACTCTTATTTCAGGCTTCAGAAAATTCAAAATATCCGTATGTCAGGAGCTGAGTTTGATGCAATTATGTATGGAGTGACGGATGAACAGAAGCAAATGTGTGAGAACAACCCGGATATCGTTCTGACAGGTACGGCGGGAGTCTGTGGATGGGTAGAAAAAACAGATCAGGATTCCACACCTGATGTGGGACTGATCTGGGCAGATGATGGATATTGGACACAGATGATGGAGCCGGTCAGAGAAAAGCTGGAAGGAAGATATCCGACAGCTTTGGATGAGATAATGGTAACAAAATCTGCTTTAAAAGAATGTGGTTACGAAGATCTTGATGTAGGCGATACCCTTGCTATGTCTTATGGAACACATGAGGGAATCTTTACAGGGACTTTTCGAATCTGTGGGCTCTGGGACGGATATGGACCCAAGAAACAGTTTTATGTCTCGAAAGAATTCTATGATCAATCGGGATGGAAGCTTTCGCAGGCAGCTTCCGGTCGTTACTTTATGGATTTTAAGCAGAAAATAATGACAAAAACAGAGCAGAATGCTTTTATCGAAAGTATGAATCTTGGAAAGCAGCAGAATCTTTTCTTCATGGAAGATCTTGGCGCATCGGTTCAGATATTGGCAGGTCTTATTGGCTTGATTGCAGTTACCTGTTTGTGTGCGTATCTGCTTATTTATAATATTATGTATCTTTCCGTAGCTGGAAAAGTTCGTTATTATGGTCTGCTTCAGACGGTCGGAATGACAGAAAAGCAGATAAAAAGGATGATGAAGGAACAGATGCTTCTGATCGGATCTGCAGGGACAGTACTTGGATGTCTGTCAGGTGGGCTGGTATCCTTTTTCCTGATTCCTGTTGTTGTAAAATCACTTGGAATCAAAAGTGGCTATGTTGGAGCAGATATGGTTCGTTTTCATCCGGCAGTTCTGCTGGCAACCATCTTACTGGTTGGGGTTACCATCTTTCTGGCCAGCCAAAAACCGACAAAAATGGCAGCAGATATCTCTCCAATAGAAGCGCTTGGTTATCGTCCGACCCACAAAACCGTAAAAGAAAGAAAAGCAGGAAAGGGAAAAGTAATAGCAAGACTTTCCCTGGAGCAGGTTACAAAGGATAAGAAAAGAACTGCGGTGGTACTGTTGTCTTTGGCAGCCAGTCTGTCTGTGTATCTTTGTATTGTGACCATGCTGGACAGTCAGGCAGCAAGAACCATAGTGTCAAATTATATGGATACGGATATGGTTATTAAAAATGATACGGCATGCAAAGAAAAATCAGAAGACAGAAGAGATATTCTGGATGAAGCTTTCGTGAAGTCAATCAAAGAAAATGCCGGAGTCTCTGAAGTACATTCTATGACATTTGCCGAGATTACAGTTCCATGGGAACCGGATTTTGCTGAGATGTGGATGAAAGAATTTTATGCAAAGTGGATGAGTACTCCATATAGTAAGGACAAGGACGAGTATCAGAATCATCCTGAGAATTTTGGATCCTCTCTGATCGGAATTGATGAACAGGAATTTGATTATTTAAATAACAGTCTTGAGCATCCGATCAATAAAGAGGACTTCCTTTCGGGAAAAGCATGTATTGTTTATCGAAATGGTTTGGATTTCGCAGATGCTGACGTAATAGGAAAAAATGTGACATGTGCTTTGTATGAAGATCAACAAACGACAAAAACTTTTATCATAGAAGGAGTTACGGACGAGAATTATTATACGGCACTCCTTGGATACCCACCGACGATTATAGCCAGTGATCAGGTAGTGAAAACATTTGCCAATAATCCAATTATATTAAAGACCAGCATAAAATATCACAAAGAATATGATAGAGATACAGAGCAAGAAATCATGGCGTTATTAGAAGAAAATGGCAATGCAAAAGACTTTTCCTGGGAATCCAAAATCGAAGATGCAGATGAGATTGAAAAAGCACAGGGCAATATGCCGCAAGTGGGAATCGGGATTGTGTTGATTCTGGCTTTTATCGGAATCATGAACTACATGAACACCTTTGTAGTAAATGTGCAGAGCCGGATGACGGAGCTTTCGGTTATGGAGAGTATCGGGATGACCCCGAAGCAGCTTCTTGGAATGCTAGTCAGGGAAGGGGTTCTCTATGCAGGCGGCGCATGGCTTGTTACGCTAACAGTAGGAATGGGAGCAACGTATCTTCTTTATGAATCAATGAATTATCGTGGGATTGCGTTTTCAGTGCCATTACTTCCACTTTTATTTGCAGTGGGAATCAGTTTGCTGGTTTGTACTATGGTTCCGGTGCTTACCTGGAGTGTTTTGGAAAAGAATGGAACTGTTGTTGAGAGGATTAAAGGAGTTGAGTGATTTTGGATTTTAGATATAGATATAAAAAATGATTGACTAAAAACCGTAGTCACCATAATATATATAGGAGAGATGCCTGCGTAAGCGAAGTAAAAGTAGACGGGACAGCCTACTTCCTGATTGGGGGCAAATAATAGCCATTGAAGATTGACCGGTGCATTCCGATCCGCTGTCCATATTAAGAAATTAGGCGTCTGTGAAATAGCAGACGCTTTTCTTTTACATGAGAATAAGGAGAAAGCCCCACAGAATGGTGCAGTTTTGCTGGTTATGGCATTTTTGATTAGCCCGATGGGGCTGCCGCTGGCTGCGATCTGGCTGCTGGGCAAGGTACAGAGCTTGAAATTTGCGATCCAGGATTGGGTGTATGGGTAAATGATGTGAATATAATTTGGAATGAAAAGAAGCAGGACAATGGGAGATGAGACCCAATGCCCTGCTTCTTATTTTACTTGGTATGAACGGTAGAGTATTTCTGGTTTTTGCTTTTGGGTTTGTATGGAAACATCATTTCAAGTTTACCAGAAGATAATAAAGGCTTGAGGTAATATTTGCTGAAGTGAGAACGACTGGAAACATTAATATATGCTTGCATTTCATCTCGACTTTTAGGGTCTGCACAAAATTCCAATAGCAAGTTTTGCTTGCTGATCACAGATGTATCATGTGCTGTATCATGTGCGGCATCATGTACGGAAGCACCGCACATGATGTAGTTTACATTTTTCAAGATGACCCTGAAATCTGTTGCTGTCGAGAAAAATTCAGGTTTATATATTTCTGAATATCCTGGTAGTTTTTCAGTCTCACTAACGATTTTGCGCAGACCACTTCCACGGCGTTCCATGTACTTCATGCGGTGGAACATGTCAGCAATCACGAGGGTTCGTCGCATCGAACGAATACTGTAAATATCGTATTCCTGAATTGAGCCGCCGCCAAACATACCGCCAGGAGATGTGATTTCCACCCGATCATCAAACATATCAATATGGATTTCGCTGCCAAGCACAATATAATCACGATGGATAAGCGCATTGACAAGAGCCTCTGTCACAGCTCGTTCAGCATAATCCGGCTTGTCTACACGATACTGTGCCTTTTTGACAAAACGGACTTTGGAATTATTGCGAATAAATTCACTGCCACTGTTCAGTAAATAAATCAAATTTCCCTCGTATTCTTTATCGTCCAGCGCATCATCAAAGATAGAGCCTTTTTCCAAGCCATTCCACCGGGTACAGAACATACGGGAGTTATAAACCGTGTGCTGATCGGTCATGAGTTTTCCGGCATTGGTCAGGAGTCCATTTTTATCAGTCAAACCAAAGGAAACATAATCGGATGGCTCAAAGCGGAGACCGGTCCGTTCCAGATAGGTTGCTTCCAGAAGTGTAAAGCTGTAATCCTTTTTGCCGCGTCTGTTGTTAGGGTATCAAAGGACTGATTGGTTCCCTTTAAGATCAATTCATTCACAATGTAATCAGGGGCAATTACGCTTTCATTTCCAACACGGATATATGCCTCCATCACGCCGTCTGCCTTGTAATAATATGGGGTGCTGCGGCCGGGAGAAACCTCCAGAGCTAATAGATTTTTACCATCTTCCTGTAATGGTTTTAAGATAAACTGAGGTAATGGTGTGATACGTTCTTTGATTAAGCGACTGATCGCTTCAGCATCCTTTTGAACATCGGACAAGCCAATAGGTTTCCTGTCATCAGAGATTCCGAAAAAAAGAGTTCCGCCGATTCCATTAGAAAAGGCACTGACACTTTTTAACCAGCTTTTGGGTTTCTTTATTTCAAGTGCAACTTTGAAATCACATTCGGTTGCTTCTGCAATTAGCTGTTCTATCATAAAATCCCTCCTTTGAGGTATTGGTAGTTTCTTTATATTAATATTATACCCATAAGGAGAGTTTATTTCAACGATAGGCACAAAGAGTTCAGAGAAAATATTTTGAGAGGAGGGCTTTTTATGGCAACTACAAGAATCATGCCACTTCATGTCGGCAAAGGCCGCACAGAGAGTCGGGCGATCAGTGACATCATCGACTATGTGGCCAATCCAAAGAAAACAGATAACGGCAGGCTCATTACCGGCTATGCGTGTGACAGCCGGACTGCGGATGCGGAGTTCCTTCTGGCAAAGCGGCAGTACATTGCCGCTACCGGACGAGTGCGTGGCGCGGATGATGTGATTGCCTATCATGTGCGCCAGTCCTTCCGCCCCGGTGAGATTCCCCCGGAAGAAGCAAACCGGCTGGGCGTAGAATTTGCAAAGCGTTTTACTAAAGGCAATCATGCCTTTGTAGTCTGCACTCACATAGACAAGTCGCACATTCATAATCACATTATCTGGTCATCGGTCAGCTTAGAATATGACCGGAAGTTCCGAAACTTTTGGGACAGCACCAAGGCGGTTCGTCGGCTAAGTGACACCATCTGTATTGAGAATGGACTGTCAATTGTAGAGAATCCGAAACCTCACGGAAAGAGCTATAACAAATGGCTGGGCGATCAGGCAAAGCCCTCTCACCGAGAGCTGCTTCGTGTGGTGATTGACAACGCATTATCACAAAGTCCTGCTGACTTTGAAGAACTGCTGAAGCTGTTGCAAGAGTATGGTTGTGAAGTCTCAAAGCGCGGAAAATCGTATCGACTGAAGCTCTCTGGTTGGGAGAAAGCCGCCCGCATGGACAGTCTGGGCGAAGGATATGGATTGGAGGATTTGCAGTCAGTTCTCTCAGGGAAGAAAGCCCATACCCTACGAAAGAAAACAGTCACACAGACAGAGCCGCCGAAGGTCACAGTTCCTACGTGGTCACTGACCCGAAAGGCGATATCGTAATCGACTGCGGACAAGCCCTTTTGAAGAACGGATATAGTATCCGGCTGTGGAATGACCTTATTATATTGGTAAACAAGTATGATTGTTCTGGTTGTGGACCTGATTTAATAGGCGAATCATTGCTTAATAAATAAGAACGAAATATAATATAGCTTAGAGATGAACAGATACGACTAATATATCAAGGGGGTTCTTAACTTGCCAAAATTCAGCCCCAAGATATTGCAATCTGTGAGAAATTAGGAAAATCTTAATGTTTTCTCATGAAATAATAAGGATGTGCTGTGTTTGACTTTGATAATATAATAATATATACTCTTTGAAGGGAGAATGATTTCATGTCTAATAAAATATTAGTAGTCGATGACGAAACAGAAATTGCGGATTTAATAGAAGTCTATTTGAAAAACGAAAACTACACTGTATTCAAATTTTATACGGCCCAAGAAGCCCTTAACTGCATTGAAACAACCCCCATTGATCTTGCAATTTTGGATATTATGCTTCCTGACATAGATGGATTCACTCTATGCAAGAAAATCAGGGAACATCATACCTACCCCATCATCATGCTGACAGCCAAAGATGCTGAGACTGATAAAATTACCGGCCTTACTCTTGGAGCGGATGATTACATTACAAAGCCGTTTCGCCCTCTGGAGATGATTGCACGGGTAAAGTCTCAGCTTCGCCGGTATCAAAAGTACAATCCTGCTCATTCTGATACCGGTGCAACCTCGTCTGCCGCATCAGAAGATAATCTTGTTTGCGGTTCCTTGACAATGAATATCAAGGCACATACCTGCTTTTTGGGGGAAACGCCCTTGGTGCTGACACCTACGGAGTTTTCGATCCTGCGTATTCTTCTGGAAAATACCGGGAATGTAGTCAGTTCAGAAGATTTGTTTCACAAAATCTGGCAGGACGAGTATTACAGCAAATCCAACAACACCATCACCGTTCATATCCGCCACCTGCGGGAGAAAATGGGAGATAGCATGGACAAGCCCAGATTCATTAAGACGATATGGGGGGGAGGATATAAAATTGAAAGTTGATAAAAAAGACGAATACTTTGCTTTTCAATCAAAACTCATTCGACGAGTTTGCATGAATGTCATTACCTCTATCGTTGTGGTGGTGGGGCTGTATCTTTTCATCTGGAAACAGCGAATTGGCGATCTGATTGTATGGATTCTGGAAACCGTATTCGACATGAAGCATGAAGCAGCATTTTATTATTACAGTGACCATTTTCGAGGTAATAAAGAAATTTTTTTCGCTGTGGCCGTTCTTCTAATATTTACAGTCCTCATGGTACGAATTTTCCGGTGGGTTACCGGCTATTTCAGAGAGGTCAATCAAGGGATAGAGTCATTGCTGGCAGACGATGAAAAGCAAATCCAGTTGTCACCGGAAATGCTGCCATTTGAGCGGAAGCTAAACTCTGTAAAACAAACTTTAGCAGAACGAAAAATGGAAACCGCTTTGGCTGAACAGCGGAAAGACGAATTGGTTATGTACCTGGCCCATGATATTCGGACTCCACTCACATCTGTAATTGGATACCTCAATCTGTTGGAGGAAGATCCGAATATGCCCCCTGAGCAGAGGGCTGCGCGGGCTCATATCGTGTTGGAAAAAGCCTACCGACTGGAGACGATGGTAAATGAATTCTTTGAGATCACAAAATATAAATCTCAGAAAATCACCTTGTCCAAGGAAACCATCGACCTTTATTATATGCTGGTCCAACTATCGGATGAATTGTCTCCTGTTTTGGCTCCCAGGGGAAACACCGTTACCCTGCATCTTGACGAGAACTTGACCATCGAAGCCGATCCGGAAAAGCTGGCACGGGTATTCAACAACATTCTGAAAAATGCCGCATCGTATAGCTTCCCACATACCGAGATTGTGATCTCCGTAGAAAAATTGGAACATGAAGTCATCATTCGGTTTCAGAACAGCGGCGAAGATATTCCAAATGAGGCATTGGCGTCTCTTTTCGATAAATTCTACCGGGTAGATCAGTCTCGTTCCTCTGATACAGGCGGCACAGGGCTTGGATTAGCCATAGCAAAGGAGATCGTCACGCTGCATGGCGGGGCAATCAGCGCATCCAGCAAAAATCATGTGGTTACATTTACAGTCTCTTTGCCGTTATCAAATTAGCAATTTCTTTGCATTTTCTTAGGAGTCAATCAACTTCTTATTAAAACAATCCATGCTCTTGTCCAGTAGAATGATACTGACAGGAGCATGGATTTGCTCTTTTATGAAACAAATCACCGAAAGGAGCGAAATGATGGGAAGGATACTCCGCTGACTGTTACAGAACAGCATACACATGGAATCGACCTTCACCGCAATACGCCCGGCATTCCCCAAGGAATTGACGCGGCGGTGGCGGAAGGCCGGCTGGATTTGAAGGTCAAAAACAACACCGCCTACACATTTCAAATCCAGATTTCTGTTGACAAATATCATATGAGAGGGAAAGTGTTGTCCGATGCAAAGCTGCGGACCGCCGCTGGATAGAACATAAGTAAAATCTCCCCTTTACATTAGGATTTTCTTAGGAAATAAACAACTTCATATTAAAGTTTCAAGCGCCGCTGTTCAGTACAATAAATGCTGACAGGGGCGCTTTTGTTCCCCTTCAGAAAGGAGGCTTTATATGATGGAAGAAAAAATGCTGCCTGTTCCCAATGAAGGTCATCGCCGGAGGCAAAAGCAGCGGCGGAGGCGCTTTCCTTGGGGAAGTATTGCCACAGTCATTCTGGTCGTGGCTGTTTGTGTATATGCGTTCACATTGTTTGGAGATAAAGAATCGCCTGAAAATTCCCAAGTAAACGACATCACAACGCAGGGGCCTGATGATGTGCAAGTTGGCCTTTTGGATGAAAGCTCACCCCAAAACACGCAGACAGCAAATGATGACACCGACTGGAACTTGATGTTGGTAAACGATGAAAACGCGATCCCCGAAAACTACGAGCCAAAACTGGTAGAGGTGCCCGGCGGTGAGAAAGTAGATGAACGCATCTATGATCCTCTCATGGAGATGTTGGAAGCAGCAAAGGAAGGAAATTTGGATCAACTGCCTATGGTCGTATCCGGTTACCGCACGCAGAAAAAGCAGCAGCAGCTCTATGACGACAAAGTGGCTGGATACCGCAAAGAGGGAAATTCCCAGAGCGAAGCGGAGGAACTGGCAAAGCAATGGGTATCTGTTCCCGGATACAGTGAACATCAAATTGGTTTAGCAGTGGACATCAACGGAGCCATCTATGATCTTTATTTCTGGCTGCAAGAAAACAGCTACAAATACGGTTTTATTTTCCGTTACCCTGGAGATAAAACCGACATCACGGGCGTTGCCGAGGAAGTATGGCATTATCGGTATGTTGGCGTTGAGGCCGCCACAGAGATGTATGAAAAAGGGCTGTGCTTGGAGGAATATTTGGCAGAAAGGCAGGCAGAGCAATGAAAAGATTAAAAATCGCTGTTTTGTTTGGCGGCTGTTCCCCGGAATATAGCGTGTCCCTCCAGTCCGCAGCCGCTGTGCTTCAGAATATGGACAGCAGCAAGTATGAAGCGGTAATGGTCGGCATTCCTCGCACTCTGTCGTGTAATCATGGAAAAGTATTGATAAACGGCTACGAAGCACCAATAATTGGACACATCTGTATGGATCAAATGATAGTCGATATTACGGATTTACCAGATGTGAAAAGCGGTGATATTGCTATCTTCATAGGAAAATCAGGCCAGTATGAAATCACGGCCTATGACCTTGCAGAAGCAAGTGGGACAATTACCAACGAACTGTTAAGTCGCTTAGGTAGCCGCTTAAATAGAATGATAGTTTAACTTATGGAATGTAATTATCTGCCGCACGACGGCAAAAGAAAAAAAGCCGTCGTGCAGCAGTCGTTTTCCCGTGTCAAATTAAACACTCGACGGCTTTGAACAACAACCAAAGCCGTCGTTTTGTTTTTTGAAGGAGTGTGATATAAAGAGCGGCGGCCAGTAGAGGTAGTCGCCATGATAGCGGTATTTAGACAGGGCAATATGGCCTTTTCATCAAAAAAATCTTTGCTAATACCCTAACTTGTTCCGCTTCTTGGTCGGTATTATTATTCCGAAATATCGGTATTAACTTTACCTGTCAGCATTTTCGCACCAGTTTTCCTTTGTGGGAGACTGGTATTTTTTTGTGGACCTCAAATCAATTATGTCGGTGCCGTTCTCCGCCTCATTTCGGCTCACCCGTCAACTGGACCTGTGAACCGAAATGGAGGTACATAATGCAGAAAATCAATCTTCGGGAGCTGTATCCCGATATTTACAAAAAAGACACTTATCTGGAAGTAACCGATGAAGTGCAGGCGGTGTTCCTGGCCGACAAACGAGCGGAAGCACGCTACCTGCGCTAGATGTATAACTACAAAGCGCACTACTTCCTGGACTGCGACAATGGCATTGAGAAGGCTATTGTGCAGCACCCGCCGACCCCGGAAGAAATCCTGGAGGACAAGCAGCTCCGCGATCAGCTCTACGCTGCGGTGATGGAGCTGCCGGACAAGCAGGCCAAGTGGATTTATGCCCGGTTCTACTTAGGCATACCCTGGATTTTTCTGTATTCTCTGGGTGACATTTTGACTATAGACTGAAAAGCGCTTGAAAACTTTCCCTGGGTTTGGTAGCCTACCTGGGAAGCAATATCCGCGATAGTGTCATTTGTTTCCCGTAATAATTTCATAGCCTGACGCACTCGAAATTCCTTCATATAGGTGGCGATAGGCTGGCCGTAGACTGCCTTGAATATCTCCTTTAGAGTGGAGGTATTTATCAAATACTGTTTGGAAAGTTCTGCAATCGTAAATCGTTGATCCAAGTGCTCTGTCAACTGTTGATGAATTTCTTTTATCAATTCGGTTTGCTGGGAGAAGTATTGAGTCAATTCTTTATGTTCCGATTTCATGTTGCTCAAATAAATCAAAATTTCCAGCATCTTCAATTTCAAGAGGGAAATTCGAACGGACACAGGAGCAGAAAAGAGTGGGGCAAAAATGTGCTCTAAATCGGAACAGGACGGGATTGCGGATGGCTTTCCGGAGCAAAATCGATCCCGTAACTGGTCTGCCTCCACACCGGCATTCTTTAAAACTTCCGGGCAAATGGAAGAGAGCTGTTTCAGATCCACGGAAATGGAAATTCCCTCTGAATATCCTAGGGGAAACATCATGGCGGAATCCGCGCAGCAGGCCATACTGTGTGCTGTCACATCACCTGTACCTAAATAGACGGCAGTACCGCCTTGCATATTCCAACCCACGCGACCACTGCGACAATAGTAAATTTCTAAAACAGAATCCGAAGCATCATGCCGAAACTTGACCTCTGAAGCAAGAAAAACATTGAAGGATACCTCTATTCCAGGAAAAGTTTCATATGCCTCCATATACCCTTTTCCAGCGGTAACCGCTCGAAACTGTTCTCCAAAGAGTGTGGTACCCGTTCCACCAGCCCGGCAATGCTTCAAGGCGAGGGTGCCGTTTGGAATCTTTTGAAGTTTTTGAGCGATAACTTTGGATTCTTCTTTTTTCATGGCGTTCCTTTTTGTTTTTCTACTTGCGACGGACAGGCGATTTTTACAAGCCACTCAATCATGTGATGGAAATTTCGGGCCTGCTCGATAGTTTGTCCGTGGTCGTGGGGTAAGTGGTTCTGAACCATTTAGCACTCCTCCTTGAAGTCTATCTTATCATAGGCCGGAGGGAAAAGAAACTTTACTTCTGAGAGGTTTCTGGTTCAGGACCAGCGTCATGGGTGTAATCCAAGATATGGACACCATCGCCTACCTCTTTCTGCACCAGCTCCCGCATACGCTTAGCAAAAGGACAGGAGTAACCAATGGGAGTCCCTTTGCTGATGCAAGAAGCAAAAGCAATGGTGTCAGCGCCCTGTTCTACCAGAGAACGGGCCCGCAGTACCGCTTTTTTTCCGGGGCAGCCACCGCAGTTGATGAAGCCCACTAACTGAATATCATCCTCTCCCATAAAAGCGCCTTTTCTCTCTCGGATTGTCCGAAAATCCCGGCTTCCGGGGCAGTAATCCTCTGTCTGCATACAACGAATAATGCCAAGTTTCATATTGGTTTCCTCCTTGATTAATTTAGGGCCGATCATTCAAATTTGGCCGCTCCATTGTTTATTATTATGTAACCAGCTTTTCCAACAGTTGGAGAGCTTCCTCCAGTTTTGGGTTGGGCTCGTCCGTATGCAGTCCCTCTCGGACACAGCCACGTATATGGGCCCGCAAAATCTCTTGATTCACTCGCTTCAAAAGAGCCTGAGTTGCCAACAGCTGATTGGAAATGTCCACGCAGTAGCGATCCTCTTCAATCATTCGCAAAATGCCGTCCAGTTGTCCTCTGGCAATCTTAATGGAACGGGTTATGTGAGCCTTATCAGCCTTCATGGGGGATAATCTCTGTGACTTTGTAGCCCGCCTCGGTAACTGCCGCTTTTAGGGTTTCGTCGGTAACGGACTCCGGGACCTCAACAGTGGCCTTTTTGTCCTCTAGACTTACCTGGACATGGGACGCACCAGAGATACCCTCCAGGGCATGGGTAACATGCTTGACGCAGTTCTGGCACATCATTCCTTCGATCATCAGTTCTTTTTTCATAGTGGTTCCTCCATTCGATTGCTTTATTGTTGTTTGCTTGACGGAAATCTTCTGTACGGGAGATAGAACAAAGGGATAGTGAATACAAAGGACCAGATTACTCGACGGCGCATCGCCTCATATTCCTTTTTCGCCGTGTTCACCGGGGAGACAGTCTGTGCAGCTGATTTTCCCTTGACCTGCTGTAGGGATGCGCCATAGCCCGCCTTTTCTACAGCGGCGATAATCTGCCCACTGTTTACATTTTTGTCGTCGTAAGTTACCACCATGCTGTTTTTTAACAGATTGACATTGCACTCTTGCACACCGGTCAGTTTGGATACGCTTTTTTGTACCCTAGCCTGGCAGGCTGCACAAGTCATGCCTGTGACATTGTACTTTTCTTGCATATTTGAAACCTCCTTTTCTGGAAAGCGGAATACCAATACGGGGTATAGGTCTCTCCGGTTCTCAGTATAGTCCCGCAAGGAGGTTCTGTATTTCCCGTTCAGAAGAATTTTTGTCCCAAATGGAAGCGTTTCTGAAAATCGATCCGTCATAAACGCTGCAAGGGCATCCCTTCCAACTTCATGTGATATTGTTCCAGCACATCTTTCAGCGTGATCTCTTGCATTCTTTGTTCCGCTGTTTTTTGAATGTCCAAGTAAAAATCCCGCAGCACCAGTTGGATATTTACACCCACGCCACAGGCAGGATTGGTGTGGATGTCCTGATGGAGCAGGGGCTTGTTGCCCTCTACTGCCCGATAGACATCTAGCAGAGTGATTTTCTCCGGCTCACGAGCCAGAGCGGGTCGGGGATGCCCCTTCACGCTGACCAGCAGCCCTCCCTTCCGCAAGGCGGACATGAGCTGGCGTACATAGGCAGGATTCGTCTGAACGCTCTCTGCCAGCTTGTTACTGGTTAGGTCGCAGTCTGGGTACAGAGCGATAAAAGCCAGAATATGAACAGCATCGCTAAGGCGGGTGGGATATTTCATGGACTAATCTCCTTTTTTTTGATGTTATTTTTATTATAACAGCACATTGACAACAGCGCAAGAGGATGCTAAAATGATTTGAAGTAAGAATAAAAATAACACCCACTCGAAAGGAATGGTGACAATGAACTTCTATGATGATTTGGTCATGCAGACCCAGATGAATTATTCCAGGCACTATCCTATCTATGCTTCCGGCAGTACGCCTTATCAGCTGACTGACAAAAAGCCGCTGCCGTATAGCGAACAGATCCATCGTTTGGTACAGGAGGTAAAGGAAGCTGACTGTGTGGTAGTGGGCGGGGCCTCCGGTCTGTCCGCTGCCGGTGGCGGAGATTTTTACTACGAGGACAACGACTCCTACCGGAAATACTTCCGGCCTTTTGCGGAGAAGTACCACTTCAAAGGTGCTTTTGCAGGGATGATGCACCCCTGGAAGACAAGGGAAGAGTATTGGGGGTATCTCGCCACATTCCTTCACACCACCCAGACCGCACCTGTGCGTCATTCCTATTTGGATTTAGACGCTTTGTTGAAAGGCAAGGACTTCTTCATCCTCACTACCAATCAGGATACCCAGTTTGTCAAACTCTACCCGGAGGAGAAGGTGGCGGAGATCCAGGGAGATCACCGGTTCTTCCAGTGTGCCGCCTGCTGTACCGATGACACCTGGGATGCGGTAAAGCCAGTGGCTGATATGGTGGCCGCTATGGGGGATGGCACGAAGATTCCCACGGATCTCATTCCCCGGTGTCCGCACTGCGGTGGCGAGGCTTTCCCCTGGGTGCGAGGATATGGGAATTTCCTGCAAGGAAAGAAATATGAAGAACAGTACGAAAAAATTTCTCGCTACGTACTGGAACACAAAGACAGCAAAATTCTGTTCCTGGAGTTGGGCGTTGGTCGAATGACTCCCATGTTTATCCAAGAACCTTTCTGGAACATGACCCTCAGCTTTCCCCATGCTCGATATATTGCTGTCAACGACAAATATGACTTCCTGCCCAAGCAGTTGGAGGATAAGGGCATGACCATTGTGGCCGACATTGCTCAAGTGCTGCGGGATGCACGGAACACCATGGAAAGCGGAGATAACGATCAATGAGGGTTGGAAACCAAGCGGCGCTTCAGGAACTTGCCGAGCGTATTGCTCAAGCAGATGCCGTTGTGATCGGAGGCGGCTCCGGCCTGTCAAGCGCAGCTGGATACGACCACTACCATTGGTCCTCGGCACTTTCGGAGGCATTGGCTCCCTTTCGTGAACAGTATGGCTTTACCTCTCCGCTGGCTGGATTCTACCATTGCTTTTCCAGCTATGGAGAGCAGTGGGGATATTACAGTCAATATATCCGCTTCATGTGGGAAACCCCTACGGGGCAGCCCTATCTGGATCTGCAAACGCTTGTTGCAGATAAACCGGTCTTTGTGCTGACCACTAATGTCGATCAGCAGTTTTTTCGGGTATTTCCCCAGGAACAAATTTGCGCCTTTCAGGGAGACTTTAGCTACTGCCAGTGCAGCCAGCCCTGTCGGGATGATATTTGGGAAAACCGCGAACTGGTAAAGGAACTGACCGGTCGCTTGGTGGGTGTTCGCCTGCCGGAGGAAGCTGTTCCCCGTTGCCCGGATTGCGGGCGGGTGCTGGTGCCTTGGGTACGAGATGATACCTTTCTGGAGGGAACCTTCTGGCAGGATAACCTGCACCGCTACCATAGATTCCTGCGACGCTGGATAATGGATCAGTCCGACAAAAAAGTCCTGCTGTTGGAACTTGGCGTGGGTGAGATGACGCCCAGTATCATCAAACTGCCCTTCTGGGAACTTACTGCCAAAAACGAAAACGTCTTTTATGCATGTCTTAATCGAGAGGCATCTCATAGTCCGGAGCATCTGCGGGGACGCAGCCTGTATCTGCAAGGAGATTTGGCGGAAACTCTAGCTGCCCTCCGGCAGGTGCAATCCATCGCAGCAACCATAAAATAGAAAGGAGCGAACGAATATGATTGATTGGAACCCTGTTGCGGAAAAATTCAGAGAAGCGGACGCTATCCTGATCGGGGCCAGTAACGGCCTGTCCATCACCGAAGGACTGCATTTGTTTGCGGACAATGCGGTCTTTGAAAGACTCTTTGGAGATTTTAAACGGAAATACGACCTTGAGTGCATTTTGCAGGGCATGATGGCTGGATGGTCCAGAGAGGAGGAAAAGTGGGCCTTCTGGGCCCGGCTCATCCATCATTACTGCGGGCAGTACCAGCCTACGTCAGTGATGAACGATTTGAAGGCCATTGTGGGAGAGAAAGATTACTTTGTCGTCACATCAAACGGAGAAGGTCACTTTGAACTGTGTGGCTTCGATCCAACGAAAATCTATGAGATTGAGGGCAACTGGTTTACTATGCAGTGTGCCCGCCCTTGCCACGACACTCTCTATCCTAGTCTGGAAGTGGCCGAAAAATTATCGGCTGCCGAACAGGGCGGCCATGTGCCTACAGAGTTGGTGCCGCGCTGTCCCAAGTGCGGAGGTCCCATGGACATCCACATGGGCGCGGGTCAGAGAATGATTCCGGATACCGCTGCCCAGGCACGGTTCCAAAACTTTCTGAAAACCTACCACGGAAAGAAACTGGTGGTTCTGGAGCTGGGCATTGGCTGGCGTAATCAGCTGATCAAGGCTCCGATGATGCGCTTAGTGGCCAGCGAGCCAAATGCCACTTATGTGACCATCAATCTGGGGGAGATCTACATTGCGGACAATATCAAAGAGAAGTCCTTCGGACTGGACGGTCGGCTGGATGAGCTGCTGCCTGCTCTCCGGGAGGCGTGCGAGGCATGACGATTTCGGAGCAGGTTCAAAATGACTATACAAATGCATAAAAAGGTTAAAATCACCGTGCTGCGGACGGAATATTATCAGGAACTGGCAGAACAGTATGCAATTCCTAATTTGGGAAAGTGTCCTTTTCATCAGAAAGGTCAAGTGCTGTACAGCGATGGCATCAATCCCGTATCGAAAACGGAATGGATGTGGAACCTGACACATCAGGCTCATGCGCTTGGCATCCCTGTATTCATAAAGGATGATCTACTTCCTATCATGGGAGAGGCACAAATGGTACAGGAATTTCCCCCGGCTTTTTACCGGGTATTGGAGGAACAGAAGACATGGCAGAAGTAAAAGAGAGCAGCATTCTGATTCAGGATGTAGAAACCAGAAATATTATGACAAAATCCACCCTGCCGGTGGGCGGCTATTCCGTCAATCCTTATGTGGGCTGTACCCATGGCTGCAAATACTGCTATGCCTCGTTTATGAAGCGATTTACCGGGCACACCGAACCGTGGGGTACATTCCTGGATGTGAAACATTGGCCAGCAATCAAAAATCCACAAAGGTACAAAGGGCAGCGCATAGTCATCGGTTCTGTGACCGATGGCTATCTGCCCCAGGAGGCTCAGTTTCAAAACACCCGAAAGCTTCTTGAACAGCTCCGGGGCAGTGAGGCAGAAATTCTCATCTGTACCAAGTCAGACTTGGTAATCCGTGACATTGACCTTCTGAAAAAATTGGGAAAGGTCACGGTCTCTTGGTCGATCAATACATTGGACGAAGGCTTTAAAAATGATATGGACGATGCCGTCAGCATCAAGCGACGGCTGGATGCCATGAAGCAGATCTATGATGCGGGCATTCGCACCGTCTGCTTTATTGCCCCTGTCTTTCCGGGTATCACGGATTTCGAGGCTATCTTCCATCAGGTCAGAAATCAATGCGACCTGATATGGTTAGAAAATCTAAACTTGCGAGGCGGATTCAAAAAAGACATCATGGACTATATTTGTAAAAAATATCCTGACTTGGTTCCGCTGTACGACGCTATCTACAACAAGGAAGACAAAAGCTACTTCTGTGGTTTGGAGGATCAAGCGGAACGGCTGGCGCAAGAAAACAGCTGTCCCTTCGTGGACAACGAGCTGCCCTACGGCCGGGCAGAGTCTGGACACCCGGTCATTGTGAATTACTTTTACCATGAGGAAGTGCGTGGCTCGGAAAACAGCGGGCGACGCAATCCAAAAAAATAATTTGTAAAATAAATGGGTTCTGACATGGAGCTGTGCTTCAATGTCAGAACCTTTTTTAGCACTGTTTACCAATTCAGAAGTTTTCTTATCCCTCTTGGAAGGACTTGTACTCCGTCCATTGCTTTTCGATTTTCCTCGCTCTACAATACAGACGGAACGATTAAATAATTGGACCGTAAGCAAGCTATTTTTGCAAAGACTTCAAATGGAGGAGGTTTATATGGCATCTTTAATTTTACTCATTGTACTGGCGGTATACTGTATTTGGTTGCTGCGGCATATGGCGAAGCGGCGCAAAGAAAAGCATGGAAAATGTGTGGACTGTCCTTATCAGGGGACTGGAATGTGCCGATAAAAGCTGCATTTTGCCCAAACAGAAGAACTCTTTTCCCGAATAGCAGGATATGGGTTCAAACCGTTGACGAGGACGGTTTTCCTGCATATGCTGAAGATACAGTTAAATAATGATTTAATTGTTTGACACAAAATTAATACTCGGAGAGGAGATTTTCAAAATGAAAAAGACTTACAAAATCGATGTGGATTGCGCTAACTGCGCCAACCTGATGGAAGATGCCGCCCGCAAGACCAGCGGCGTACAGAGCGCTACGGTGAACTTTATGACCCTCAAGATGAACGTGGAGTTCGAGGAAGGTCAAGACCCCAAGACTGTTATGCAGGAGGTTCGCAAAGCCTGCAAGAAGGTGGAACCCGACTGTGAGATCTTTCTGTAAGCAGGCGAAAGGAAATGCCCTGTTGAGCGGCAGCTTGCAGGGCGTTCTTTCTCTTAGACAAATAAACGAATAAGCAATCGTGAAAGGGGTAAAACGAAATGCAGGAGTATATCATCAACGGTCTGCTGATCGTGGTGGCTCTGCTGGCCGTGATCCTTCAGATCATCGGCACGCGGTCCTCCGCCGGTATGACCAAAAAACAAAAAGTGATGTTGTGGCGGATTCTGACTGCTACGGTTCTACTGTTAATTTTGCAGGTCCTGGGCGCAGGCGCATTTGAAGTGTTTGGCGCGGCAGGCCGCTGGATACGTCTGGCTGTGTTCCTGGTGGATTATCTGGTCATTGGCTACGACATTCTGAAAAAAGCCGGAAAAGGTATCCGCAACGGTCAGGTGTTCGATGAGCACTTTTTGATGGCGGTGGCTACGCTGGGGGCTCTGGCACTGGCCGTATATGAAAACGGCGACTATCTGGAGGCCATCGCGGTGATGCTGTTCTACCAGGTGGGCGAATGGTTCCAGTCCTACGCCGTGGGCAAGAGCCGCCGGAACATCAGTGATCTGATGGATATCCGTCCTGATTATGCCAATATCGAACAGGATGGAAAACTGGAACAGGTAGACCCGGACGAAGTGGGTATCGGCACCATTATTGTGGTACAGCCCGGCGAGAAAGTTCCTATTGACGGTACCGTGGTGCAGGGAGAATCCACTCTGAACACTGCCGCTCTCACCGGTGAAAGTTTGCCCCGTGAGGTCAAGACTGGCGATGAGATCATCTCCGGCTGTATCAACATGACAGGTTTGCTCCATATCCAGACCACCAAGGAATTTGGTGAGTCCACTGTCTCCAAGATTCTGAATCTGGTGGAGAACGCCTCCTCCCGGAAGTCCAAGTCGGAGGACTTCATTTCCCGCTTTGCCAAGATCTACACTCCTGCGGTGTGCTATGCCGCGCTGGCGCTGGCTGTATTGCCGCCGCTGGTACGGATGTTTGCCATGGGGCTGGATGCAGGCTGGGAGACCTGGATCTATCGTGCGCTGACCTTCCTCGTTGCCAGTTGCCCCTGCGCTTTGGTCATTTCCATTCCTCTGTCCTTCTTTGCAGGAATTGGCGGAGCCAGTAAGGCGGGTGTTCTGGTGAAGGGGTCCAACTATCTGGAGACCCTGTCACAGGCTAAGATTGTAGTTTTTGACAAGACCGGCACACTGACTTAGGGCGTATTCCACCAGCAAGAGCTTACAGAAAGCCTATGGCATGGAAATCGACCGTAGCCGTGTAACCGGTATTCAGGAGCTCAGCGGCAACGGAGTGATTGCCACAGTGGATGATCATCAGGTCGCGGCAGGAAACGACAAGCTCATGAATCGTTTGGGGGTCTAGGCTATTCCGTGCCATAGTGTGGGGACGATCATTCACATGGCGATTGACGGGAAATATGCCGGACATATTGTTATTTCCGACATCGTGAAGCTTCACTCCAAGGAAGCCATCCAGGCATTAAAGTCGGCTGGGGTTCGCAAGACTGTGATGCTTACTGGTGACGCCAAGAAGGTGGCTGACAGTGTGGCCTCCGCTTTGGAGTTGGATGAGGTTTACAGTGAACTGCTTCCTGCTGACAAGGTGGAGAAGGTGGAGCAGTTGATTCAGAACAAACCAGAGAAAGAAAAACTGGCTTTTGTGGGAGATGGCATCAACGACGCCCCGGTGCTTCGCCGGGCAGACATCGGCATCGCCATGGGTGCCATGGGTTCTGACGCCGCCATTGAGGCTGCTGATGTGGTCCTAATGGATGATGACCCCTTGCAGATCTCCAAAGCAATCAAAATCTCCCGCAAGTGCCTTGGCATCGTTTATCAGAACATCGTGGTGGCCATCGGCGTAAAACTGGTCTGCCTCGTGCTGGTCGCTCTGGGTTTCGCCAATATGTGGCTGGCCGTGTTTGCTGATGTGGGCGTGATGATTATAGCCGTCCTCAACGCTATCCGGGCACTGTTTGTGAAAAATCTTTAAAGTTCAGAAATAAACGAAAACAGAAAGGGAGCCCCCGATGAATGATTCTTGGCCTCGTGAACCGCAAGAGCTGGAACTGGAAAATCTGACACAGTTGTTTAAGATTCTGGGGAACCCTTCCCGTATGAAGGCTTTATTTCAAATTGGTCCCTCAGAAGCATGTGTCAGTGAAGTATCAATCTCTATATGGAGCTTTTGGAAGAGGAAGAACTTTCCGAAAATGGTAGGGAATTTCTGGGAAAAATTAGAGATCAGATGGAGAAAACTGACTTTTTAATGCAGAGCATGGTAAAAATGTCAAGGCTTGAAGCAGGAATTCTTCAGATCCGTAAAGAAAATAAAAAATTTTATGAACAGTCAGGAGGGGAGCTTTCCCAGGCTGCTTCTGGTCGTTATTATATGGATTTTAAGCAAAAAGCTTATGACGAAAAAAGAGCAGGATGCTTTTATAGAAAGTATGGAGCTTGGAAAGCAGCAGACGCTTTTTTTTACAGCTGATCTTGATGTGTCAGTTCAGATTTTGACAGGTCTTGCAGGGCTGATCACATTGACTGTAGGAATGGGAGTGACTTATTTTCTTTATGAATCTATGAATTTCAGGGAGATTGGGTTTGCAGTACCGTTGCTTCCGCTTTTGTTAGCAGCGTTGCTTAGTCTTTTGGTATGCACTTTAGTGCCGGTGTTTACATGGATGGTTTTGGAAAAGAATGGAAGTATTGTGGAAAGGATTAAGGGAGTAGAATAATTGTTATTGAGCCGCATTTTTACGAAAGGGACATGTCAACTTTGGACTTGGAACTTTCATAGTAAAAATGCGGCTCTTTTGTCATATTAATTAACAACCAATGTTAAACATTTTGCAAATCGCATTAAATAATTCGGTGCAGCTATTGAAATTAAAACACATAGTTTCGACCTCACTATTTACGCGAGCAACGAGCCAAAGTAATAGTAACACTTTATTTCAAGAAAATATGGATCAGCTTATCATAAATCCGTCTATAAGGCTGATACCTCATCGGCAGGTCAATCCAGGTCTTTTTGTCTACAATGCTCTTGTAATGGGAAAAGGTTTCGAAGCCTTTCTGGCCGTGATAGCTTCCCATACCGCTTTCTCCGAAGCCGCCGAATGGCATTTCGCTGGTGGCGAGGTGAATGATCACATCATTAATACAGCCACCGCCGAAGCCACATTCAGAGGTGACTTTTTCGCAGATGGCTTTGTCCTGGGCAAAAATGTAAAGAGCCAGAGGATGAGCCATGGAATTTACCTTTCGGATTACTTCTTCTATAGAATCAAAAGTAAGGACAGGCATTACCGGGCCGAAAATTTCTTCCTGCATAATAGCATCTTCGAAAGTTACCTGATCCATGACCGTAGGCTCAATCTGCATGGTTTCCGGACGGACGCTGCCGCCGCAGATAACTTTCGCCGGATCAATCAGATTCTGTATTCGGTTAAAATGCTTTTCGTTGATAATTTTTCCGTAATTTTTGTTATCCAGAGGTGATTTGCCAAACTGCTTACGAATCTGTTTCTGAATCTGCTTCAGAAGCTCATCTTTCACTTCCCTGTGACAGTAAATGTAGTCAGGGGCTACGCAGGTTTGTCCACAGTTCAGATATTTTCCGAATACAATACGTTTGGCAGAAAGCTTGATATTTGCAGATTTATCTACGATGCAGGGGCTTTTTCCGCCAAGTTCCAGGGTGACTGGAGTGAGGTGCTCGCTGGCATGGCGCATGACTTCTTTTCCAACAGCCTGGCTGCCGGTGAAAAAGATGTAGTCAAAGTGTTCCTGGAGAAGACAGGAGTTTTCCTGGCGTCCACCCATAACAACGGCCACATACTCTTCCGGAAAACATTCACGGACGATCTCGCAGATGATATTGCTGGTGGCAGGAGAGTAGGCGCTGGGTTTTAATACTGCAGTGTTTCCGGCGGCGATGGCGTCTACCAGCGGATCAAAGGTAAGCAGGAAGGGATAGTTCCACGGGCTCATGATCAGGGTGACACCGTATGGGGACGGCTTCATGTAACTTCTGGAATGGAACTGGGCAAGTGGGGTGTGCACGGTTTTTTCTCTGGAAAGGGATCGGATGTGCTTTAGCATATAGGTAATCTCGCTGAGAACGAGACCGGATTCGCACATGTAGCTCTCGAAGCTGCTTTTTCCCAGGTCTGACTTCAGGGCAGCATTGATCTGCTCCTGGTGGGACTGGATGGAGGTTTGCAGCTTTTTTAAGGCGGTGATGCGAAAGTCAATGTTTAAGGTAGCGCCTGTATAAAAATAGTTCCGCTGCTTGCGGATGATTTCCTGGATTGCTTCCTGGGTCATGGGAAAGTCCTTTCTGATTATTAATAATTTGTTTGATGTTTTGAAATATAGTTTACATAATGTGAAAGGCTATAAAGGGTGTAATGTAAAACTATCTTATTTAAACTGAGATTAACGAATGTAATGTTATAAAGGTGACAATATGGTATTTTTCAAACACGCTTTGGCTTTTTATTGCACTGTGTTTTCTTTAGCCGGCATCAGCATATAATAAAATTTCTCCAGCTCCTGTGCATCCATCAGTACCGGTACCGGATACAGCGGATTCGCCTCTTTGTCCGCATAGTGTGACAGCTTCGGAATGTCTTCTTCCTGGATTTCCGGGATGGTATCGCCGATTCCGAAGCGGGCCTTCATGTCTTTGACCGCCTGGATAAAGTTTAATGCGGCTTCTTCTTCCGGTGTTTCTTTGGAGGCAACCCCGGCAGCAACAGCAAGGGCTGCCAGCTTCTTATAAATTGTTTTTCCGTAAGCTTCCAGAACATAAGGGAGAAGTACAGCGTTGGCAAGTCCATGTGGAACATTGTATTGTCCTCCCAGAGAATGGGCAACTGCATGTACATAGCCTACATAGGATTTTGTAAAAGCGCAGCCAGCGAAATAAGAGGCGCGGAGCATATTCCGGCGCGCTTCTTTATTGCTTCCGTCGGTGTAAGCAGTGTCCAGATTTTCGAAAATCAGCTGCACTGCATCCCAGGCATTTTTACGGGTGCCTGGTGTAGTGGAATTACCAATATAAGCTTCCACTGCGTGGGTGAGTGCGTCCATACCTGTAGTAGCGGTGATGAATGGTGGAAGGCTTAATGTGACCTTGGGGTCAAGCACAGCGTATCGGGGAATCAGCGGGAAGTCATTGATGGCATATTTATGCCGGGTTTCGGTGTCCACGATTACTGCTGCCAGTGTAGTTTCGCTTCCGGTTCCTGCAGTGGTTGGAACGGCGATAAGAAGTGGAAGCTTTTTGTGCACTTTCAGGATTCCTTTCATCTTTGCAAGAGACTGATGAGGTTTGGCGACTCTGGCACCTACTGCCTTGGCGCAGTCCATACTGGAGCCTCCGCCGAAGCCTATAATGGCCTGACAGTTATTTTCATGATAAAGTTCAAGTGCCTCAGCCACATTCAGAGTGGTAGGATTTGCTACTGTTTTGTCATAAAGGATATAGGGAATGCTGCTGTCTGTCAACACTTTTTCAAGGCGGTCTGTAAGACCAAGCTTATGGATTCCTGCATCTGTAATAATCAGCACATTTTTACATTTTTTCTTTTTCAGCACATCGGGAACGGCTTTCAGACTGCTGATGATCTCAGGATTTCGGTATGGAAGGAATGGAAGGGCAAATTTGAATACATTCTGAAAAATCCGACAGTATATTTTTTTTAAGGGATTCATATGGAAGTTCTCACTTTCTGTTGATACACGCTCTAAAATATAACGTTGCATCAATCGGTTCTATTGTGTAATTGTTCAGTACCTTCACAGCTACATGCTTTGTGGAATAATTACTTTATTATTGTACTTTTTTTATCACGTATGAATTATACCATGTTATCAAATATTGTAAAGATAAAACAATTTTATTATAAAACAAATTGCAACATATATCTTGCAGAAAGTCTTTTTCAAACATGCTCTGGCCCGAACCCCTATCCATGAATTCAATCAAGCAGGCATGGTTTATTCATTGCTGCTGTCCGGGACTTGCATAGTAAAAACACCTGGCGGAATATTGCCAGTGGACAGTAACCATAAGGTGATTTATTGAAAATAATGAAATAAACACCTGTGTCTCGACTGGCGCCTTCTGTTGTGATATACTGAAACAAGAGATTTTTACAACAGGAGGCGTTTTCGTGGGTGAACAGTCAGAGAAAATAAAGAAAAATATTTGTATGGGGCTGCTGGCTCATGTAGATGCAGGAAAAACTACATTGTCAGAAGCACTTTTATATTTAAGCGGCAAGATACGAAAGCTTGGAAGAGTGGATCACAAGGATGCATATCTGGATACCTCTCCCCTTGAGCGCGAGCGGGGAATCACGATTTTTTCCAAGCAGGCAGTGCTGGAATTCCCGGAAACAAGAGTTACCATTCTGGATACGCCTGGGCATGTGGATTTTTCTGCAGAGATGGAACGTACCTTGCAGGTTCTGGACTATGCAGTGCTTTTGATTAACGGTGCAGATGGTGTGCAGGGACATACGGTGACTTTATGGAAATTGCTTGAGCGGTACCAGATCCCCACATTTATTTTTGTGAACAAAATGGATCAGGATGGAACGGACCACGATGCTCTTTTGACCGAATTGAAAAAAAGGCTGAATGAGAACTGCATGGATTTTTCAGAAAATGAAAATGCTGATGGAGATTTGGAACCGGAATTACCGGCTGGTGAAAAAGAACAGCAGAATTTGATGGAAAATAAATTTTCAGAAGAATTTCTGGAGAGTCTTGCTATGTGTGACGAGGAACTGCTGGAAAAATATCTGGAAACAGGAGAAGTATCCAGGAGAGAGATTACCGGTCTGATCGCAGATCGAAAGGTTTTTCCATGCTATTTTGGCTCTGCACTGAGAATGGAAGGGGTGGAGAAGCTGATCCGCGGACTGGACAGGTACACCAGATGTCCGGTATATCCTGAGGCTTTCGGCGCGAAGGTTTATAAGATCGCCAGAGACGATCAGGGAAACCGTCTTTCCTATATGAAGATTACAGGCGGGGCACTGAGAGTAAAAGAACTTCTTATTACCAGCAAGGGAAATGTGGCTGCAGGAGAGGAAGTATGGGAGGAAAAGGCAGACCAGATCCGGATTTACTCTGGCGCCAGATTTGAATTGGTGAAAGAAGTGCCCGCGGGAACCGTGTGCGCAGTGACAGGTCTTTCCCATACTTTTCCAGGACAGGGACTTGGCGTGACAGAGAATTCCAATATGCCAGTACTGGAGCCGGTACTGAACTATCAGATTATTTTGCCGGAAGGCTGCGATGTGCATCAGATGCTGAAGAAGCTGAGAGAACTGGAAGAGGAAGATCCCCAGCTTCATATTGTGTGGGACGAGCAGCTGGGAGAAATCCACGCCATGCTCATGGGAGATGTGCAGATTGAGATCCTGAAAAGGCTGATCTGGGAGCGGTTCCATGTGGCTGTGGATTTTGGAACGGGAAATATTGTATATAAAGAAACCATTGCGGCATCTGTGGAAGGTGTGGGACATTTTGAGCCTTTGCGCCATTATGCGGAAGTTCACCTTCTTCTGGAACCAGGGGATCAAGGAAGCGGAATGCAGTTTTTTACAGCCTGCAGTGAGGATGTGCTGGACCGGAACTGGCAGAGGTTGATCCTTACCCATCTGGAAGAAAAGGAACACAGAGGAGTGCTGACTGGTGCACCGATCACAGATATGCAGATTACCCTGCTTACCGGACGGGCCCACCAGAAACACACAGAAGGCGGAGATTTCCGTCAGGCTACTTATCGGGCTATCCGTCAGGGACTTAAGAAAGCACAGAATGTTCTGCTGGAGCCTTACTATGAATTTCGGCTGGAAGTGCCGGTGGAGGTTGTTGGCCGTGCAATGAATGATATCAAGAAAATGCAGGGAACTCTTCTTCCTATGGAGACAGAGGAAAATACCGCTATTTTGAAGGGGAAAGCGCCTGTTTCGACTATGCGCGATTACCAGAAAGAAGTAGTTTCTTATACAAGGGGAATGGGAAGGCTGTTCTGCAGTTTAAAAGGATATGAGCCCTGTAAAAATAAGGATGAGATCGTGGAACAGATCGGCTACGATTCTGAGCGGGATCTGGATAATCCTACCGGGTCTGTATTTTGTGCCCATGGAGCCGGATTTGTGGTGCCATGGTATGAAGTGGAAGAGTATATGCACCTGGATACTGGGATTACGGCAGAGTTTGAGGATAATCTCAGCGAGGAAGACTGGGAAGATGCTGCGTCAGGCTCTGGGAATCCTGCAAGTGGAGACGATACTGCTCAAAGTGCCAGAAATTCAGCACGCAGTGGAGCTGGCAGTACAGGAACTGCCAGAAATACATCTGGAAGTGGAAGCCGTGCGGGAAGCGGTTACCAGCCGCCGGAATCTGCCTACCGTGGAAGCTATGAGGATGACAAAGAACTTCAGGCCATTTTTGAGCGTACCTTTGGTCCGGTGAAAAGAGACCGCGTGTCTTCTTATAAAAAAGTGGTAAGTGCCCTATCTTATTCTGGCAGCAGTTCTTCTGTAAAAAAAGACCAGGAAGAATACCTTCTTGTGGATGGTTACAACATTATTTTTGCCTGGCCGGAGCTGAAAGAACTGGCAGATGCGGATGTCCGTGCAGCACAGACGAAGCTGATGGATATTTTAAGTAATTATCAGGGATATAAGAAATGTACTTTGATTCTTGTATTTGATGCTTACAAGGTGGAGGGACACCAGGAGGAAGTGCTTACTTATCACAATATTCATGTGGTTTACACAAAAGAAGCGGAGACTGCCGATCAATATATTGAAAAAACAGTCCACAAAATCGGCAGACAGCATCAGGTAACGGTTGCTACTTCAGACGGACTGGAACAGATTATCATTATGGGTCAGGGCGCCAACCGTATTTCCGCAAGAGGTCTGAAAGAAGAAATCGAAGAGACCAGAAAGCAGCTCCGCCAGGAATGGCATCAGCACCGCCAGTCCAGTCATACCTATCTTTTTGATCATGCGGATGCGGAGACAGCAAAGCTGATGGAAGAAGTCCGGCTAGGGAAAAAGAAATTATAGGGTTTCTGTTCATGGAGTGAACAATAGCATTATTGGAATTAATGTTTTCCATTGGCAATTTGACAAACTCTTTGCCATCTGTTAAGGTGGTGTGCAAAGTGGTGTTGCAGCTATAAAGGAGATGTATAAAAATGAGAGAGAAGCTCACCAAAAAAGACGTAGAGAAAATTGAACAGGAGATTGAGCACCGTAAGCTTGTTGTCCGCAAAGAGGCAATTGAGGCAGTAAAGGAAGCACGTGCCCAGGGCGATTTAAGTGAGAATTTTGAATACTACGCTGCCAAGCGTCATAAGAATCAGAACGAGAGTCGCATCCGCTATCTGGAGAATATGTTAAAAACAGCAACCATCGTTTCTGATAAATCCTGCAGTGACGAGGTTGGAATGGATGACATTGTAGAAGTTTATTTTGAGGAAGATGACGAGATTGAGAAATATAAGCTTGTTACTTCCATCCGGGGAAATTCCATGGAGAACAGAATCAGTATTGACTCTCCGATTGGCATGGCACTGAAAGGACATAAGATTGGCGACAGAGTGGAAGTAAAGGTAAATGACAATTACAGTTATTTTCTGGAAATCCGCTCCATCGATAAAACCCATTCAGAGGAAGAGGAAATCCGAGGATTTTAAAAGTATTAGAGCGTGTAACAGTGAAGATACGGAATCATTACACGTATTATATAAAAATCCCGCATGAGATATGCAGTGATAATTGTAAAATTATTCTTCATGTTTCCTGTGGGATTTTTTGAATGTAAAATTTGGAAAATACAGTAAAATCAACTATCAAACAAATATTTTACATTTTCAACAGCCTGGCTTTACATTTTTCCTGTATAAGAAAATCCAAGATTGTAAAGTATTTTACATATATTTAACATTCTTCTCACCCGAAACTTTACATAGCCCACTTATATTGGTTTTGTAAACAAAAGAAATTAAGAACCCAATAAACTTTTAAAAGGATAAAAAAAGGAGAGGAAACGTAATGGATTTTTTTAGCATTCTGACATTAGTCGGCGGACTGGCGATGTTCCTTTATGGAATGCAGGTAATGGGAGACGGTCTGGAAAAGCTTTCCGGCGGTAAACTGGAAAAGATTCTGGAAAACCTTTCATCTAACCGTGTGAAAGCAGTTTTGGTTGGTGCAGCAGTTACTGCAATCATTCAGTCTTCATCGGCAACCACAGTTATGGTAGTCGGCTTCGTAAACTCGGGAATCATGCATCTGTCCCAGGCTGTTGGCTTTATTATGGGCGCAAATATCGGTACTACTGTTACCGCATGGATTCTCAGCCTGGCAGGAATTGAAAGCTCCAATTTCTTTGTAAGACTTTTGAACCCAAACTCATTTTCACCGATTCTGGCATTGATCGGAGTTGTTTTTATTGTCTTCCTTCATGATGAAAAGAAGAAAGATATTGGAAACATTCTGGTTGGTTTCGCAGTGCTGATGTTCGGTATGAATACCATGAGCGGTGCCGTAAAACCTCTGGCAGAGGTACCGGAATTTACAAACATCCTTCTGAAATTCTCCAACCCTGTTTTAGGCGTGTTGGCCGGCGCACTTCTGACTGCTGTTATTCAGTCTTCATCTGCTTCCGTTGGTATTCTCCAGGCGCTTTGTGTAACTGGTGCAGTCCGTTACGGAGCAGCGCTTCCGATTATCATGGGACAGAATATTGGAACCTGTATTACAGCAATGCTTTCTTCAATCGGTGCTACTAAGAATGCAAAACGTGCAGCAATCGTTCATCTGTACTTCAATATTGTAGGAACTGTTACATTTATGGTTGTATTCTATGTGCTGAATGGATTTTTACATTTCTCTTTCATTGAAGAAGTGGCAGGTCCTGCCGGCATTGCAGTGATCCACAGTGCCTTTAACATCATTGCAACACTTGTACTTCTTCCATTTGGAGATATGCTTGTAAAAATGGCATGTGCAACTGTCCGTGATACAAAAGAAGAGAAAGTTATTTCCGCAGAAGATCAGGAGTTTATGATCCTGGAGTCCCGTTTTCTCAGCAATCCTGGTATTGCTATTGAGCAGAGCAAAACAGCTGCCAGGAAAATGGCAGAGCAGTCCAAAACCGCTTTGAACCTTTCCTTTGGCTTGCTGGATGATTTCCAGGAGGAGACAGCTTTCCGTGTGGAAAAGATTGAAGCAAAGGTTGACCGCTATGAGGACGAACTGGGAACCTATCTGATCAAGTTAAATCAGAAAGATCTTTCTCTGGAAGACAGCCACAGCTTGTCCATTATGCTTCACTGTATCGGAGATTTTGAACGTATTTCCGACCACGCCCTTAGCATTATGAAATCTGCAAAGGAAATTTCAGAAAAAAATGCCCGCTTTTCAGACAAGGCAGTGCAGGAACTTCACATTATGGAAAAAGCCGTGTCTGATATTGTGGAAAAAGCGTATAGTGTTTTTGCAAACCAGGACATGAGAGCGGCCGAAGAAATTGAGCCTCTGGAAGAGGTGATCGATGAGCTCAGCCGTGAGCTGAAAAGACGCCATGTAAATCGTCTTCGTGCCGGAGAATGTACAATAGAGATGGGATTTGTGCTTTCTGATATTACAACCAGCCTGGAGAGAATTGCAGATCATTGTTCCAATATCGGAGTCTGTGTGACTCAGGTGCATGAGGATCTTTATGATACCCACAGTCACCTTGACACTGTAAAAAATGCACCGGGAGAACATTTCCATCACGAACTGGAGGTTGCCCGTGTGAACTATATGCTTCCGTAACCGGGAGAGTAGATGTTGCCAGTTGCTGCTCTGAAAAAATTCCTGTGAGAATTATTTCCGGAGGCAGCGACTGGTAATATAATTTTTGCGGCGCGAAAACATGCGAATGCATGATTTCTGTGCATCGCGAAGCGTGTCACTGGCCAGGTCGTGAACGGTAACCTGTTTTCCTGCTTTTTACCGTGACTTTACAGTTGTGCACTTGTATAAGGGGAAAAAAGTACGTATACTAAGAAATAATGATGATTTACAGGTAATGTAAAAAATAGGTAAGACATGGGAGGAGAATACTAAAAAATGATTTTTTGTGTTGAAGATGATAACAACATCCGTGATCTTTTAGTATATACATTAGAGACGACCGGATTTCATGCAAGGGGTTTAGAAGACTCCCAGGAATTGTGGAAAGCCCTCGCAGAAGAGGAACCAGAGCTGATTCTTCTTGATATTATGCTTCCTGGAGAGGACGGATATTCCATTCTGGAAAAACTGAAGAAATCCTCTGGAACAAGAGATATTCCAATCATTATGGTAACTGCCAAGGAAGCAGAATTTGATAAGGTCCGTGCCCTGGAAGCCGGTGCAGACGATTATATTACCAAGCCCTTTGGAATGATGGAATTTATAGCCAGGGTGAAGGCTGTGCTCAGGCGCAGCAGCCGTCACGGAGATGACAGAGAGTTTAGCTGTGAGGAACTTCGTATTTTCCCGGGCCGTCATCAGGTATACTGTGATGATCAGCCTGTGGAGCTTACCCGCAAGGAATTTGAACTTCTTCTGTATCTTATGGAAAACAGAGGAATCGTTATGACCCGTGACCAGATTTTGTGCCATATATGGGGCTATGATTTTGACGGGGAAACCAGAACTGTGGATGTACATGTGCGGACCCTGCGGCAGAAGCTTGGGGATACTGGAAGACTGATCGAAACTGTCCGCGGCGTAGGTTACAGAATGGCAGATAAAGGAGGCACTCAGGGATGAAAAAGAAAATCCTAAGTCATACCAGTGTGATGATCATTCTCACGGTTATCCTTACCTTTATAGCTGCCAGCTTTGTGATGTATGATAAGTATAATAGTACCATGAAAAAGGGTGTACGGGATGAAGCAGAATATGTAAAAGTGGGGATAGAAGAAGTTGGAGAAGCATATTTAAGCGGAAATGTGGGAAAAACCACAGATACTCGTATTACGCTCACCGATTCAGAGGGAAATGTGCTCTATGATAATGAGGCAGAGGCTTCAAAGCTTCCAAACCACAGCAGCCGTCCGGAATTTGTCCAGGCTATGAAAAATGGACAGGGAGAAATCGTTCGTTATTCGGAAACCCTGTCGCACCAGACCTTTTATTATGCAGTAAAGCTGAATGATGGCAGAATTCTCCGCCTGGCAAAAACAACAGACAGTGTGTTCCATACGTTGCTTAGCAGTTTTATCTGGCTGGGACTTTTGATGCTGTTAATCATTCTGGTAGAGATCGTTCTGGTGCAAAGGCAGACAAAGAGTCTGATCGAGCCGGTGAACAACCTGGATCTGGAGCATCCTCTTTCGAATGTATGCTACGAAGAACTCCGTCCTTTGTTGATGCGGGTGGATCAGCAGAATAAGCAGATTGCAAGCCAGCTGGAGGAGTTGAAGAAGACAGAGGCTGTGAGAAGGGAATTCTCTGCAAATGTTTCCCATGAGTTAAAGACACCTCTGATGTCCATTTCCGGTTATGCGGAGCTGATGATGAATGGAATGGTGAGACCGGAGAATATTGCCGATTTTTCAGGACGAATTTATAAGGAGGCCAATCGCCTGGGAAATCTGGTGGCAGATATTATTCAGCTGTCGCGTCTGGATGAACAGCAGGATGCAGTGGTCTCCATGGAAAGTGTGGAGCTTGATGAGCTGGCAAAGGATGTGGTAAACAATCTCCGGGATCATGCGGAAAAGAAAAATATTTCGCTGGATTATTGCGGTATTCCGATCAACATTCAGGGAGTTCGGCATGTTTTATATGAAATGCTGTACAATATTGCGGACAATGCTGTCCGTTACACCAATCCGGGAGGACACATTCATATTTATGTAGGCAGAAAAGGGGACCATCCTTTTTACCGGGTAGAGGATGATGGAATCGGAATCCCGAAATCTGAACAGAAAAGAATATTTGAGAGATTTTACCGTGTGGACAAAAGTCATTCACGGCAGACCGGAGGAACTGGTCTTGGACTGTCCATTGTAAAGCATGGGGCAACCTTACATCATGCCCAGATCAATGTGGACAGCGATCTTGGAAAAGGTACAAAAATGGAGCTGCTTTTTTAGAGTGTGTTGAAAAAGGCTTTCTGCAAATTGTGACATACAGCTTGCAGAAAGCCTTTTTGGAACATATTGAAGCAGCTCCTTTTTTTAAATTACAGTTCGCTCAGTGCATCCTCATCTGCCACAATAATTGCATTGGGATGGAACTGAAGGATGGAAGCCGGGCACTGTGGGGTAACAGGTCCTTTGATCGCAGCGGCGAGAGCCGTGGCTTTGTTTTTGCCGTTAGCTACAAGAAGAATGGTCTTTGCGCTCATAATATTGCCGGTTCCCATAGAAATTGCCTTGCGCGGTACATCCTCCTCGCTTGCAAAAAAGCGCTTATTCGCCTGGATGGTAGCCTCTGTAAGATCTACACAGTGTGTGCCAGCCTGGAAATGATCGTCTGGTTCATTAAATCCAATGTGGCCATTAGGTCCTATTCCAAGAAGCTGAAGGTCTGCAGCTCCTATATTCTTAAGCAGTGTATTATAAGCTTCGCAGCAGACCTCTGTGTCCGGATTGGTTCCGTCCGGAACATAGGTATTCTTAATATCAATATTGACTCTGCTGAACAGGTTCTTGTTCATGAAGTAACGGTAGCTCTGATCATTGGATCCGTCCAGCCCTACATATTCGTCCAGGTTCACAGATTTTACATGGGAAAAATCCAGTATTCCCTCTTCATACATAGCAGCCAGCTGATCGTAGGTACCTACCGGGGAAGAACCGGTAGCAAGTCCAAGGATACAATCCGGTTTGGACAAAATAACACCGGCGATAATGGTAGCTGCAGTACGGCTCAGCTCTTCATAATTCTTAACTTTAATTACTTTCATTTTACCTCTCCTTCTTTGTCAATAAGTGAGTATGATCACTTTAACAAGGTGCAAAAAAATAACGGCATTATCAGAATGCTGTCATATAAAAACCCTGCCCTTGTTCTTTCAGACAATAACAGTATACCCTATATTTAGGTGAAATGCTATAAATATTTCTGCTTTTTATTGCTTTTTTTGGTGAAAACTGATTGCAAGTTTCGAAAGCTTTTCCTATAATGAATTTATAATATAGAAATTTACCCTGGGGATAAATAAAATGAAAAAAAACTACACTCTGAAAAGGGAACTTACATTTCTGATGATACTGACCTCTGTATGTACTTTACTGTCTGTATGTGCAGCTGTTTTCTATGTCTTTTTCTCTTTCTTCTTTCAGAAAACACAGGAAGATATTGAATATGTACTTCGATATACCAGTCAGCAGTATGAGGCTCATATGCAGTTTATTGAGGATAGTGTGATCGCCATACGTCATAATACGGTACTGGATGACTTTTTTCAGAAAGAAGAATACGACCTGGAGGAAATAGAACCACAGCTTTCTTACAGCATGGAGCTTTTTTCAGAGCGGAATATGGTGGAACGTCAGCTTCCTTTTGTTACTGGAATTTATCTGTTTAATAATGGGAATGAATGTATTTATGAGCACTATTATGCCACCACACTGGCTGCCGGGAGAGAACAGAAGCGAAAATACGAAAACATGCAGCAGGAATTTAAAAGTACCAGTGACCAGTACGCCTGTTTGTCTGATAAAGATGAATTAAATATTTTTTTTAGAATTTATGATGAAAATATGAGGGAAAAAGGAATCGGAGTCGTGCAGATCAGTCAGAGTGCGGTAGCGAAAGTTCTGGAAACGGTACAGCTGTATCATAATGGAGGATGGGCTGTCCTGGATAAAAACGATCAGCTGCTTGCCTCAGAAGGAGCTCAGGAGCTGGTGAAAAAGCTGCAGACCTCTGAGAATTCATGGAATGGAACAAAAGACCTGGCGGGTACGAAGGTGATTGGTTATGGAAATTCCTGTGGATTTGGAGTACGTACAGTGATCTCAGTAGGGTATGGGAATATTTTTTCTATTTTGAAGCCCACTCTTTTTATCGTTCTTGTGGGCCTTATTGTGGTACTGGGAATTGCATTTCTGGTTGCATATGCTATCAGCTACCGTTTCACCAAACCGGTTACCAGGATGATCCAAAGTATACAGGCTTTTGGAAAACCGGATCTGAATGCCAGAATGGAAGATTCCTCTATTCAGGAATTTCATGACATGGGAATCGTGTTTAATGAGATGGCAGACAGGATTGAATATCTGATCACTCAGGTTTACGAAAAAGAAATTGTGGCAGCCAGGTCTCAGGTAAAATATCTGCAGTCCCAGATAAATCCGCATTTCCAGTTTAATATTCTGGCCATGCTGAGTCTGAAAGCGAAAATGGCTGGAAACGAAGAAGTTTACGATGGACTGAATGCTTTTTCCAGACTGATGCAGGGTAAGATATTCCGGGAAAAAGAGATTAAGATAAAGGTAAAAGAGGAACTAGAAATAGTTCAGTTTTATTTATATCTGCAGAAAAGCCGTTACCAGGATAAACTGTCTTATGAGGTGAAGCTTGAAGATGAAAAAATCGGCGAAGATCTGATTCCCCGTCTTCTTATTGAGCCACTGGTGGAAAATGCAGTTTCGCATGGTTTGGAACCAAAGCGTGGAAAAGGAAATCTGCAGGTCCTTTTATATGAAAGGGAAATGCTCTACATCTGGGTAAAAGATGATGGAGTAGGCGTTTGTCGGAATCAGACGAAGGCAGAGGAAAATAAAGAAAAAACTCCTCATACCCATGTGGGCTGGGAAAATACAAAGAAAATGCTCCGGATCCTGTATGGAGATTATTACAAGTTTCAGGTCTGGAGCGAACCGGGAAAGGGAACGGAAATAGAAATTGCAGTTCCAATTGAAAGAGGTGGAAATTATGTGGAAAGTGGTAGCAGCCGATGATGAAGGATACATCAGAGAGGCTTTGCAGAAACTGATAAATTGGGAAAAAATGGACTGTTCTTTGGAGAGCGTAGTCAGTGATGGACAGGAACTATTGGAGAAGATCCGGGAAGAAATGCCGGACATTGTGATCACAGATATACAGATGCCTGGTGTTGACGGATTAGAAGTATGTAAATATGTATACGAAACCTGCCCGGAAACCCAGGTGATCATCCTTACCGCATATTCAGATTTTGAGTATGCCAAACGTGCCATTAAATACAGTGTATGTGAGTATGTGCTTAAGATTTCCATTATAGACGAACTTCCACTGGCAGTGGAAAAAGCAATTGGAAAGCTATCCAGACTGAAAAAGGAGATCGAAATCCAGGAGCATACGAAGGCAGAAGAACCGGAATCACTGCTTGATCAGATTGAACAGTATCTGGAAGAAAATTTTCGCAAAAAGATCACGCTGGATGATATTGCAGATACCCTGCATGTGAACCGCAGCTATCTCAGCCGTTATTATAAGAATAAAACAGGTGTGAATCTGTTTGATGAGATTTTAATGAAAAGGGTGGAAAAGGCAAAAGAATATCTGCAGAATACAGAGATGAAGACTTATGAGATTTCAGAAGCGGTAGGAGTGGAAGATGCTGGTTATTTCTCAAAAATGTTTAAAAAGATAACCGGGGTATCACCAAAAGAATTCAGGAAAAGAGAACAACATGAAGAGAAAAATTAGAGGCCTTTTCTTTAGTATCGGAATAGCAGGGAGTCTGATCCTTGGAGGCTGCGGGAAAGAAGAAAAAGAGCCTGTAACTATCACAATGATTCATGCATGGGGTGGAACAGGTGAAGATCATGTAGCTATGAGGGATATTTACGATGGATTTCAGAAGGAGAATCCGGACATTGAGGTGCAGCTGATCTCCATGCCAGGAAGAAAGGAAATGTTGCGTAAGGTGGAGGACATGATCATGGTGGGAGATATGCCGGATGTGATTACCTTCAGCGGTATGGGACAGAATACAACCTATGATTTTATTGTAGAAAATGATATGGCGCTGGATATTATGCCCTATGTGAAAAAAGATGAAGAGTTTGCCTCCAATATTTCCCAGACCAATCTGAACTATTGGACCACAGAAGAAGGGGAGCTGTTTACAGTGTCAGATGTTTTGTCCTTAAGTGGTGGTTATTGGTATAATGAAGATATTCTGCACGCAGCTGGCGTAAAGGAAATTCCCAGGACCTGGGATGCTTTTCGCGGTATGTGCTACAAAATCTGGAAATGGTCGGAACGTGAGAATAATGAAATTGCTTCGCTTCAGACATCTCCGGAGGGCTATCTTTATTTTATGGATCATATGCTTCTGGAAGAAGGTACAGAAAAGGACAGAAACGATATCGGTACAATTTCAGAGGTATTGAAACGGCTGCAGGAAATTTATGTATATTCCACCTCCGAAAATGCAGAATACAGTTATTTGGATGAGACCAGATTGTTCAATGAAGGAAAGCTTGCCATATATGTGAATGGCGTATGGGGCGCTTCCATGATTTCCGAAAACATTAATGCCAAGTATGCACTGCTTCCAACTACATCCGGGAAGAAGCTGTCTTGCGAATCTGCCTGTTTTGGTTATGTGCTTGGAAAAAGTGGAAACGAACAGAAAGAGGAGGCTTCCATCCGGTTCCTGAAATATATGCTAAGCAAGAAGGTGCAGACGCGGATTTTGGAGGAAACAGAGCAGATTCCGGCGAATAAGCAGGTAGTTCTGGATTCTTACGAGAAGGAAATGCCGCGGCTGTTTCAGGCTGCTTCCCTGGTATTAAGTGCAGAGGATAAAATTGAAGTTCCGGATAATCTGTGGACTTATGAACAGAAAGCCTATTTTACAGAAAACATTTTCAGAGAGCTTACCGGTAAAATTTCACCGGAAGCTTTTACCCGGCAGCTGGGTGAAATGAAAATAGATAAATAGGGAAAATAAAGATAAGGAAAATATTGCCGTCAGGTAAATATTTTCCTTATTTTTATTGTGAAAATGTCAATAAATACCTGTAAATTGCAAACGGGATTCATTCAAAAATACCAAAAACAAGGGTAAAATAAGGACAGTTAAAGCAAAGACGTATAATTTATGAAGGAGGATTTTTGTAATGAAGAAAAAAATGGTAAGTGTTTTACTGGCAGCAGCAATGGGGACTACTGCACTGGTTGGATTTGGAACGACTGCTTATGCAGATGATGATGTTCTGGAATTTTACCATGGATATTACCAGGATGAGAGCGAGTGGGCTGCAGCTCAGGTTATGAGGGATATCTATGATGAGTTCGCAAAGGAACATGCTGATGGATCAGTTACATTCAAACCAATCGCTGTAGAAAACAGAGATGACATTGTAAGTGCACAGGTTGCTGGCGGTTCCTTCCCGGATCTGGTAGATGTAGGCGGTGGCGGAGTTCCGCAGGCAGCACTTTCCCAGGATCTGGTATACGATCTGAAACCGTATATCGATGAAAATGGTCTGCAGGATGCAGTTGGTCTTAACTATACACAGCATGATATGGATGGTCATATTTATGCAGTGCATGATCAGATTGAGAGCCGTGGCTTATGGTATAATTCCGATATTTTTGAAAAAGCCGGAATTACAGAGGAGGCGTTTGCAGACTGGGATTCTTTTGGAGAAGCAATGGAAAAAATCCGTGCTCTGGACGAGGATGTGTACGGATACATTGCAGGACAGGGCTCCAGCTATATTGTAAACACAGTTATGGCTTCTACAGATGAAGGAAAGAAAATGCTGGAATCTGAGCTGACAGAGGACACCATCAATTCAGAGGAATTTGCAGCTGCATTTAAGACTGCTGCAAATCTGGATCAGGCAAATGGTTCTGAGCATACTACAGATGATAACGGTAATCTTATGGCAGAATTTAATACAAATGGTAAGGCTGGTGTTCTTTTCAATGGTGTATGGAATGCAAGTGGAATTGATGCCTCTTTAACAGATGCCATTGAGCCTGCTTTATTCCCTGGAAATATTGCAATCGCTTCTGCAGGCGGCGGACTTGCTGTGGCAAATAACATGAGTGATGAGAAAACAGAGCTAGCCCTTGAATTTATCAAATATATGACAAGTGCTGAGGTTCAAGAAAAAATCTTCACTGGCGTACAGGCAAATCCATGTAACACAACAGTTGATTTGAACGCACTTGCAGAAGAGAGTGATGATGCAGCTACAAGAAAGCTTGCACAGGCTTGTTCTCAGGTAAATGAAGCTGATACTGTAGTGATTGACATGAACTATACCTGGGGATCTGACGTGGACAAAGCTATCATCAATGCATTGATGGAGTGTGCGGTATCAGGAACAGATATTGATGCAAGATTTGCAGCACTTCAGACAGAGCTGATCGCGTTGGTTGCTTAAAGCACACAGCTGTGATGAACAGAAACTATGAATGAAATAGAAGAGGGAGGGGAGAAATCTCTTCCCTTTTTGGAGGTATGAATTTGGAAAATCAGAATGCTGCGAAAAAAAGAAAGAATAAGCTGGGTACGCGGAGAAAAGGATTTATTATAGCGTTTCTTGCGCCTACCCTGATCGCATTTTGCGTATTTTATCTGTATCCCATTATTACGGTGTTTATCACTTCTTTCTGCAAATGGGATTATACCAATATTACTAGTCCGGAGTTTTTCGGCTGGAGCAATTTGTGGGATAATTATGATTATATTTTTAACAAGTATCCATTTTTCTGGGAAGCACTGAAAAATTCAACCACCTGGGCCATTCTTGGAACAGTGGTACAGATTCCCATTGCTGCTTTGATCGCTCTGGCCCTGTCCAGAAAGGTAAAAGGTATTAAATTTGTACGAAATGTCTATATTATTCCGAATATGATCTCAACTGCCGCTATGGGCATTGTATTTTTACAATTGTACAACCCTTCTTATGGAATTATCAACCCGATCATTCGTCTTTTCAACAAAGAATTCAGGGATAATATCCTACTTCTGAAAGGACCGGCTTTTGTGGCCATGACCTGTGCCTATATTTTCTTTACAGGAACTACAACTTTAATGATTTTGGGGAATATTATGGCAGTGCCGGAAGAGGTAAGAGAAGCAGCTATGCTGGATGGGGCAAGCGGTCTGAGACAGGACTGGTATATTACAATCCCTATGATCAAAGGAACTTTAAAAACAGTATCCGTTCTTGCTGCAACCTCCGGCTTCCTTCTTTATAACGAGGTTTATTTCCTGACAAAAGGAGCTGCAGGAACCTACAGTATCAGTTACATTATCCGCGAGCTTGCCATTACCAGTCCGAGAACCCAGTTTGGACGAGCCAATGCAGTGGCAATGATCCAGATCCTGGCTGGGATGGTGATCATTCTGGTGATTAATTTTGTATACAGCATTTCTTTCAGGAAAGAGAAAGAATAAGAAGGAAAAGAGGATGAATATGAAAAAAACAAATACCCTGAAAGGTGTAAATAGTATGCCGGCGGGAACCAGGATCGTGACTTACATTTGTCTTGCGTGGGCGCTGATCGTGTCGTTGCTTCCCATTGGCTGGCTGGTTTTATCCAGCCTGAAAAAAGATCCTATGGCGAGACCTGGCTTTCAGCTTCCGGAATCCATTTGTCTGGATGGTTATATTTCCACATTTAAAGATTTACATGTGATGAGATATTTTGGAAACAGTCTTTTTGTCGCAGGTGTTTCCGTGGTGATCAGTGTGGTGATGATTTCCATGTCTGCATATGTGGTAGCGCGAATGGAATTCAAAGGAAAAGCACTGGTAAATGTACTTTTGTATTCCACCATGTTTATCCCAGCCACAGCCCTTACTTATCCGGTATATAATCTGGTAAACCGCCTGCATTTATATGATACAAGATCTGCGCTGATCCTGATTTATTCCTGCAGTGGAATTGCAGTGAGTTTTTTTGTGATCAAAAACTATTACGACAATATCCCAAGAGAGCTGGAAGAGGCGGCGAGAATTGACGGATGTGGGTATGTACAGACCTGGATGAAAGTAATTTTTCCAATTGCACGTCCGGGAATTATGACAGCAGCTGTGCTTGCGTTTTTGAATAATTGGAATGAGTATTACTGGGCCTCTCTTGTGCTGATCACAAGGGAAAAGCTGACAGTACCGGCGCTTTTGTCTACTTTCACAACAGCCTTTAACACCAATTATAACGGACTTTTTTCCGCTATGGTGATTATCATTCTTCCGCCTGTGCTTCTGTACTGTATTTTCAGCAGATTCTTTATTGAGGCACTGTCTGGCGGAGCCGTGAAAGGTTGACAGGTGAAATGAAAGTTTTTTGATAAAAATGCTGAATATACAAAATTTTCTGATATAATGAAGAAGACAGGAGAATAGAAACATGAATGAGGAAATAAGACAGCGCACCAAATGGTTTATGGAAGACAGATTCGGTATGTTTATTCATTGGGGATTATACTCCATTCCAGCATGCGGTGAATGGATGATGTCACAGAAAGAAATGACAATTGAGGAATACAGTAAGTATTTTGATCAGTTTGATCCTGTGGATTATGATCCGAAGAAATGGGTTTGTCTGGCAAAAAAAGCAGGCATGAAGTACGTGGTACTTACAGCAAAGCACCATGACGGATTTTGTCTGTTTGACTCTAAACTGACAGACTACAAGTCAACAAACACAAAAGCAGGCAGAGACCTGGTAAGAGAATTTGTAGATGCATGCCGAGAGGAAGGATTAAAGGTTGGTCTTTATTTTTCCATTATCGACTGGCATCATCCGGATTTTCCTAAATATGGAGACAGGCAGCATCCTATGCGAAACAATCCGGCATATAAAGATGAAAAAATTGATTTTGACAGATATCTTGCGTATATGCATGGCCAGATAAAGGAACTTGTAACAGGGTATGGCAAGCTGGATCTTCTATGGTTCGATTTTTCCTATGACGATATGACCGGAGAAAAATGGAAAGCCACAGAGCTGATCAAAATGGTTCGAAAGTATCAGCCGGATGTGATCATTGACAACCGTCTGGAAGGTGCGGGGGATAACCATGGCAGCATTACAACAGAGAAACCACTGATTTACAGCGGTGATTTTGCAAGTCCGGAGCAGATCATTCCTCCAAAAGGAGTATGTGATGACAAGGGAGAACCCATTCCATGGGAACTTTGTGCCACTATGAATAATCATTGGGGATATTGCAATTTCGACCATCAGTATAAGACCCCTCAGATGCTTGTAAGAAAGCTGGTGGAATGTGCCAGCAAGGGTGGAAATATGATCCTGAACGTGGGACCAGATGCCCGTGGAAATATTCCGGAGGAGAGTGTTCAGATTCTCACAGAAGTTGGAAAATGGATGAAAAAAAATGGGGAGAGCATTTACGGATGCGGAATTTCCAAATTGGAAAAGCCGGATTGGGGAAGATATACCCAGAAAGGTGACATCATTTATGCTCATGTTTATGAGACACCGCTTGGAGCACTTCCGCTGTATGGAATCGGCCCGGATAAGCTGGAATCTGTTACATATCTTGCAGACGGCAGTGAGGTGAACAGAGGGGAAGCATGGAATACGGTGCTGTATCCGGATGTGGCCTTTGTTTCCTTCGGAGATGATCCGGTATTTACCTATCCATTGCCAGATGAAAAAGATACGGTTTTAAAAATACGTTTGCGACAGGAGTAAAAGAGTATGAAAAAGGTAACGAGTATTGTAATTGGAGCAGGCCTTAGAGGAGGTCATGTTTATTCTCAGTATGCACTGGACCATCCAGATGAATTTCAGGTGGTGGCAGTTGCAGAGCCGGATAAAGAGCGCAGAGAGAGCTTTGCAAAAAGACACAATATTCCGGAAGAGCTTTGCTTCGAAAGCTATGAAGAGCTTCTTGGAAAAGAAAAGCTGGCAGATTGTGCCATGATCTGCACCATGGACAGGATGCATTATGAGCCTACGATCATGGCTCTGAAAAAGGGATATCATGTACTTTGTGAAAAGCCCATGTCTCCCGACAAGAAAGAAATCATTGAAATGGGAGAGATGGCGAAGAAATACGACCGTATTCTGTCCGTGTGCCACGTACTTCGGTATTCTCCGTTCTTTTCCAAATTAAAAGAACTTCTGGAAGAAGGCAAAATAGGAAGACTTATGACTATCCAGCATATGGAAGAGGTAGGTTACTGGCATCAGGCACATAGCTTTGTAAGAGGAAACTGGAGAAATGCAGAGGAATCCAGTCCTATGATCCTGCAGAAATGCTGTCATGATATGGATATCATGCTGTGGCTGGCAGACAGTAAATGCGAAAGCCTTAGTTCCTTTGGTGAACTGTCTTATTTTACAGAGGAAAATGCACCGGAAGGAGCTCCTGCTTATTGTCTGGATGGATGCCCACATAGAGATGAATGTGCTTTCTATGCACCACGCTTTTATCTGGAGAATTTAGATGGCTATCTGGTACGTGCAGTGACCGATCAGACAGATCCGGAGCATGTATTGGAGGCTTTGAAAAAAGGACCTTACGGAAGATGTGTATTCCACTGTGATAATACAGTAGTAGATCACCAGTCCGTTGACATAAAGTTTGAAAATCAGGTAACAGCGTCCTTCCTTATGACAGCCTTTACAGACCAGTGTGCTAGACGGATCCGTCTTATGGGAACAAAAGGTGAGATCAAAGGCGATATGGATGCAGGTACTATTGAGATCAGAGATTTTGTCAGTGGGAATCTGGAGACAATAGAGCTTCACACACCTGCAAACGGACATAACGGAAGTGATATGAGTATGATGCATGATTTTGTCCGTATGGTAGGAGAAGGAAGAAAGGGTAAAACAGACGCTGCTGTTTCCGTGGAGAGTCATCTGATGGCACTGGCAGCAGAGGAAGCAAGAATAACGGGACAGGTTGTAAATCTCAGAGGATTTGCCAATGAAAATAAATGAATTTTTAGCTGAAATCAACATGCTGCCGGAGGCTGTGCATCTGCTTAATGAGCTTCAGGAATCCGGACGCATTGGGGAGGAAGAATATCAGGAAAATAAGCTTTTGTATGAGAAAGACAGAGCTTTGTTTTATGAAAAAATTCTTTTGGAAAAGGATTATCGGCTTGTGTTTCTGTATTATTTATGCCGCATGGGCGCCGAAACCTATGATGCTTATGAAAAGCGGGGAATCAGCCGGGAAATTTTCAGGGACACTTTTTACGATCTGACCTTTTGGTGTGAAAACTGTTTTCTGGAATATGGAGAGTATGGAATTGATGAATACGACTGGTTTTTCCGCCATATGAAGCTTACCATTTTCAGGCTTGGAAGAATGCAATTTGAAATCATGGATTCCCGCTGGAATTTTACAGCAGGAGAAAGAATGGTAAAAAAAGGAGATCCGATCATCAGTATTCATATTCCACAGGGCGAAAAGCTCACACTGGAGAGTGTGAGGGAATCCATTATTCAGGGAATGGCTTTCTGGGGAAAAGAGATGCCGTATCTGTGTCATTCCTGGCTGCTCTATCCGGGGCTTAAAGACATTTTGCCGGAGAAAAGCAATATCATTATGTTTCAGAATCAATTTCAGATTGTAGAAACAGATTGGGATGAGCGTGAGGCTGAATGGCGTATTTGGGGAAAGGTACAGCGGAACCTGAATGTATATTCCGAGAACACATCTCTTCAGAGAGCTGCAAAGAAATATCTGAAGTCAGGAAAAGTGCTGGGGAGCGGTCTGGGAATATTAAAACCGGAGTATTTCCTGTGAAATAATTGATAGAAATTGACAAGAAGAGATTTGTCTGTTACCATCGAACCAGGGGCAATTGTTTGTCCCTGGTATCGTTATGAATAAGCAACAAAGCGGATCAGGAATATCCGTTTTGACAAATAAAAAATGGGAGGCAGCAATAACATGAAAAAGCCGGTATTGGTAGTAATGGCAGCAGGTATGGGAAGCAGATATGGTGGCCTGAAGCAGATCGATCCTATTGATAAGGACGGGGACATTATCATTGATTTTTCTATCTATGATGCTATTCAGGCAGGGTTTGAAAAAATTGTATTTATTATAAAGAAGGAGAATGAGGCTGATTTCCGTGCTGCTATCGGAGATCGTATGAGTAAGCATATCCAGGTAGAATTTGTATTCCAGGATCTGCATAATCTTCCGGAAGGCTTTACAGTTCCGGAAGGACGTGTGAAGCCATGGGGAACCGGACATGCGATCATGAGCTGTATTGATGTGATTGATGGACCTTTTGCCGTTATTAATGCGGATGATTATTATGGACGTCATGCATTTAAGATGGCATATGATTTCCTTACAGAGAATCAGGATAAAGACGGCATTTATCAGTACATGATGGTAGGCTACAAGCTTGAGAACACATTGACAGATAATGGACATGTGGCTCGTGGTGTTTGTGTGACAGACGAAGAGGGATTTCTGAAGGATATTAATGAGCGCACCCATATTGAGAAGAGAGATGGCGGTGCTGCTTATACCGAGGATGATGGTGCTACATGGACAGAGCTTCCTATGGATGCTACGGTGTCTATGAATATGTGGGGATTTTCTGCAAGCATTCTGAGAGAACTGAAGGACAGATTCCCATTATTCCTGAAAGAAAATGTGGAAAAGAATCCTCTGAAATGCGAATATTTCCTTCCATTTGTTGTAGATGAGCTTCTTGGCGAGAAGAAAGCAACTGTCAAAGTTCTGAAATCTATGGACAAATGGTACGGAGTTACCTATAAAGAAGATAAGCCGGTAGTAGTTGCTGCAATTCAGAAGCTGAAAGATGACGGTCTTTATCCTCAGAAGCTTTGGGAGGAAAAATAAGTGGGAAAAACAAAAGATGTAAGCCATCAGGAACTGATGGAAGTAATCAACAGCTTTGATTTTGGCGGTAAACTTGAAGAGGTTGGCATATTCGGAAATGGCCACATTAATGAGACTTACTGTGCTGTATTTTCCACAGAAGCCGGACAGAAGCGCTATATTCTCCAGAAAATGAACAAGCAGATTTTCAAAGATCCTGTTGGTCTTATGGAGAATATCAGTGGTGTCACCTCCTGGCTGAAGAAGAAAATCCTGGAAAATGGCGGGGATGCAGAGCGCGAAACCCTGAATATCGTAAATGACCGTGCTGGAGCTCCTTATTTTGTAGATAAAGAGGGAGAATACTGGAGAGCGTATCTGTTTATAGAAGATGCAACCTGCTTTGATCAGGTGGAAAATGACGAGGATTTTTACCAGAGTGCTCTTGCATTTGGTAATTTCCAGCGCCTTCTTGCTGATTATCCGGCAGATACTCTTCATGAGACAATCCCGGATTTTCATAATACAGTGAAGCGATTTGCCAATTTTAAAAAGGCTGTGGAAGAGGATGCATGCGGACGGGCGGCTGATGTTCAGAAGGAGATACAGTTTGTCCTGGAAAGAGAGCAGCTGGCCCATACACTTGTGGATTTACAGGATGCAGGTAAGCTGCCTCTTCGTGTAACGCACAATGACACAAAGCTGAATAATATCATGATCGATAATGCTACACATAAGGGAATCTGTGTGATCGATCTGGACACGGTAATGCCGGGACTTTCTCTGAATGATTTTGGTGATTCCATCCGTTTTGGCGCAAGCACGGCAGCAGAGGATGAGCAGGATATTTCCAAAGTGTCCTGTGACCTTCATCTGTTTGAGGTGTATGTAAAAGGATTTCTGGAAGGCTGCGGCGGTGCCCTCACAGATCTGGAGGTGGAAATGCTTCCGATGGGTGCAATCCTGATGACCTTTGAGTGTGGAATGCGTTTCCTGGCAGACCATCTGGAGGGAGATCATTACTTCCGCATTCATCGAGAAAATCAGAATCTGGATCGTGCAAGAACCCAGTTCAAGCTGGTGTGGGATATGGAACAGAAATTATCTGAGATGAAATCTATTGTAGAAAAATATAAATAGTGGTATTCTAAAACTGGCAGGCATAAAACAGTTACTGTTCACTCCGTTCACGGTAACATAAAACATGTCTTCCAGGTTACGAATAAAGATTGCAAAGAATGGACATAAACCATCACAGTTGCTGTTTGCAGATAACATTCCGTGTAGTGCTGTGAAAAGAGAAAACAGCAGAAGGTTATTTGTTTATTGATTGTGATGAGTGGTGGGAACTTTGCAGCAAACGAGGAGGAAAATATCATGGCAATTTTAGTAACAGGCGGTGCAGGATACATTGGAAGCCATACAGTTGTAGAACTTCAGAATTCCGGTTATGACGTAGTAGTTCTGGATAATCTGTCTAATTCCAGCGAGAAGGCCCTTGACAGAGTTTCCAAGATCACAGGCAAGCCGGTTAAATTTTATAAGGCAGATATCCTGGACAGGGAAGCCCTTGACCAGATTTTTGACAAAGAAGACATTGACTCCTGTATTCATTTTGCCGGACTGAAGGCTGTTGGAGAGTCCGTTGTAAAGCCTTGGGAATATTATGAGAATAATATTGCAGGAACCCTGACTCTTGTAGATGTAATGAGAAAACATGGTGTTAAGAATATTATTTTCTCTTCCTCTGCAACTGTATATGGAGATCCGGCACAGATCCCGATCACAGAAGAATGCCCGAAAGGACAGTGTACCAACCCATATGGCTGGACCAAATCCATGCTGGAGCAGGTTCTTACAGACATCCAGAAAGCAGATCCGGAGTGGAACGTAATGCTGCTTCGTTATTTTAATCCGATCGGTGCACACAAGAGCGGAACCATCGGCGAGAACCCAAATGGTATCCCGAACAACCTTATGCCATACATCACACAGGTTGCTGTTGGCAAACTGAAAGAGCTTGGCGTATTCGGTAATGACTATGACACTCCGGATGGAACCGGCGTGAGAGATTATATCCATGTAGTAGATCTTGCCAAAGGTCATGTAAAAGCGCTTAAAAAGATCGAGGAGAATCCTGGACTTGCAATCTACAACCTTGGCACAGGAAAAGGCTACAGTGTTCTTGATATTGTGAAGAACTTCGAAGCTGCAACAGGCGTTAAGATCCCATATGCGATCAAACCACGTCGTGCAGGCGATATTGCTACCTGCTACTGCGATGCTTCCAAGGCAGCGAAAGAGCTTGGCTGGACAGCTGAGAATGGCATCCGTGAGATGTGCGAGGATTCCTGGAGATGGCAGAGCAATAACCCGAATGGTTATGAAGACTAATGATTCGGAATTTAATTTTTGATGTTGGAGATGTACTGGTGGAGTATCGCTGGTTTGAGATGCTGACCAGGGACTACGGCCTTTCTGAAGCTGAGGCGAAGAGAATTGGCGAGGAAATGTTTGACAATGAGATCTGGGTACAGGGACTTGACGGAGGAAGGCTGAGCCTTGAGGAAGCCATTCATCAGTATGAACTGAAGTACCCGGACGATGTGGATGTGATGGGCTGGTTCCTTCGAAACGGAGAGCAGATGGCTGTAAAGCGTCCGGAGGTCTGGGACAAGGTTGCAGCGCTGAAGGAAAAGGGTTATAAGATTTACCTGCTTTCCAATTACTCAGAAGAGCTGCTCCATGTGCACACCAAGGGAGCGAAATTCCTGAATGTACTTGATGGGGGAGTTGTTTCCTATCAGGTTCACGCCCTGAAGCCAGACAGGGAGATTTATGAAATTCTTCTGGAGAAATATAGCCTGAAAGCAGAAGAGTGTCTGTTTTTCGATGACCGCATGGATAATGTGGAAGGAGCGAAGAAGGCAGGAATTCAGGCGATACAGGTGACATCCAGAGAGATGCTGAACGAAACATTAGATAAAATGCTTACAAAATAAATGAGGCCGCCCCTTCGGGGGCGGCTTTTTCCAGAGCGTATCTGAAAAATAAAAAAATGCCCAGAGCCGGAATCGAACCAGCGACACGAGGATTTTCAGTCCTCTGCTCTACCAACTGAGCTATCTGGGCATTTATAAGTTCTCTGAACTTACAGTGCATATAATAGCATAGAAACTGCTTTGACGCAACAAAAATTTCAAAAAATCTGTAAATTCCAAAAATTTACCTTGTAAAAACCACGCCTTGCTTTTCATATATAGTAATGTTAGAATGGCAGTGTGATAAAAGTCGGGAGGATTTATTGGTGGAAAAAAAATTAAAAAAATATACTTTGCCGTTTATTGCCGCCATTTTAACAGTGTTTGCTCTTTCCATGACGGGCTTGTATGCTGGTTCGGCAGATAATCCGGGAGAAACATTTCTTTCTTTATGCAAGAAAGAGATGACAGGAATCGGAATCGACAAACTGGTGGTTCTCATTGCAATCATTGCATTGTACATGAAATGCTGGAAGAATTTTTGCAGAAGCTGTAAATGGATCACGCATCTGATCGCCGCCATGTTTTCTGTTTTTATGCTGATCGGAATGTCCTTTTCCGTGCAGGGAAACTGGACCTTCTTTACAGCTGGGAGAAATCAGATTCTGATCGCATTGCTTACATGGGCAGGATTCTTTTTTCTGTTTGATATAGTGATCAGTCTTTTATATGCATATGGAGAGAAGCATCCTTTTCTGCACAGCAGGAATATAAAGAAATTTCCGGAATTTATGGAAAAACACTACCTTCTGGTAGCATTTTTGCTGATTTTGGCAGGATGGCTTCCCTATATCCTGATCTTCTGGCCAGGAAGTGTTCCCTATGATGGCTTCCGGCAGCTGAATATGTTTGCCGGAAATCAGAGATTTACAAACAAGCATCCATGGGAATTAAGCCTTATAATGGGAGCCTTGATGACAATTGGAAATGTGATCAGTGATAACTGGGGCATTTTCATGGTGGTTGGCGTGCTGGCACTGATTTATGCGGTATGTTATGCCACTGTTTGTTATAAACTGAAATCATGGGGAGCACCAAGATGGTTCAATATCTGCTGTATTGCATTTTTCAGTCTTGTGCCTGTATTTGGAGCTTATTCCCAGACGATCATTAAGGATGGAAGTTTCAGCGCTCTGTTTTCCCTTTTCATGGTAATCTATGTGGAATGCTGCATTCCCACCCTTCGGGAAAAAAGTGGCCAGTCTTTAAGACAGCAGCTGACAGTGCTGTTTCTGGTTGGCTTTGGCATGTGCATTACCAGAAATAATGGACTTTACATGGTGCTTCCTGCATTTATCCTGTTATTCTTTTTCCTTGGAAAAAAACGCAGACTGTATGCAGTTGGAATGGTGATCCTTGTGACAGTGGGCTACATGGGGCTTCAGAAAGAAGTGGCACCGAGACTATACATTGGTAATTTCCCATCCAGAGTATTTTTCTCAATTCCAATGCAGCAGACAGCCAGATATCTGAAGGAATATCCGGATGATGTGACAAAGGAAGAAGCTAAAGCAATTGACGGGGTGATGAAGTATGATGAGATTGCGGATTTGTATAATCCGGAACTGTCTGATCCGGTAAAGGCAACTTATCGCGGCGGACATATTACCATGGCGAAACTGAAACGCTACTTTAATGCCTGGTTCAGCATGTTTCTGAGGCATCCGGGGGTGTATATAGAAGCCACACTTCATAACAGCTATGGATATTATTACCCATTTCATAATTGCACCGCGCAGAGCTCCTACCGCTTCTATACAGTAAATGAGCCGCTGATTGAAGAGTCAGATTATCATCAGATCTTTTCCGCAGAGACAAGGAATCAGTTGAAACGTTATGCCGATCTGTGGAGTCAGATTCCAGGTCTTGCGCAGATCTGCAATGCGGGAACCTACACATGGATCGTGATTCTGCTCCTTGGATATCTGATCTACAGGAAGCGATGGAAAGGAATCCTGGTATTGGCTGCCCCGGCGCTGAATGTGGCAATCTGTATAGCTTCTCCGGTAAACGGTCTTCTGCGTTATGCGTTTCCGTTGATGGCGTGTATGCCAGCTGTGATATTCTGGGGACTGGCTTATGCAGAGAAGGCTATAGACGAAAAAAGAACCGACGAAAAATGAAAAGTCTGAATTTCTTTTATGGAAAGTATATTGTCAGGTAACTATTTAACAGGTACTATTCCGGGAAGGGTATAACTGTGAAGATACTGAACCGTGAAATTGTAAGAAAAATAACAATATATGGGAAAGATTGGAATCATGAGAAAGGCAGGTGATTCTGAAGTATATGGAAAAAATAATCATTATCGGTGCCGGACCGGCAGGAATTTCCGCAGCTTTGTATGCTGCCCGGGCAAATATGGATCCACTGGTGATCAATAACGGCATTGGTGCTTTGGAAAAAGCAGAAAAAATAGAGAATTATTATGGTATGGAACATCCTGTTTCCGGGAAAGAATTATTTGAGACAGGACTTGCACAGGCGAAAGCATTAGGCGTGCGGATCCTGGAGGTACAGGTACTGGGGATTGGCGGGTTTGATACTTTTACAGTAAAGACAACAGCAGGTGATTTTGACACCATCAGTGTGATCCTTGCCACAGGAAGCAAACGAAAGGCTCCTGCAATTCCGGGGATTAAGGAATTTGAGGGAAGAGGTGTCAGCTACTGTGCTGTGTGTGATGCATTTTTCTACAGGGGAAAGGATGTTGCAGTGCTTGGAAACAGCGACTTCGCTCTTCATGAGGCAGAAGAACTGGCACCTATGGCCGGTTCTGTTACCATCTACACAGATGGGAAAGAACCGGAGTTTTCCAGGAAATCTTCTTTTGCGGTGAATACAATGAAAATTCAGTCTGTAGAGGGAGACGAGAAGGTGTCCGGACTGCGTCTGGTCTCTGAGTCAGAGACGGATGCAAAATCAGATACTGATGAAGAGAAGAACCTTCAGCTTTTGCCAGAAGGAAAGAAAGCTGAAATGGAAGCTTCAGAGTTCCATAGTCAGGAGAGTCCGGTGAGGGATTCGACAGAGACATTTGTCCCGGCAGACGGCGTTTTTGTAGCGCTTGGAACTGCAGGAAGCGCAGAAATGGCAAGACAGATGGGCGCGGCACTTACTGAGAAAGGCAACATCAAGGTAAATGAAAAGATGGAGAGCACCATTCCGGGGCTTTTTGCAGCAGGTGACTGTACCGGCGGTCTTTTGCAGGTGGCAAAGGCAGTTTACGATGGTGCCCAGGCGGGACTCAGTGCAAACCAGTATGTGAGAAACAGACAAAAAAAGTAGAATTTCGACATGAAATCAGAGAGAAGAATAGACCGATAGAAAGGATGGATCAATTATGGCAAAAGTAATCACAACACAGAATTTTGAAGAGGAAGTATTAAAATCCGAGAAACCGTTTCTTCTTGATTTCTGGGCAACCTGGTGCGGACCATGCATGCGTCAGGGGCCAATCGTGGAGGAACTGGGAGAGGAAGGTTATGCAGTAGGAAAGCTTGATGTGGACCAGAACATGGAGCTTGCACAGCAGTTCCGGGTTATGAGCATTCCTACCCTGATCATTTTCAAGAACGGAGCAGAAGCACACCGTCTGGTTGGTCTTACGGATAAAGAAGAGTTAAAGAAACTTCTGGACGAGTAAGAACGATGAAGATATTACTTGCAGCATGTAATGCAAAATATATACATTCCAATCTGGCTGTCTTTAACCTGAAAGCCTGCGCAAAAGAATATGACAGCAATGTTGTACTTCGGGAATACACCATCAATCAGCAGAAGGATGACATTCTGAAGGATATTTACAGATGTCATCCGGATGTGATCTGCATATCCTGCTATATCTGGAATATTACTTTTGTGCGGGAACTGATGCAGGATCTGAGAAAGATCCTGCCGGATGTTCCTTTCTGGGCGGGAGGCCCGGAGGTATCGTATGATGCAGAGGAATTTCTGAAAAAGAACCCGGCATTTGATGGTGTAATGGTTGGAGAAGGAGAGGAGACCTTCCTGGAACTGGTGAAGCACTATATGAATGGAAGTCCTTCTCTGGAGAAAACCACCGGACTTGTGTACTGTAAACCGGACGGTACAATTCAGAATAACGGATGGCGGCAGATCATGGATTTAAGCAGGGTACCTTTTGCTTACGAAGATCTGAAGGATTTTGAAAATCGTATTATTTATTATGAGAGCAGCCGGGGCTGTCCTTTTTCATGTAGCTATTGTCTGTCATCTGTGGACAAGAAACTGCGTTTTCGCGACCTGGAACTGGTAAAGAAAGAACTTCAGTTTTTCCTGGATCATAAAGTGCCACAGGTGAAATTTGTGGACAGAACCTTTAATTGTAAGCACGATCATGCAATGACCATCTGGCAGTACATAAAAGATCATGATAATGGAATTACCAATTTCCACTTTGAGATTTCCGCAGATCTGTTGAGGGAAAATGAACTGGAACTGATGAGCACCATGCGTCCGGGGCTGATCCAGCTGGAAATCGGTGTACAGTCCACAAATCCGGACACTATTCGTGCTATCCACAGGACTATGGATTTTCCGAAGCTGGCAGGGATTGTAAACCGCATCCATAGTTTTAAGAATATTCACCAGCATCTGGATCTGATCGCTGGTCTTCCTTATGAGGATTATGACAGCTTTCACCGGTCCTTCAATGATGTTTATGCACTTCGTCCCCAGCAGCTTCAGCTTGGATTTCTGAAGGTTCTGAAGGGCTCTCATATGAAAGAGATGACAGAAGAATATGGCATTGTGCATAAAGAACTGGAGCCATATGAGGTACTGGGAACCAGATGGCTGCCATATGAAGACATTTTGAAGCTGAAAATGGTGGAAAGTATGGTGGAACTGTACTATAATAGTGGACAGTTTCAGAATACCATCGCCTGTGTGGAGCCTTTGTTTGAGGATGCTTTCACATTGTATGAGAAGCTGGGACAGTTTTATGAGAAAAAAGGTTATTCAGAGATTTCCCATTCCAGAATGCGCAGATATGAGATCCTGCTGGAGTTTGTGAAGGAAGAACTGGAAGAAAAATCCGCAGGAAAATCTGGAAATCAGGATCCTGAGGTGGAGAATCCTGCGGGAAAAGCTGCGGAAGATTGCAGAGGAATGGAAACTGCGACCTGGGAAAAGGTGGCAGACAGCATGATCTACGACCTGTATCTTCGCGAAAACCTGAAAAGCCATCCATCCTTTGAGTATGACCAGAAGCCCTATGAGAAAGCAGTCTGGGAGTACAGGCGCCAGGAAAAGGTGCCCAAGACAGCGCATATTGAGGTGTTCCGGGATGGAAAAATATTGCTGTTTGACTATGAAAACCGGGATCCACTGCTTCATAATGCGGCAGTGAAGGAAATTCAGATATAATAAAGAAAGGGTGTAACTGTTCGGCTGGCCGTATTGACATGGCGTATATTTGTAGTCTGTAAAGTGCCGGATGGTTATGAGAGGTTAAAAATTATGGGAATGTTTGATCCAAAGAAAAGAAAACTTGTAACTGCGATCATTGCTGTTATTCTTGTTCTGGCAATGGTAGTTCCTGCTGTCCTCTCTCTTCTTCTGTAGGGAAAAGAGAAAATGAGGCTTGGAAAAGCGGCTATGGAAGCACTGCAGGCTGAAATCAGCGGGCTTCTTACGCCTGGAAACGAACTGGTGGTGGCTGGAGCCATTGCTCTTTACGGCACAGCGCAGATTGCAAGGGAAAAACATGAGATTTTAAGAGAGCATTTTTCAGAAGGTTTTTTACGGGAGGCAGAGAATCTGAGAACCCTTTACGGGACTGCGGATGAGATAAATGTAAAAGAGGCTGGCGCTACCGCTTTTTATGCAATGGGTGAGGGTGGTTTTCTGAGTGCTCTGTGGAAGATGGCGGAGGCTTCCCAGGTGGGACTGGAAATGGATTTTTCCAAGGTACCCATACGCCAGGAGACAATTGAAATTTGTGAAATCTTTGACATTAATCCTTATAAGCTGAATTCGGAAGGGGCTGTTCTGATCGGTATTCCGGCAGGAGAAGCATTGGTGCAGGAGCTTCGCAGAATGGGCATGATGGCTGCTGTGATTGGACAGACGAATGCTGGAAATGACAGAATGCTTTACTACAATGGGAATGGCAGGTATCTGGAGCGGCCGGCTAAAGACGAGATATATAAGATATTGCCTTAAAATCGAAATAAAACTGCTGTAATTACAGGAGAGTATAAAAACTATGGGAACATTAAACATTGTACTTCATGAGCCGGAGATTCCGGCGAACACAGGAAATATAGGACGTACCTGCGTGGCTACAGGAACCAGGCTCCATCTGATCGAGCCGTTGGGATTTTCATTAAGTGAGAAAGCACTGAAACGTGCCGGAATGGACTACTGGAAAGATCTGGATGTAACTACTTATCTGGATTATGAAGATTTTCTGGAGAGAAATCCTGGAGCGAAGATTTATTATGCGACTACGAAAGCACCTCAGACTTATGCGGATGTGAAGTATGAGGACGACTGCTTTATCATGTTTGGCAAGGAGAGTGCCGGAATCCCGGAGGAGATTCTCCGTGACAATCAGGAGACCTGCGTAAGGATTCCCATGCTGGGAGAAACAAGATCTCTGAATTTGAGTAATTCGGTTGCCATTATTCTTTATGAAGCCTTTCGTCAGCATGACTTTGCCCATCTGAAACTGGAGGGGCATCTGCGCAAGTATGACTGGAAATAGTAAAAGACCTGGAGCTTTTTTCAAACACGCTCCAGGTCTTCGTTTTTTATAAAAAGAATTGCTGAATAATTTATTTTGCTTTCTTTAAAGTAAAAATGAATTCTGTTCCAACACCTTCCGTGCTGATCACATTAATATTCTGATTATGAGCTTTGATGATCTCTTTCACAATAGAAAGCCCAAGTCCTGTACCTTTCCGGTCTTTTCCGCGGGAGGTATCTGTCTTGTAAAATCTGTCCCACACCTTGGACAGGCTGTCCTTGGGGATTCCTACTCCGTGATCCTTCACAGAAACGAAAACCTTATCATTTTTTACGGATGTTTCAATGTTGATCGAGGAATTGTCATTACTGAATTTGATTGCATTGTCCAATAAATTGTACAGTACCTGCTGGATCTGTTCCATATCTGCCTCTACGAACAGCTCTCTTCCGGAAAGCAGCAGTTCCAGGTCAATATTCTTTTTGGAACAGATTACCTCAAACGTATTGGCAGTATTTTTGATCACATCATTAATATCAAATTTGCGGATATTCATCATCCGTTTCCGTTCATCCAGATCATTCAGCACCAGAAGGCTCCGCGTCAGTTTTTCCAGACGGTCAGCTTCATGGGAAATGATATTTAAATATTTGTCCTGCAATTCCGGGGGGATGGTGCCATCCAGAATTGCCTCCACATATCCTTTGATGGAAGTCAGAGGAGAGCGGAAATCGTGGGAAACATTGGCAATAAAGGTGCGCTGGTATTCTCCGTTCTGGTTGATCCTGTCTGCCATGTAGTTCAGGGTTTTGGCAAGATAGCCCATTTCGTCCTCGGATTTCACTGGAATGCGATAACTCAGATCTCCGTTGGCATATTCGGAAGCCCCCTTGATGATCTGTTGCATTGGAGTATGGATCCATTTCTGATAGCAGAGAAGGAGCAGTCCGCACAAGGCATACACGGCAAAAAAAACCATCTGAAGAATTCCAAGAAGACCGCTTCGTTTCTGATAAAGCTGCTGCATGTCATAATGGTAGGTAACATAGCCTTCTGTTACACCGGAATTTTCCACCGATATCATCACATTAAGATGGGGACTGGAAAAATAGCCATAAAAATTACTGATCTGATATTGGGTATTAAGCCAGAAGTCCAGATCAGAATAGGGGATGGAAATTGTGTTTGCAGCAGAGAATTTTTCAGAGGATGTTCCATTCTCTGGGATTTTATCTGTTTCTGAAGTCTGAACTTCAGAATCGGCAGTGGATTTCGCAGAACTGACGTTATATTCCAGATTTGAGGACTGCACGATCACATGGAAATTTTTATCCAGGATCAGTATCCCGGCTTCCTCTCCGGAAGCCAGAATATCCATAATCTTTTCCAGTCCTTTGCTATCATTGTCTGCAACCTGCTGTACAGTGACAGCATCAGAAGCAAATCGTACAGCACTGTCATACAGCCTTGCGCCAACTTCTTCTTCCAGATAGGTTTCCACGAAATGAGAGCCACCTGCTGTAGCGAAAAGGAAGCCTACAATTCCAATGAAAATGTAACTGCAGATCAGTTTGCTGTGAACCGTTTTTCTCATTCGCTTTTTACCTCAAACTTGTATCCGATTCCCCAGACTGTAGAAATAGACCAGTTCGGATGATCTTTGATTTTTTCGCGCAGACGTTTAATGTGAACGTCTACAGTTCTGGTATCGCCAATATATTCGTAGCCCCAGATGTGGTCCAGAAGCTGCTCTCTGGTGAATACCTGATTGGGTGAGGAAGCAAGGAAATAGAGAAGCTCCAGCTCCTTAGGCGGCATGTCTACCTGTTTTCCCATATAAGTAACGGAATAGTTGGTAAGGTTGACAATAAGATCCGGATAAGTGGCACATTTCTCATCACTTACAACTGCAGCCTGTTTGGGCTGGAAACGGCGTAGAACTGCACGGACACGGGCAACCAGTTCTTTTGAATCAAAAGGCTTGATAATGTAGTCGTCGGCGCCAAGCTCCAGGCCAAGTACCTTGTCAAAGGTTTCTCCTTTTGCGGAAAGCATAATGATCGGCACGTCTGAGGTGTGGCGGATCTCACGGCAGACCTGATAGCCGTCAATACCTGGAAGCATCAGATCCAGAAGAATCAGGTTCGGGCGAAAAGTCTGAAATTCTTTTAAAGCCAGCTCGCCATCGTTTACAATTTTTGTTTCGAAACATTCTTTGGTAAGATACAGAGAAATCAGCTCTGCAATATTGTTGTCATCATCGACAATGAGGATTTTCTGTTTAGCAACCATAGTTTCTCCTTATAAAATATAGTTATTTCTTAAATTCTACAATGGTAACACCAGCATCTCCTTCGCCAAATTCAGCCAGGTGGAAATCTGCCACATGCTTCTGGCGGCGGAGATAATTGTGTACTCCTTTTCGAAGGGCACCGGTACCTTTACCATGTACGATACGCACGCTCTTTAAGTGTGCCAGATAAGCGTCATCCAGATATTTATCCAGTTCTGCCACAGCCTCATCTACAGTTTTTCCAAGAAGATTGATCTCTGTGGAAACACTGGTAGACTTGGACATGCGGATTTTGCCTGCTCCTGTTCTGGAAAGTCCAGGAGTGTTGATAACTGGTTCGTCAACAAGCTCCAGGTCAGAAATATGAACTTTGGAACGGATGATACCCATCTGTACAAAAAGAAAGCCTTTGGAATCGGGATGACTGCTGACAGTTCCTTTCAGATTCATGCTCAGTACCTGAACGGTGTCTCCAAGGGAAAGATCCTTAGGCTTCAGCTCTTTTTTCGGTTTCTTTACGGTGGTGTTTATGGACATGCCCTTTTCGGCTTTGTTCATGCGGTTTCTAAGATTCTGGCGTTCTTTTTCAATGGCAGCAGTGTCCACGTGATCTTTCTGGAATTTGTGGAACATTTTCATGGTCTGATCTGCGTATTCCTTAGCATCTGCAAGAATCTTACGGGCTTCTTCGTTGGCTTCGCGCAAGATCCGCTCTTTACGTTCGTCCAGCTTCTCCTGCTTGGACTCTAACTCCTGTTTCAAGGAAGCAATCTGGGTTTTGTAACGCTCTGCTTCCTGACGCTCGTTTTCGATGATCACGCGGCTGTTTTCCAGGGAGGTAAGTACATCCTCGAAGGACTCGTCCTTCTGGCTGATCTGATCTTTGGCGCGCTCAATGATAAAGTCCGGAAGTCCAAGTTTGGAAGAAATCGCAAAGGCATTACTCTTTCCAGGAACACCGATGAGCAGGCGGTAAGTAGGACGCAGGGTTTCCACATTAAACTCACAGCAGGCATTTTCAACGCCGTCAGTGGACAGGGCGTAAACTTTCAGTTCACTGTAATGGGTGGTTGCCATAGTGCGGATGCCTTGTTCATGCAGGAAAGACAAAATGGAGATGGCAAGTGCCGCTCCTTCTGTCGGGTCGGTACCAGCGCCAAGCTCATCAAAAAGCACCAGAGAGTCCTGATCTGCTTTTTTCAGGAAAGACACTACGTTGGTCATATGTGAGGAAAAGGTACTGAGAGACTGCTCGATGCTCTGCTCGTCCCCGATATCTGCGTAAACCTCACGGAAAACAGAAAGCTCGGAGCGGTCCAGGGCTGGAATGTGAAGTCCCGCCTGTCCCATCAGGGTCAGAAGCCCAACTGTTTTAAGGGAAACGGTTTTACCACCAGTATTTGGTCCGGTTACAACAAGGAGGTCGAAGTCTTCTCCAAGACGGATGTCAATGGGAACGGCTTTTTTTCTGGGAATGAGCGGGTGGCGTGCCTGTTTCAGGTGAATGCGTTTCTCTGTATTGAAAATGGGTTCTGTGGCATTCATATCCAGTGCAAGTCCTGCTCTGGCAAAAATGAAATCCAGCTGGATCATAATGTCAAGGTCTGCGCGAATGGCGTCCACATTCTGGGCTGTCTGTTCACTTAAGGTAGCGAGAACTGCCTCAATCTCTTTCTGTTCTTGAAGCTCCAGCTCGCGGATGTCGTTGTTTAGTTTGACAATCGCCAGAGGCTCAATGAATAAAGTGGAGCCGGTGGAAGACTGGTCGTGGATCATACCTGGAACCTGACCTTTGTATTCGGCTTTTACCGGGATACAGTAGCGGCCGTTTCGCATGGTGATAACGGAGTCCTGAAGGTAATTACGGGCGCTGCCGTTTACCAGAGAGGCCAGCTGGGTGTGGATGCGGTCATTGGCAACTTTCATGCTGCGGCGTACATGCATCAGACCGGCACTGGCGTCGTCACTGATTTCGTCCTGGGAAATGATGCAGCGGCGGATTTCGGCTGAGAGGGGAGTCAATGGCTCCAAACTCTCAAACATGCCGTCCAGAGAGTCTTCTCTTGCATCTCCGCGCTCATTTCGGGAGTAGGCTTTGACACGGTTGGTATTTTCCAGAAGTCCGGCAATGGCAAGGAGTTCGGAAATTCCAAGGGAACTTCCGATTTCCAGACGTTTCAGTGAGCCGCGCACGTCTTTTACGCTTCCAAAGGAGATGTTTCCTTTCTGGAAAAGGCGTGTGAGGGCGTCTCTGGTCTGGGTCTGCATATGACGGATTTCGTAAACATCTTCAGAGGGCAGGAGGTGCCTGCACAGGTCTTTCCCCATCTGGGAAGAAGCCTTCTCTGTCAGTTGGTCGATGATCTTGTAGTATTCAAGTGATTTTAAAGCTTTTGGATTCATAATATCTCCTATAAATCAATTGCTATTTAGTGTGTTGAAAGTTGTTCAAGGCGGACGCACTCGGACAATGGTGATTGCTCACTCGCCGGCGCAA
>NZ_JBCOMJ010000025.1:0-82616 GCF_040924225.1 Ruminococcus sp. RTP21484sp1_RTP21277st1_D2_RTP21277_210401 | reverse complement strand
TAATAATACTCATTTATTTATATTTATTATCTTATAAAACCCAATGATTTTATAACAAAATAGCATAAATATATATTTATATATCTTTTATTATTATGAAAAATATAAATATATTTACAATAAACAGAATAAAGGAGGATGCAAAAGATGAGTGATTTTGTAATGCAAATTGGAGCTGACCTGGATTTATCTAAAGTCCAGGAACAGCTTGATTCTATAAAAAAACAAAAAGTAACTCTTGATATTGATATTAAAGGTAATGATGATGCACACAATCTGGCAAAGAGCATTGAAAAAGGATTGAAAGCCACAAAAATTGATACATCAGGATTGAGTAAACAGTTAGCAGACGCATTTAATATTACGGACAAATCGGTAGTGAATAAGATTAAGAGCCAGATTAACAGCGTAATGTCTGAGCTTGGAAAAACATGGAACGGTAAGGAGTTCAATTTACAGGGTGGCAAGGGCAAAGCTTTTATATCTGGGCTGAGTGATCTTGCGAATAGTGTTTCTCAGAATGCCAATATTATTCAGGGAAAAATGGGGATTTATGATCAGTTCTACAGCTATTTCAAAGACAAGAAGATATATGTATCAGATGATTTGAAGAAAGCATTGAGCGGTGATGATTATAAGGAATTATTGAACAATAATATAGGTCACATTGTCAGGGATGCAAGCAAGGGCGTAAGCATTGATTCTATCTGGGGCGAAATGACAAGCATGTTCCCGGAACATTTTGCGGATAATATTACCAACCAGGCGGACCAGATTAAAAGAGCCTTTGAAGTATTAACGCAAGCACGACAGGATATGGTACAGACGATATCTGCACAGGACATGACACCGGAACAGTTTTCTGGTATTAAAGCAGACGCATTCGATGAAGTTATATCTATGGCTAATCAAATGAGGGAAAGACTTCAGCAGAATATTGAGACTGCTTCAGAAGGTGTGAAGAATACATACGATCTTGATGTGGATATTAATACAGAGAAAATTGTATCTGATATCCGGAATGCTATTCTGTCTGCTACCTCTGGTGCTGAAGATGCAGTTCAGATTAATGTGAAGATCAATGATGAAGAGTTGCTATCACAGATGAGGTCTGCAATCAGTCAATTAGCAACTGGGGACGAGCCAGTACAGGTAGACATTCAAGTAAATAAGCAGAGTTTGGAAGCTGATCTGGAAGTTGCACTGAAAGATGTAGAGTTACCTATTAAGTTCAAGATTGATTCAGAACAGATGGCAGCTGATATCCAGGCGGCTGTTAATCAGATCACAGACGTTGAAATCAACTTGAGGGTTAATACGGATAGTCTGCGAAGCTCTGTTGAGGGTGCTGTGAACAATGGTGGAAGTAATGTCCCGACGGTTGATACATCTGGAATGAGCGAATTACAGAATATTCTTAATGGTCTTAATAACGCAGGTGTCCAGGGACAGAGTGTGTTCCAGAGTTTTGGCAATACACTGAAAGACGCTTTTAGCACATTTACCGCAGCAAATTTGTTGACTGATGCTATTTATAAAGTTGGTGACGCTGCCAGAGATGCAGTGAGTACGGTCAAAGAATTGGACGATGCCACAATAGCTTTGCAGCTTGCCACGGGAGCTAATTATAATACAGTTCATGGTATGATGAATGATTATAATGCACTGGCAAAAGAGTTGGGATCACTTACTACACAAGTTAGTGAGGGTGCAGATGCCTGGTTGAGACAGGGAAAAAGCATTGAGGAAGTAAATAACCTTGTAAAATCATCAATGGTTCTTTCTAAAGTCGGTGATATGTCCTCTGAAGATGCAACCAAGTATCTTACCGCAAGTTTGAATGGATATAAATTACAGGCTGATGCAGCTGAGTCGGTAGTTGATAAGATTTCGTCAGTTGACCTCGTTTCGGCTACAGATTCAGCCGGTCTAGCTGAAGCAATGTCTCGTGTTGCTGTTACTGCGGATCAAGCCGGAATCTCTATGGACCGTCTATTGAGTTATGTGGCAACTATCGGTGAAGTCACACAGCAAAGTATGTCTACTGTGGGAACTGCTATGAAGTCTATTCTAACTCGTATGACTAATATAAAAGCCGGGAAGTTGGAACTGGTAGACGAGGACGGAACTACTGAGAAGCTGTCTGATGTTGAAGCTACACTTGCAAACGTGGGAATTAATCTTAGAAAAACAATGACGGAGTATAACAGTGCTTCAGACGTATTAGATGCACTTGCTTCCAAGTGGGATACATTGAATCAGGCACAGCAAAACGCCATTGCGATTTCTTTTAGTGGCCAACGCATGCAGAATCAATTTAGAGTCCTCATGGAGAATTATGACCGTGTACAGAAGTACACAGACGTTGCTGCAAATTCAGAAGGCAGTGGTGAGCAAAAGTTTGATCTCTACTTGGAAGGACTTGAAGCAAAAACCAATTCCTTAAAGGCTTCCCTGGAATCATTATCTTCCAGTGTGATTTCTCGTGACCTATATGCTGGATTCTTGGATGGATCAAAAGCAGTTGTAGACTTCACGGAGAAAACAGGACTTCTCAAAGGAGCATTGGCAGGACTTGGAACAGCTGGTGCGACCTATGCTCTTAGTCAGTTAGTAAGTATGGCTACCGGTGCAACAAAAGAATTTTCCAATTTGTCAAATGCTCTGAAGATGGTTAAAGCAGCGGAGTCCACAGGAACATTTGACACTTCTAATATGGCAAGTCTAATTAATCTCACGAAAGGTCTTTCAAAATCTCAGACCAAACTTGTATTATCCAGTACAGCATTATCAGATGCACAGAGAGTAGCAGTGCTGATGGGGCAAGGCATGACTGAAGCACAGGCGAGTGCTGCGGTTGCTTCTATGGGATTAGCAAGTGCTGAAACGACTGCTACCGGAGCAACAGTTTCATTGAGTTCTGCGCTTTCTGGGTTAATGTCAACGTTGTTAGCAAATCCTCTGATCTTAATTGCTGCAAGTGTAACAGCTGCCGTATCCGCTTTTTCCGCATACAAAAGATCAATTGAAGAAGCAGTGGACAAAGCGCAAGAAGCTGGAAACGCTTGGGAGGATAATAATACCTCATTGCAGAGCAACATTGATAAGATTACGGAATTACGCACAGCATTGGATAATGGCACACTGACTGAAGAGGAAGCTTATCAGGCGAAATCTGATCTGTTGGAAATCCAGGATTCCTTAACAGAGAGCTACGGTAATCAGGCACAGGGCATAGATTTAGTGAATGGTTCATTGGATCAGCAGATTTCCAAACTGAAGGAGTTATCTACTGAAGAATCCAAACGTTTCCTGAATGAGAATAAAAAGGGTATTGATGAAGCTGAAAAGCAGATGGAGAAGAATAGACATACATTCTTAGGACAGTATTTTGACGATGGAACCAGTCAAGCTACAGCAATAAATGCAGCTGTAAAGAAATTGCAAGATAAATACGGTGCCGAGGTTTTTGACCTGCAAAAGGGTTTTGATGATATGGGTACTGTAAATATTCAGTTCAATGCTGATGCAAGTACCGCTAGCGAAGCTTTAAATGATTTTATGAATGAGATGAATACGATTCAGGAACAGTATGGTGAAAATGATGTTTTGAACGGGTTATTATCTAATGCTTCAAGTGGTTTAGAATCAGCAAATGAGGTGTTGACAGAATATCAGGACTTATACAACCAGGCGAAACAAGCTGAGTTATTTTCCGATAAACAACAATACTCTGGGAAGACTGCGTTGGAATGGTTAAATAAATACGAAGGCGCTATAAATAAATACAATGATGCAATATCAAATGGAAATGCAGACGAGATTGCAGATGCAAAGCAATATTATGATGATATCAACAAGAGTGTTCAGGTTCTTATGAACACAGATGCCTCTAAGTATTCCTCACAATTTAAGGAGATTGGAGATCAGCTAAACACGGCTGCCATAAAAGCCAATGAGTTCAACCAGGCTTTATCCGGTGAGGGTGAAAATGGATTCCAGAAACATTTACAATCTGTAGCTGAAGAGATCAAGAAGTTAAATATGGATGATTCAGACTTTAAGGCTGCTGTTGGTTCAGGTGATGTGGATTCCATTAATTATCTTGTAGAAGCTGCTAAAAATGCAGGAATCATTACTGGAAAATCTGCTAGTGAGATTCAACCTTTAATTACGGCATTGGGAAATCTGGGTTATATCAGCAATATGTCCGCAGATGGATTGGACAATGTAGCTGATAGTGCAAGCAATGTGGATATGTCCTTCTCTGATCTTGCGAAAGAGGACAGTTCAAGCTTATTGCAAGAAATCAGTGCTGTACAAGGGGCATTAGATTCTCAGGCTATTGGCGTATCAGTCAGCTATGATGATTTTAACTCTGACGCTCTGGCTGATTATAGATCGGCTTTGGAATTCGTTAATGGAAGTTTGGTACTTAGCGAAGAGAATGTTAAAAAATTAACAAAAGCAAAAGTGGAAGAACAGGTTGCTACCAATAACACAGCAAAAGCACAGAAACAGCAAGAATACTTAGAAAATGCCAAGCAGATTGAAGCTTTGCGCCAGAAACTCATTGACAATACAGACGCAACAGGTAAGAGCGCAGAGAGCATTCAGGAACAGATTGACGGATTACTTGCAAGCAATGATGCAATTGTGGAGCAGTGCGGACAACTTGATTTATTAAATTCTTCATTGATGGAGTCCATAGGAATTTATCAGCAGTGGAAAGACGCACAGAATGCTTCTGAATCAGGTAATATGTTTGACGATGCAATTACGGCATCTAAACAGATAGATGATGTTTTGAATAACACAGATTCAGATATCTATGGAAGAGTTGGACGTAAAGATTATCAAGCTTCTTTGGATTTTCTTATTCCTGATACGGTCGATAGCACAGATGAAAATGCAATCAATTCCTACTTGAGCAGTATTGACAATCTGTTTACTCACAATGAAAATGGGGAAAGAGCTGGACTTAATATAGAAGAGTTTTGTCAGCAAGCAATGAATAAAGGTCTTATGGTACTTGATGAAGCAGGTGAAAACTACCAGGTAGCAGGTGGCAAGACTATGGAAGATTTTGCTGAAGGAATGAACTTATCTATGCCTATGGTTCAAGCAATGTTCGGTGAGATGCAGGAATTTGGAGCAAATTTTGACTGGTCGGACGAGGGTATTCAATCCATGGGTGATATTGCCATGGCTGCTACAGAAGCTTCAGAAGCATTACGAAGTGTAGCTGGGAATGAAGACCTAAAAATCAATCTTGATGTATCTGATCTGGAAACGACAGAAGAAAAATGTTCTGCATTGGATGATACTATATCAGAGATGAACAGTGTTAAAGCAAAGGTCGGTGTAGATTCATCAGAAGTCGATCAGGCAAATACCATAATTCAGTATTGTGTAGCTCAGAAACAAGAGTTGGAAGCACCAGCTGTAATGAATGTTGATGTAAGCCAGGTTTCCGGTAAGATTGGAGAAGCTGTTGGATTACTTCAAGAGTTCCAGACAGCGCAGAACACATTGCAGATGCAGGAGACACTTGGAATGGACACGTCAGAAGCCCAGGCAAATGTGGAAGCTGTAGCGGATAAGATTAAAGGGCTTGATACAAATGTAAAAGCTACATTGTCTATAGATGATTCTTCGATAGATACAATCCAGGACAGCATTAGTAATAAGCTTACAAATGAAGTCATGGTAAAGGCTGGAATTGATGATTCTGCTATTATTGGATTCCAAGAAACCAAACATGATGCAAAAGGTGAAGTTGATTGGGATAACGATACGACAAAAGTTGATGCTTACGCCGCTGCTCAAAAGAAAAGTGACGGTACGGTGTTGTGGAGTAATGATATTTCACAGGTAAAAACTCAATTTCAGGCTGTAGGACACATTAATTGGGGAAACACTTCTGCTCCTACTAATGGAGCTAATAGCGTGAATGGGACAGCTCACGTATCTGGAACTGCTAAAGTTACAGGTGATTGGGGCAATAAGCGTCCTGGAACTACTCTTGTGGGCGAATTAGGTCGTGAAATGTGCGTAAATCCTCATACCGGAAAATGGTATACAGTTGGAGATAACGGAGCCGAATTTGTGAATATTCCACAAGGAGCAATTGTATTTAATCATGTACAGACTGAAGAACTTTTGAGTAACGGTTTCACAGCTTCAAGAGCAGTCGCATTAGCGTCCGGTACAAGTCCTGATATATCCGGTAAAGCTTTTGTATCTGGAAATGCCATGGTAACAGGTGGAATCAGTGTGAAACAGGCTCAGAAGTCAGTTATATCTGGTGGTAATACAGCCAAGGCTACCAATGCTACAAATGCAGATACCAAGGCTACTCAAAGCCATACCAAAGCAACAAATGATTCCACAAAAGCCACCAAGAAATCTAAGAAAACTCTTGATTGGGTAGCTGAACGGCTTAAAACATGGGAGAAGAAAGTTAAGAAATTCTCCGACCAGGTTACAGACTTTATTTCTTCAGCATTCAAGACTTCATTGTTGAAGAAGCAAATGAAAACCATGAGCAAAGAAATCTCTTCCAATAGCAAAGGTGAGCTTGCTTATATGAAAAAGGCTAACTCTGTAGCCAAGAACTACACATATTATGATAGTGATGGCGACGAGATAAATGTATCTATTCCAAAGAAGTATCAGAGATTGGTGCAATCTGGTGCTTACCGTGTTGAGGACATGGACACTTCAACAGACGAAGGAAAAGCTTTAGCAGAAGCAATTGAGCAGTATCAATCATGGTATGAAAAAGCTCAAGATTGCAAGCAAGCTGTAGTGGATTTACGAAATGAACAACAAAAGCTTTTTGAACAGTGGGCGAATATGCCAACTGAAGCAGCCGAGAAAAAGATTGATAGATTGACTACAGGATATAACGGTATAAATGCAGTATCTTCCAGGCTTACAGCTGCAACAAAAGGTGGTTCAACTCAAGCAGCTCTTGCTGAGACAATGAAATCTGATCTGACAGATGCCGAGAATCAGAAGAAAGCGGATAATAAAACATTAAAGGCTGCAAAAACGGCTAATAAGAAAGCGTCTACAGCAAAGAAGAAAGCAAATAATAAAGTGAAATCCACTGCAAAATCCTTATTGAAAACAAATCTTACTGATGAACAGAAGAAACAGGTTCAAGCTGGTAAGAAAATTGATTCTACTGGTATGTCAGGTTCCCAGAAGAAAAAAGCTGACGCTTATAATAAGGCTGTGACAAACAAGACCAAAGCGAATAAGAAAGCCACATCTGCAAAATCTAAATTATCTACGGCGAAATCTAACTACAATTCATCCAATTCTACATATAAATCCATGAAGTCTAATGTGAATACAGCGCTTAATGCTTATGATTCCGGTAATTCTCTTTCTTACATGAATGGTCTGGTTGACGAACAAGTATCTGGGAAGAAATCAGAACAGGAAGCAAGGAAGAAAGCAGTGGAACAGGCGAATGCTAATGTTACGACAGCAAAGAATCAGAAAACTGCAGCTGATAAGAAATTAGCTAATCTACAGAAAAAGTATAAAAATAGTAAGACACTGACAGCAGCACAGAAAAAGAAAATGGCAGCTGGTAAGGCGATTGATACAACTGGAATCACGGACACGAAACAGTTGAAGATTCTGAATGCCTACAATAATGCTCTTGCTGATTCCAAGAAAAAAGCAGAGAATGTAACGATTGCTACAGATGCATTAGCTACAGCAAATGAGAATCTAATGACCGCAGAAGTAGAATCTGCACAGGCTACCGTTGAAGCGATTTCTACGAAGTTTGATAATGCTAAGACCTACTATGAAGCACTTTTATCATATCAGGAACAATTGAGCAATGCACATGAAAAGAACATTGACCTTACAAAAGCTCACGGAGATTACGAAAAATCTTCTGACTATGATACAAAAATCAGTGATAAACAGGCAGAGAGAGCTATTAAACAGAATGAAGTTAATGAACTGACGAAGCAGTTAAATGATGGCGTTGCCGCAGGAACCATTGTTGAAAATTCTCAGGAATGGTTGGACATGACTACGCAGATCAAAGAAGCCGAAAATGCTGTGGCAGATTACGATAATACCATTGAGGAATTGAAGCAACAACAGATTGGTGTCTACTACGAGGAACAGTTTGAAAGAGCTGCGGAAAAGGTTGATAGATTCCGTGATAAATTAGATGGTCTGAAAGCATTGATATCTGACGATATGAAGATTGATAAGAACACAGGACTTCTTACAGAATCAGGTGCGTTGGCAATTACATTGGATGTTGATGATATCAATGCTTCCACAGAAAATCTGAAAACCTATATAAAGGAAAGACAGCAGATTATCAACGATTACAACGCTGGGAAGTTTGGTGAAGATGAATATAACCAGAAGTTGAAAGATATTGATGAAAATATCAAGAGCACCACTGCAAATATATATTCTTCCAGAAATTCCATTTTGGAGCTGGTGAAATCCCAGTCCCAGGCAGAATTGGATGTATTAAACAAGGTCATTGATAAGAGGAAAGAAGCTTTGTCAGCTAAGAAAAGCTATTATGACTATGACAAAACACTGAAGAACAAAACCAAGGATATTGAGGTGTTGGAAAGACAAATTGCAGCGTTGGAAGGATCCACTAGTGCTGAAGACAAAGCAAGAAAAGCAAAACTGCAAGAACAGCTGCAATCCGCAAAAGATGATCTGAATGATACAATCACAGATCATGCTTATAGTATGCAGACAGACGCACTTGACAAGTTGTCTACTGATATGAGTGAAGATCTGGATAAATGGATTAATACTATAAGCTCTAATATGGAAGAAATGACTACAGCTATTAATGATGCTGTGAAGAATGCAGGACTATCCACAGCCGGAACAATCAATGCTATTTCTTCAATATTAAGACATTACGGATTATCAGATAGTGAGATTTCACAGTCTGGCTTAAGTGATATTAAAGGTTATGCTTCCGGTACTGACTATGTTCCAAAATCTGGAATGTACAGAGTGAATGAGAAGGGTATGGAGTCTGTCTTTTCAAAGCAATACGGTACGCTCACTTTTCTGAGCCAGGGAGACAAAGTGTTTACAGCAGACTTCACGAAACAATTGTTAGATAACTCAACTATTGCTACACAAAAAAACATGCCTGATTATGCTGGAATGGCAAAAGCTATAGAAAAGAATATCCAAAATATTCAAAATCTAAGTGGGAACACTTATGTAAATAACTTCTATATTGATGGTGCGCAAGATACAGATTCTATTTTGAAAGAAATTGACAAACACTTGGACAAGAAAATCCAGGCACATGACAAGAAACAGGTAAGAGATTTCAGAAGTTTGCATTGAAGTGAAATGCTTCATGAGTGATTTTTGAATGATGTAATTTTTTTAGAATTATAATAAAGAGCTTTTAAGAAGAAATTACTGCAACTGGTAATGGCTTCTTGGAAGCTCTTTTTGAATATATTGAGGTAATTTTTATGGAAATAACAAATTGTGTAACACAGGAAACAACAAATGCAGCAGTAATGGGACTTGGATCAAATGAACAGGAAATGTTGAATTTTGCAATCAAAAATGGTATCATCAACTTACCACATTTGCAGGATCAAATTGAGATGATGAAGAATGCGGAAATTTTACAAAATCATCAATATAAGATATGGCAAGGAAATAATCAAAAGTGGTATACATATTTACCAGATGGCAAAGATGGACGTAAACAGGTGAAAAGGTCTACAAAGGCAGCCATTGAAAAAGCAGTGATTCAATATTACCGCCAAAATCCAAAAAAAGAAGAACGCAAGATCAAAACTTTTAAAGATGCTTATGAGCATTGGCGTAGTGTTCAAGATACTCTGGTTTGTCACAATACCGTATGCAAATATAATACAGACCGCAAAAGATATTTTGACAATACTTCATTTGTAAAAAAGAATATTCAGGACATGACGGAAGAAGACATAAAGGTTTTTATCGTAAAAACAGTCAAAGAAAAAGCACTATGCAAAAAGGCTTGTAAGACATTATTCAGTTATATTAAAAATACAATCTACAGTGCAAGAGTAAATAAAGCCATTGTTGGTGATCCTATGGAATTCTTACAGGCAAAACAGTTCTATCAATATTGTGTAGAGAAAGAAAAGCCTTTAGAGCAGAAAATTTTTTCTGATTTGGATTTGAACAGTCTACATGAGAGATTTGATCTTGACCATGAGAAAAAACCAGATTATATCCCTACATATGCAGTACAGTTAGCTTCTTTAACAGGGATGAGGGTTGGAGAAATTGTTGCGCTTAAATGGGAAGACATTAAGATGGATTACATTGTTATTAACAAGTCTGAAAAATACGATAGGATTACAAAAGAGTATTTCATTGACAAGACTAAAAATAAGAAAGACAGAGTTTTCCCAAAAACTAAAGAGATTGAGAAGCTGTTTAACACAGTAAAATATGTTGAACAGATAAATGGATTTTTGTGCGAATGGGTGTTCGCTGATAAAGACGGTAGGATTCATGCACCAAAAGTATCTTCTTGTATTAAGAACAAATGCAAGCAGCAAGGAATAAGGAACAGAGGAATTCATTCTTTTAGAAAAACAGTAAATTCTAAATTGAAATGTAATGGAGTTTCTACAACTGTTGCTGCTTCTTTACTTGGTCATACTGAAGAAGTAAATGAAAAATATTACACTTTTGATACAACAGACTTGAAATATAAGACAAAAATTATTGAAGATATTGAGGTAAAACAACAAAAGTAATCAAGGTAATCAAAAATATTTGATTATCAAACAAATAAAACACTTGATTTTTAAGGATTTATGGAGTATATTAAGAAAGTCATTTGGGGGCCGTGAGGTCGCAGGTTCAAATCCTGTTGCCCCGATTAGTCATTGACAAGTGACTTGAAAAATGTTAAGGTAATAACCACAAAGAACATATAAGAGAAATGCTTTGATAAGGAGTAGTACACAGGTGCCAGAGCACAGAGAGTCATCGGGTGGTGTGAGATGACGGAAGGAAACTGTAGAACTCGCCTTGGAGCAGCTGTCTGAAATTACTTCGAATGGTTAGAAGAAGCGAGAGTAGACACAGCCGGATTCCACCGTTACAGGGAAAGGATATAAGGAGTAATCCCGTATCCGATAAGTGTATGGATTCTATTCATGAAATAAGAGTGGTACCGCGTAGGATGTATGTCTTCCGTCTCTTGCACCTGTATGTGTGCAGAGTTGGAGGGCTTTTTTTATGTGATAGCAACCTCATTGAAATTTGCTGCCATATAAACCTGCTTTATCAGACAGAGTTCTGACAGGGCAGACAAAGAATCCTTCCGTCACAGAAAAGAGAAAATTTAAATTTACAATATGGAGGAATGAAAAAATGATGAATGTAAGCAAATACAAAAAACAGTATTATCTTCCACCAGAAATCTGTATGGACTGGGCAAAAAAGGACTATATTGACAAGGCACCTGCATGGTGTTCTGTAGACCTTCGTGACGGAAACCAGGCACTTGTCATCCCAATGAGCCTGGAACAGAAGGTTGAGTTTTTCAAACTTCTTGTACAGATTGGATTTAAAGAGATTGAAGTAGGATTTCCAGCTGCTTCTGAGACAGAGTATACGTTCCTTCGTACCTTGATCGATCGCAAACTGATTCCTGAAGATGTTACGATCCAGGTACTGACACAGGCCAGGGAGCATATTATCCGTAAAACCTTTGAAGCTGTAAAAGGTGCACCCAAAGCCATTGTTCACGTATACAATTCCACATCTGTTGCACAGCGTGAACAGGTATTCAAGAAATCTAAAGAAGAGATTTTAAAGATTGCCGTAGAAGGTGCGAAATTATTAAAAGAACTGGCTGAACAGACAGAAGGAAACTTCCAGTTCGAGTATAGCCCGGAGAGCTTTACAGGAACTGAGCCGGAATATGCCCTTGAGGTCTGCAATGCAGTTATCGATGTATGGCAGCCAACTCCGGACAACAAATGTATCATCAACCTTCCGGTAACAGTGGAGCATTCCATGCCGCATGTATATGCAAGTCAGGTTGAGTATATGTGCAAACATATGCTTCACCGTGAAAATGTAATCGTTTCTTTACATCCTCATAATGACAGAGGTTGTGGTGTGGCAGATTCTGAAATGGGAATTCTTGCCGGAGCAGACCGCATCGAGGGAACTCTTTTTGGAAACGGAGAGCGTACTGGTAATGTTGATATTGTAACACTTGGAATGAACATGTATTCCCAGGGAGTAGATCCGAAGCTTGACTTCTCCGATATGCCTCACATCTGTGAAGTATATGAGCGTTGCACGGGAATGACAGTTGGAGAGAGAAGTCCATACAGTGGCGCACTTGTTTTTGCAGCATTTTCTGGTTCCCATCAGGATGCAATTGCCAAAGGCATGCACTGGATCGAGGAAAAAGATCCGAATCGCTGGACAGTTCCGTATCTGCCAATTGATCCCACAGATGTTGGACGTAATTATGATGCAGATGTTATCCGTATCAACAGCCAGTCTGGTAAAGGCGGCGTAGGCTACATTCTGGAAACAAAATACGGTCTGAACCTTCCGCCAAAAATGCGTGAGGCAATGGGTTACGCAGCCAAGGGTGTTTCCGATCACCTTCATAAAGAGCTTCATCCAGATGAAATTTTTGATCTGTTCAAAAAGACTTTTGAGAATGTGGGACAGCCGTACAGCATTAATGAAGTGCACTTCCAGCAGACGAGCGAGGGAATTACAACTAAGGTAACCTCCACATTTAATGGAAAAACAATTACCACAGAGGCTGTGGGAAATGGACGTCTTGACGCAGTGAGCAATGCCCTGAAGAAAGCATACGAATTGAAGTATTCTCTGGAAGTATACCAGGAACATGCGTTAGAGCGTAGCTCCAGTTCCAAGGCTATAGCATATGTTGGAATCAAGAAACCTGACGGAACTATGGCGTGGGGAGCAGGCGTAGATTCGGATATTATCCGTGCTTCCATTGATGCACTTGTAACAGCAATTAATAACCGCTGAGAGATTTGTTTAAACCTTATTTATAATAAGAAGTATATTTGATAAAAAACCACCGCAAATCAGTTTATAAAAAAGACTGTGCGGTGGTTTGCTGCTTTGAAAGGTAACGGCGCTTTTTGTCAGAATTCAGCGATAAAAAAGGTTTGACGAATCGAAAAAGAAAAGCTATAATAAAATCCATAAGAAGGGGAGAAACAACCATACCTAAGAATAAAAGGGGACAAATAGAAACAGGGTAAATTTATCAAAAATATTACATGATTTTTGAATGAATCATCCTATTTCTTTCTTGTCGTCTTTCTTTTTTTACCTGTTTTTAGAGAAAAAAGCTATAGAAAGCAAAAAAAACTTGACATTTGGGAGTTTATTAAATATAATTTTCCTATAAATTACAGAAATGTTACAGAATGAATAATAAAAGAAATCAAAACATAACAGAAGTGCAAGGAAAGAAGAATATGAAATTAAAAAGAAGTTTACAACATGTAACAACTTGCAAGAGCAATGCCCAGAAAAAAAAGAATGGAAATGCTCTTGTACATAATTTTGTAGCTCTTAGCGCCTGCGCCACGTTGGCAATGATTTTGGCAGTTGGAACGAAGGTGGCGGAGTTTGGTCCACGGAGTCAGGTATATGCAGCTTCGGACAAAGAGAACAGATCCGCGGATGCCTGGACTGACCTTGGAAATGTAGAGTATGATCTGCCTACAGGAATTGCCGGTATGGTAACCAGTGTTGCAGATACTCCATCAGCAGGAACATCTGTAACAAGAATTGGAACTTCATGCGAGAGAGTCATGGTAGGCCAGCGCGTGAAGCAGATAAAAGGAAACGTGGATGAGCTGAATGTAGGGGACTCTATGGCTGATACAGTTGCGAGCCTTGATGCAGCTGCAGTATCCATGTCTGCAAATCCGAAGATCATGTCGGACGCAGATTATGATAACCTGCTTCATATAGTAGAGGCAGAGGCGGGCACAGAGGACATTAAAGGTCGTGTACTGATCGCAAATGTAATTATGAACCGCCTTTCCCATGAGGAATTTCCAGATACCATTACAGGTGTTATTCTGGATCAGAGAAATGGAATTCCTCAGTTTTCACCTGTTTACGATGGTAAGTTTTATGAAGTAACGGTAACAGATGAGACCAGGGAAGCTGTGAAACAGGCATTAGAGGGAACTGACTATTCAGAAGGAGCTCTGTTCTTTGTTCAGCGTTCTGCTGCGGACAAAAAGAACGTGTCCTGGTTTGATAAGGATTTAAAAAAATTATTTAAATATGGTGTTCACGAGTTTTACACCTACCCGGATGAAGCTAAGTCACAGAACACTGAGAATGAAACCTCAGAAGATGACACAAACGTTGTTCAGATGGTGAAAAAATAATATTTTAATAACAGTAACATTCTGTAATAAGGAGATATAAGCCGCCAGGAAATTACAATTCCAGGTGGCTTTTTCAAATTGGGTGTTGATTTAGCACGGTGAAGTATGTATAATACCTGTAAAGTTAAAATATGATAACAAAGAGAGGATGACTGTCGGAAGGTTACAGATTCCGGAATGTGTACCTCATAACAATAAGCGAAAGGCAGGAATAACAAATGCAGGTAATGTACCAGAGCACCAGAGGAAAAGGAGAACCGGTAACCGCTTCCCAGGCTATTTTAAAGGGACTTTCTGAAGATGGAGGACTGTTTGTACCAACACAGATTCCGGCACTTGATGTTTCTATGGATGAACTTTCCAGAATGACTTATCAGGAAACTGCTTATCAGGTAATGAGCCGCCTTCTTACTGACTTTACAGAAGAAGAGCTGCGCACTTGTATCAACCGAGCATATGACAAGAAGTTTGACACAGATGTGATCGCACCTCTTAAGGAAGCTGACGGGGCATATTATCTGGAACTTTTCCATGGTCCTACAATTGCATTTAAAGACATGGCACTTTCCATTTTGCCATATCTTATGACGACTGCAGCAAGAAAGAATAATGTAAAAAATGAAATCGTTATCCTGACTGCGACCTCCGGAGATACTGGAAAAGCAGCACTTGCAGGTTTTGCCGATGTTCCGGGAACCAGGATTATTGTATTCTATCCGAAACATGGCGTAAGCCCGATCCAGGAGAAGCAGATGGTAACCCAGAAAGGTGCCAATACTTACGTTGTGGGTATCACAGGTAATTTTGACGATGCCCAGACAGCTGTAAAGAAAATGTTCAATGATAAAGAACTGGCAGCAGAGCTTTCCCAGGCTGGATTCCAGTTCTCTTCTGCAAACTCCATTAACATTGGACGTCTTGTTCCCCAGATCGTTTATTATGTATATGCATATGCTGCGCTGGTGCGCCAGAACAAGATCGAAGCCGGACAGGAGATCAATATAGTAGTTCCTACAGGAAATTTTGGAAACATTCTGGCAGCATTTTATGCAAAACAGATGGGACTTCCGGTGAACAAGCTGATTTGTGCTTCTAATGAGAACAAGGTTCTGTTTGATTTCTTCTCCACAGGTACATACAATAGAAAGAGAGATTTTATCCTTACCAGTTCTCCATCTATGGATATTTTGATTTCCAGCAATCTGGAGCGCCTGATCTATCGCATTACAGGCGGAAATCCTGAGGAGTGTGCAAAACTTATGGAAAATCTTTCCAAGGGTGGTGAATACACTATTACACCTGAGATGAAAGCCCAGCTGAAGGATTTCTATGGAAACTACTGCTCCGAAGAAGAGACGAAGGAAGCTATCCGCGAAGTATATAAGACAAGTGATTATGTGATTGATACACATACTGCAGTTGCTGCTGGCGTATACAAAAAATATGTGAAAGATACCGGAGATAAGATTCCGGCAGTTATTGCTTCTACAGCAAGTCCATACAAGTTTACCAGAAGTGTTATGGATGCAATCTCCGAGGGACATGAGAATCTGGACGATTTCGGGCTTGCAGACGCACTTGAGAAGCTTTCCGGGGTGGCAGTTCCGAAGGCAGTCAACGATATCCGTACTGCACCAGTACTTCATGACCGGGTAGTAGATGCAGAAGATATGCCTGCAACTGTGAAAGAGATTCTAAAAATCAGTTAAAAATCAGTAAAAAGAATTTGTGCATTTTCTGTTGAAAAACAGTATATACTAGAGTATAATTATTTTTAGAAAATGAATCCTGGGATGTGCGAGGCCCCTTTTATTTTTGAACCTACATTGACATCAAGGGAATCCAATATCGCAGTGCGGATGTCAGACCTCTCGTTGTGGTAGGCAGAAGTCCTGTTGAGGATACCCACCTAGCGGTTAGCTAGGCGTCAAAAGAAAGGGAACGGCATTCTGGGATTTTTTAGAACAGGGAGGCAGGTAATATGGGTGTTACAGCAAAGAAATTTGGAAACTTAACCTCTGGGGAAGAGATTACTTTATACCATCTGGAGAATAAATCCGGTGCATGTGCAGAAGTGATGGATTACGGTGCCATTCTTGTGAAGCTTTGCGTTCCGGACAAAGATGGGGAGCTTACAGATGTAGTGCTTGGTTATGACGATGTTCAGCAGTACGAAGTAAATGGCTGCTTCTTTGGTGCGATCATAGGAAGAAGCGGAAACCGTATCGCAGGTGCCAGATTTTCCCTTTATGGACAGGAATACCAGCTTGACAAGAATGAGAATGACAATAATCTTCACAGCGGCCCCAATGGCTTCGAGAAGAAGATTTGGACTGTTAAGAATACAGATTCTGACAAAAATGCCATTACTTTTTCCAGAATCAGCCCGGATGGCGAGAATGGATTCCCGGGAGAATTCCAGGTGTCTGTTACATATGAATTTACAGAGGACAATACCCTGCAGATTTACTATAGCGGAATCAGTGACAAGGCGACACTGGCAAATATGACCAACCATTCCTACTTCAACCTTACAGGGGAGGGAAGCGGCAAGGTTCTTGATACATATCTTACGATCCATGCCAGAGATTATAATCCGGTGGATGAGTTCTCTATTCCTACAGGCGAATATGCAGCAGTAGAGGGTACTCCTATGGATTTTAATAAGGCGAAAAAGATTGGCCAGGAAATCGAGGCAGACTTCCAGCAGCTGAAGTACACTGGCGGATATGACCACAATTATGTGACTGACAATTACGCGAAAGGCAGTCGGAGAACGGTTGCAGTTGCTTACAATGAGACCTCTGGTATTACGATGGATGTGATTTCGGATTGTCCATGTGTGCAGTTCTATGCCGGTAATTTTGTTATTGATGAGAAGGGTAAGAATGGACATGTTTACAACAAGCGTGAAGGCTTCTGCCTTGAGACACAGGTTGAACCAAATGCAGTAAATGTGGAAGCATTCCATTCACCAGTACTTGAAGCTGGTGAGAAGTATCAGTCTTTTACCGCATATAAATTTGACGTAAGAAAATAATTACAATACAGATATTTTTGTCTGGTTTTCTTCATATACTTTTGTATGAAGAAGACCAGATTTTTTTATGGATTGAATTATTTTCTGATTGTACTGCTGGGCTGGCTGCTTTTGTTTGGAAAAGCCGCAGAAATGAACAAGAGGAGTGAAGAAAGTGCCAAAAGGGAGCAGAAAGAAAAGAAAAAGGAAACTGACGAAAACAAGGTGCAACAACGAGAGCCTTCCATTCGCGTTCTGCTCACAGACTCGTCCTGGCAATCCTGTTATCACCAGTCAGTAACCATAGAACAAAAAGGAAAAGAACATACCTACACCCCGGATTCACAGGAGCTCCAGAATGATAGTCTGCTTCTGGACGGGGGAACTGATGGCATTGCGATTCCCTCTATTGAAAGAGCTCAGAATCCTCCTGTTTATTATGGAACTCTGGAAATTAAAAAGACAGCGCAGGGGCTGCTGATTATTAATGAATTGTCCCTGGAAGCTTATCTGGAAGCTGTAGTCCCAAGTGAAATGCCTGCATCCTATGAAGAACAGGCATTGATGGCCCAGGCAGTATGTGCCAGAACCTATGCAGTTTGCCAGATACAGGAAAACAGTCTGGAAAAATATGGGGTGGATGTAGATGACAGCGTGAATTATCAGGTTTACAACAATTTTGGGGCAGATAAAAGAACAAATAAAGCAGTACAGGATACAAAAGGTCAGATCCTATGCCAGAATGGAGAACCGATCACGGCTTATTATTTTTCTACATCAGCAGGCAGGACAAGCACAGATGAGATATGGGGAGCAGACAGGTCAGCAGCTTATCTGAAAAGTGTAGAATGTGATTTTGACCAGAATATGCCATGGAGCAGCTGGAGCGTGGAAATTCCCTGGGAAACTTTAGAGAAACGATCGGGAAATCTGGAAGGCAGCGGGGAATTTATAGGGCTTCAGGTTATTAAAAAGAATATCAGTGGTGCAGTTACGGGAATGGAGATTGTGACGGAAAATAAAAGTATACAGCTGGAAGGCGAATATGAAATACGGCAATTTCTTTCCCCGGCAGGGTGTTTGATTACAGAAAAAGATGGAAGTATTGTGAACGGCAGTAATCTTCTGCCAAGCGCCTATTTTGAACTGAACGTGAAATCCGGTAAGGCAGTACAGATTCAGGGGAAAGGGTATGGACACGGTGTGGGAATGAGCCAGAACGGGGCAAATGAAATGGCCAGGGAAGGCTATGGCTGGCAGGAAATCCTAAATTATTTTTTTAAGGATATTACGTTGGAAGTGGTGGGGAATAACCTGTCAAAGCGGGAAACATGACATTTTGCAAGGTATTTTTGTGAACAAAGTTCACAGAAAACCCGAGAATTAAGTTTGCGCAGCAAACGCTGCTGTTTGTGCTTGTCACAGGAAGGTTCGTCTTTTTGTGCATCGCGAAGCGTTTACTGATTATGGAGTGAACAGTAATTGTTGCTGTGAACGGAAAGAACAGTAACACCAGGAAAAAGTAGACAGAAAGCATGTTTCGTGATATGATACAAAAAATGATTACGAAAATGTAACAGGAGCAATCATATGGATAAGAAGAAAGAAAAACAGAGCGTTCTCCAGCTTCTGTTCGGTTTTATGGACAGGGCAAATGGAGACCATGTGGGAGCTTATGCGGCACAGGCAGCATATTTCCTGATTATGTCTTTTATTCCGTTTATTCTGTTTCTCACGACTATAATTCGATATACACCTTTAACATACAATATGGTCAGCGAAACCATCCGGGCATTTGTGCCCCACAATATACAGAATTTTGTGCTTACCATTGTATCAGAAGTATATGGCAGAAGCACGGCGGTAGTTCCGATTTCTGCTATCATGGCATTGTGGTCTGCAGGAAAAGCCATGCAATCCCTTACGAACGGACTGAATAGCATTTATCACGTCCATGAGACCCGTAACTGGCTGATTACCAGAATGTATGCAGTTGTTTATACATTTCTGTTCAGCATTGCAATTATTGCAAGTCTTCTGCTTCTGGTTCTTGGAAATCAGATTCAGATTATGGCAGGAAAGTACGTTCCATTCCTTGGGAGAATTATCGGAAAGATCATTGGAGCCAGGACGGCGCTTGTATTTGCCGGACTGTTTCTGATCTTTCTGATTTTGTATAAAATGCTTCCAAACCGTAAAGCTACTTTTAAAAGTCAGGTGCCGGGAGCTCTTCTGATTGCAGCAGGGTGGTCCCTGTTTTCCTATTTCTTTTCTATTTATTTTGACATGTTTCCAGGCTTCAGCAATATGTATGGAAGCCTGACTGCGTTGATCATGGTGATGCTGTGGCTGTATATCTGTATGAATCTGCTGCTGTATGGAGCAGAGATTAACGCTTACTTTGAAAAGCAATTCAGAATGGCCCAGGCATCCATGAGGGAAATGCTCAGCCGCGAGCGTGATGAGGCGGAAAAAGAGCTTAATAAGGAGAAGAAAAAATATCTGGAAAAAGAGAATGAGAGAAAGAAAAAGACTGAGATGAAAGTTTCAGCTGAGAAAAAGAAGGAAGAGCAACAGACAAATTAACCTCTTGACAGATTCACTCTGATGTGGCATAGTTATAAAAGAGAAAAAGCCAGGAAGGTGTTTTTAGGAAATTATTTTCTTTCAGAGAGAGGAAGCCACCGGCTGTAAGCTTCCTTAAGTTCAGATAGTTTCTGAGTTTCGCACCGGAGCCGCGTTTCTGAAATTTCCAGTAGGAAGCGACGTGAAGCTGCGCGTTAAGCGGCGGGAGAGCCTGTATATACAGGAATCAGGGTGGTACCGCGGAATATGCTTCGTCCCTTTTGTTGGGGACGGAGCTTTTTTATTTTCACGAGCAAGAGTCAAAGTCCACGCTTGGGTGAGAACTTGGTGACTGCCGCGAAAATGTAGGAAATACGCAAAGCGGGTTTTTCGCATTGTAAAGTCCTTGGAGCGCGAGCGCTGAACAATCCGCTTTACGAAAGAAAAAATCTGCTATGTAGATATTTTCTTACCTTCCTTCCCCCCCTCATCTGGCAGATTATAAAAATAAAGGAGAAATGAACCATGGATATGAAAGAAAGACTTCAGGAACTGGCTGAGAACGCCAGAGTACGGATTGAAGAATCCGAAGGCCTGGATAAATTAAATGATGTGCGTGTGGCATATCTTGGAAAAAAGGGAGAGCTTACCGCAATCTTAAAAGGAATGAAAGACGTTTCCCCGGAGGAGAGACCGAAGGTTGGCCAGCTTGTAAACGAGACCAGAGCTAAGATCGAAGGTCTTCTTGAAGAGTCCAGACAGAAACTGGAAGAAGCAGTCAGAGAAGAGAAGATGAAAGCAGAAGTAATCGATGTTACCCTACCTGCAAAGAAATCCAGAATCGGTCATCGTCATCCCAACAGCATTGCGCTGGAAGAGGTTGAGCGCATTTTTATTGGAATGGGCTATGAAGTTGTAGAAGGTCCGGAAGTTGAATATGCAGATTACAACTTTACCAAGCTGAATATTCCGGAGAATCATCCGGCAAGAGACGAGCAGGATACTTTCTTTATCAATGATTCCATACTTCTTCGTTCCCAGACATCTCCGGTTCAGGCACGTGCCATGGAAAAAGGAAAGCTGCCGATCCGTATGATCGCACCTGGAAGAGTATTCCGTTCGGATGAAGTAGATGCAACTCATTCTCCATCCTTCCATCAGATTGAGGGCCTTGTAATAGATAAAAATATTACGTTCGCAGACCTGAAAGGAACTCTTGAAGTATTTGCGAAAGAGCTTTTCGGACCAGAAACCAAAACAAAATTCAGACCACATCACTTCCCGTTTACAGAGCCAAGTGCAGAGGTTGATGTTTCCTGCTTCAAATGCGGCGGAAAAGGCTGCCGTTTCTGTAAAGGATCCGGCTGGATTGAAATCCTTGGCTGTGGAACAGTTCATCCCAATGTACTTCGCATGTGTGGAATTGATCCGGAGGAGTACACTGGTTTTGCATTCGGCGTAGGTCTTGAGCGTATTGCGCTTCTGAAATATGAGATTGATGATATGCGTCTGCTTTATGAGAACGACATCCGTTTCCTGAAGCAGTTCTGATTTCTGGGCATCGCGAAGCGTGTAACTGTGAAAGTACTGAGCAGTTACCTTTCATAATATAAATATTAGAGTGAGAAGAGGATTAAATAAATGAATACTTCATTATCTTGGATGAAAATGTATGTGCCGGATCTTGACGTAACCGCACAGGAATATACAGATGCAATGACATTGTCAGGTACAAAGGTAGAAGGCTTCACCAGGCTTGATGCTGACCTTGAAAAGATTGTAATCGGACAGATTGAGAAAATTGAGAAACATCCGGATGCAGATAAGCTGATCATCTGCCAGGTGAATATCGGATCTGAGGTGATCCAGATCGTTACGGGTGCTCCAAACGTAAAAGAGGGAGACAAGGTTCCGGTTGTTCTTGACGGAGGTCGTGTAGCAGGAGGACATGATGGAAAAATGACTCCTGGCGGAATCAGGATCAAAGCCGGAAAACTTCGCGGAGTACCGTCCAACGGCATGATGTGCTCCATCGAAGAGCTGGGAAGCAACCGGGATATGTATCCGGAAGCCCCAGAATATGGAATTTATATATTCCCGGAAAACGCAGTTGTAGGTGAAAGCGCTATTAAGGCTCTTGGACTTGATGACGTTGTATTTGAATATGAGATCACATCCAACCGTGTTGACTGTTACGGTGTTCTTGGAATTGCAAGAGAAGCAGCAGCTACTTTTGGTAAGAAATTTTACCCTCCGGAAGTTAAAGAGACAGGAAATGATGAAAAAGCTTCTGATTACGTAAAGGTAACTGTAGAGAAACCGGAGCTTTGCCCACGTTATTGTGCAAGAGTTGTAAAAAATGTTAAGATCGGACCATCTCCGAAATGGATGCAGCGCTGCCTGGCTTCCAATGGAATCCGCCCGATCAACAATCTGGTAGATATCACCAACTATGTAATGGAAGAGTTTGGACAGCCAATGCATGCTTACGATCTCGATACGATTGCAAACCATGAAATTGTTGTACGCTGTGCGGGTAAAGATGAGAAATTTGTCACACTGGATGGTCAGGAACGTATTATGGACGAGAACGTCCTGATGATCTGCGATGGTGAGAAACCAGTTGGAATCGCAGGTATTATGGGCGGCGAGAACTCCATGATCACAGATGACGTACACACAGTTCTGTTTGAGGCAGCCTGCTTTGATGGAACAAACATCAGACTTTCTTCCAAGAGAATCGGACTTCGTACAGATGCTTCCGGCAAGTTTGAGAAAGGTCTTGATCCGAATAATGCAAAGGCTGCAATCGACAGAGCCTGCCAGCTGATGGAAGAGCTTGGTGCCGGTGAGGTTGTTGGCGGTATGGTTGATATCTGCAATAAGGTCAGCAAGCCATCCCGTGTAAAATTTGAGCCAGACCGTATCAACGGTCTTCTTGGAACAAATCTTTCCAAAGAAGAGATGCTTGGCTATCTTGCAAAGATCGAACTCACCTATGATGAGGAGACAAATGAAATCGTAGCACCGACTTTCCGCCAGGATATCCACTGCATGGCAGATGTTGCAGAAGAAATTGCACGTTTCTACGGATATGACAAGATTCCTACAACTTTGCCATCCGGTGAGGCTACTACAGGAAAAATGCCATTCAAGCTTCGCATTGAAAATATCGCAAGAGATATTGCAGAGTACTGCGGATTCTCAGAAGGTATGACTTACTCATTTGAGAGCCCGAAGGTATTTGACAAACTGAGAATTCCAGAAGATAATGTACTTCGTCAGGTGATCACCATCAGCAATCCTCTTGGTGAGGACTACAGCATTATGCGTACCAGTACACTGAATGGAATGCTTTCTTCTCTGGCAACTAACTATAACAGAAGAAACAAAGACGTTCGTCTTTATGAGCTTGGAAATGTATATCTTCCGAAGGCACTTCCACTTACCGAGCTTCCAGATGAAAGAACCATGTTTACACTTGGAATGTACGGAACCGGTGATTTCTTTGACATGAAGGGCGTTTGTGAGGAGTTCTTCGAAAAAATCGGTATGAAGAAGAAAATGGAGTATGATCCGGCAAGCGGAAAACCATTTCTTCATCCTGGAAGACAGGCCGATATGGTATACGAGGGAACCGTTGTAGGTTACCTTGGAGAGGTTCATCCGCTGGTTGCAGATAATTATGGAATTGGGGAGCGCGCATATATCGCAATGATCGATATCAAGAGCGTTCTTGAATTTGCAAATTTTGACCGCAAGTTTACCGGAATTGCAAAATATCCGGCAGTAACCCGTGACATCAGTATGCTGGTTCCGAAACAGGTGCTTGCAGGTCAGATCGAGGACATTCTTGCTCAGAGAGGCGGAAAGATCCTGGAGAGCTATCAGCTGTTTGATATCTACGAAGGAAGCCAGATCAAGGGTGGCTACAAGTCTATGGCTTATGCGCTTGTATTCCGTGATCACGATAAGACCCTGGAAGAAAGCGAGATTTCTGCGGCAATGAAGAAAATTTTAAATGGTCTGGAAGGCCTTGGAATCGAGTTGAGAAGCTGATGCTTTTATATATTGTAAGACACGGTCTGACGCCCTGGAACCACCTTCATAAGGCTCAGGGTTCAGCAGACATTCCTCTTGCTCAGGAGGGAATTGATCTTGCCAGAAGAACGGGCGAGGCTCTGATGGATGTAAAGTTTGATATCTGTTTTACAAGTCCTCTTACCCGTGCGAGACAGACTGCCCGGTTAGTTCTGGGTGGCCGTGATATTCCTGTGATACCGGATAAAAGGATTCAGGAAATTAATTTCGGGGTTCTGGAAGGACACATTATGAGAACTGGAAATACTATGGAGTCCAACTGCGAAGAATTTGATCTGTTTTTTAAGGATCCTCTGAAATTTCCGCGTCCGGAAAATGGAGAGAATATTCAGGATGTCCTGGATCGTACCAGAGAATTCTGGCTTGAAAAAACCTCAGATCCGTCTCTGGCAGACAAAACGATTTTGGTGTCTTCCCATGGATGTGCAGTGCGGGCTCTTCTCCAGAACCTGTACAAGGATCCTGAACATTTCTGGCATGGATGTGTGCCGCCTAACTGCAGCATTAACCTGGTAGAAGTGAAGGATGGTAAGGCCAGATTCCTGGAGGAAGATAAGGTTTACGCCTGAAAATATGAAATATGATATAATACCCCTGGCTGTATGAAAAAGGTGTGAAACGATTACTGTGAAGGTCGTGAGCAGTAACAGGTAACATTTTTCATTAGGCAAGGGGTATGTTTTTTCTTGTTATTATTAGAAAATTGTGATATTATGATAAAAAATGTACCATTATTAATGGAAAATTCACAAAATGCACCAATTTATTACGATGGAAGCCTTGGGCGTGCAGATTGCGGGAATGATTTTTTAAACAGCTCTGCAGATGCTATAAGCGCAGAGTAGTTGGCATTCATATATGGTGATGCCGTCGACAGACGGCATATCTATTTTGTGAAAATACAAATGGGGAGGCAGACAATGAAGAAAAAAATCACACATTCTGTATTGTTTGTTGCGGTTCTTGCAGGAACCACTGCTTTGACTTTATTTGCCGGCAGGGGGAACTTATCATCTACGATCTACAATTTCGTATTTCTGGCGGTGATCGCAGTCCTGTATCTGATCGCAATGTTTGGTGGAATGTTCCGTATGAATAATCTGAGTACGGCATTTCACAGAGCAGTAGAGGAGCTGAACAGTATGTTCAAGACTCCTGGGAAGACAGATCCCAGGAATCTTACATATTTAGGCGAGCTCTTCGATGATAAATATCTGGATCAGAAGATGGACAGCTTTACAGACAGCATTAACAATAGTAAAGAAGGTCTTGGGGATATTGAGGAATTCATTAATGAAGATGAGCTGGATATCCATGTTCATAAGAAGCTTCTGGAAATGGTTCCGGATATCTTTACCAGTCTTGGTATTTTAGGTACTTTCCTTGGTCTTGTCTGGGGTCTTCGGGATTTTCAGCCTACTGATTACAGTGCCATGACTTCTTCTGTAGAAGCGCTGGTGGAAGGTATTAAAGTAGCATTCCTTACCTCTATTTATGGTATCTCTTTTTCCATTATTTATACCTTTGGGATGAAGGGAGAGTATTCATCCATGACAGAGGAGCTTCAGGGATTCCTTGAAAAGTTTCATTCTTATGTAATGCCTACAGCGGAGAATGAGTCCAGAAATCTGCTGCTTGCAAGCCAGAAGCTGCAGACAAGCGCCATGAAACAGATGGCAGAGCAGTTTTCCGTTCAGATGGCAGACAGCTTTGAGAAGGTTATCACACCTACCTTCCAGAAGATGAATGATTCTCTGGATATGCTGGTTTCTTCTGTAACCAGATGTCAGGAGGATGCTATTCGTGAAATATCGGACGAATTTTTAAAACAGATGAACAATTCTTTCCATATGCAGTTCCGTGATTTCAACGTGGCACTGGATCAGCTGAAAAAGGCACAGAAAGAGAATACAGCTTATACTTCTGCCATGTACCAGACTATGAGCCAGAAGCTTTCTGAGACCTATGACAAGCAGGACAAAGCCATTACAGATATGGTAAGGGAGATGGGAGGTATGCAGACCCGCTACATGTCTACTGCCAATCGTATCCTTTCTGAGAATCAGGAGATCCAGAAGATGCAGCAGCAGGATTATCAGCATATTGTGGATTATCTGAAGGATGCCGAGAAATCTGCAGCTAAGTTCTGGGTTGCCTGCAACCAGGCAATGCAGAAATATGTTGAAACAGCAGCTTCTTCTATTGAGAGAGTAGGGGCTACAGGTCAGGCAAGTGCAGATCTGATCCAGGCAAACAGCAAGATGGCAGAGCAGTTTACGGCCCAGATGGAGGATTTTGCCCAGTATCAGAGACTTTCCTATAAAACAATGGAACAGGTCCGCAAGCTCCTCAGTGAGGTGACTGCAGCGAATACCAGAGATGTATCTCTGATCGCAAGCGGAAGAAATGATTCTGTAGAGAAGCTGGGCAATCTGATTGCTCAGCAGAATGAGGGACAGCAGGCTCTTCTTGAGGAAATCAACAAGAACATGAAAGAGCTTTCCAAGGCGGCACAGAAAGGAAAATTTGGCTTATTCAGATAAGAGGAGATAGACATGCGCAAAAAAAGAAAATCAGGGGATGGAGGCTTTAATATATGGCGCTCTTATTCCGATGTTATGGCCGGCGTTCTGCTTCTTTTCATACTGATCATGTCATTGACGCTTTTCCAGGCTCAGAAGAGCTACGACGAGAGTATTCAGGAGAGAGATGAGAAGCTGGCTCTGCAGGCAGAGTATACGGCTGATCTTCTTGCCAAGCAGAATACCATTGAAGAACAGGAAGGAACTATTAAGACCAAAGATGAGAAGCTGACTGCACTGGCACAGACTCTGGCAGAGCAGGAAGCCAAGTTAAAAGAGCAGCAGGCTCTTCTGAATCAGCAGCAGACGGATCTGGATGAGAAGACCACGCAGCTTAGTGAGCAGCAGACAAAGATCGATAATATTATTGGTGTCAAGGCCGAAGTTGTGGAAGCACTTCAAAAAGAATTCCAGAAAAATAATATCAATGTAAATCTGGATTCCAAGACTGGTGCATTGACACTGGATGCCAGTGTATTGTTTGACGTTGATGAGTCGGAGCTTACAGATGCTGGTAAGGAAGCACTCCGAAACGTACTTCCGATTTACTGTAAGGTGTTGATGGAGGATACTTATAAGAATTATCTTGCTGAGATCATTATTGACGGTTATACAGATACAGATGGTGATTATGCGTATAATCTGGAGCTTTCCCAGCAACGTTCACTTGCAGTGGCACAGTATCTTCTTGATATTCAGGGGGAGTTTCTGACTGAGGATCAGAGCCTGGATCTGCAGGATTACCTGACTGTAAACGGACATTCCATGGCGAATCCGATTCTGGATGCAGATGGAAATGTAGATAAAGAGGCTTCCCGTCGTGTTGAGGTCAAATTCAGACTGAAGGATGACGAGATGATCGAAGAACTGAGTAAGATCATGGCGGGAAGTGAAGAGAGTGCAGCAGATATTGCCACAGAGGCAGGCGCAGATGCAGCAGCTAATTAGTTACATATAATTTTCAAAAGCAAAAGAGTATTTCAAATTCTTAGATCAGAGAAAATGAAATACTCTTTTTGTGTTTACATTTGAAACTCTTTTAGCTGTTTGCGTGGGAAAAAAACAGCTGAAAAAATATGAACAGTTACTATGAATTGCAGGAGGTAGAGACTTCTATAGAAAATTAGTTGCAATTTATCTGTTTCAAGTATAAAATGAGAAACAGAGTGAGTTTATATCATGTTTTACAAAAGAAAAAGTACTGCTGTAGCATTCGCAGCAGCCACAGATAAAAGGAGAGAGTGAAATGTCAACAAAAATCGGACGTAATGATCCATGCTGGTGCGGCAGTGGAAAGAAATATAAAAAATGCCATGAGGCTTTTGATGCGAAAGTAGAAATCCTGCGTCAGAAAGGATATCCGGTTCTGGATCATAAACTGATCAAGACTCCAGAGCAGATTGAGAAGATTAAAGAGAGCTGTCGAATCAATGTTGCAGTACTTGATTATGTGGCAGAGCATATTAAAGCTGGTGTATCAACAGAAGAAATCGATCATTGGGTACATGAGGAAACTGTGCGTCATGGAGGAATCCCGGCACCGTTGAATTATGAAGGGTTTCCAAAGAGCGTGTGTACTTCTGTGAATGAGGTGGTATGCCACGGAATTCCATCTGAGGATGAGATCCTGAAGGACGGTGATATAGTGAACGTAGACGTTTCTACAATTTACAATGGCTATTTTTCTGACTCATCCCGTATGTTCTGTATTGGAAATGTAAGTCCTGAGAAAGAAAAACTGGTCCGCGTAACCAAAGAATGTGTGGAAATCGGTATTTCCAAGGTAAAACCATGGGAACCTATTGGAAATATGGGTCACGCTGTTCATATGCATGCACTTGAAAATGGCTACACAATTGTAAAAGAAATCGGCGGACATGGCGTTGGCCTGGAATTCCATGAGGATCCCTGGGTAAGCTATACTTCCGAAGAGAACAGCGGCGTGATCATGGAGCCGGGAATGATGTTTACCATTGAGCCTATGGTAAATATGGGAAGCGATGAAGTATATACAGATGAGGAAGATGACTGGACAGTACGCACTGAGGACGGTATGCCTTCTGCCCAGTGGGAAGTAACCGTACTGGTAACAGAGGATGGCTGCGAGGTTATCTGTTGGTAATGGTTTTGGAAGGTTGTCTTTGAAAAAAATTTGTGACTTGTTTTATGGGCTTTTTATAAAAATAATGGTTGCAAACAGAAAATAATTATAGTATAATCACTTATGTTGTGAAAAAAGATGGTCCGCTGTTACCGTGATGGGTATTAAGAACATCCAGAGAATAAGGAGAGAATAAAATGAACGAAATTATTAAAAACATCGAAGCAGAACAGCTGAAAAAAGACGTTCCACAGTTTAACGTAGGTGATACCGTAAGAGTACACGCACTGATCAAAGAGGGTAACCGTGAGCGTATTCAGATCTTTGAAGGAACTGTATTAAAGAAACAGGGCGGAAGCACCAGAGCTACTTTCACAGTAAGAAAAGCTTCCAACGGCGTTGGCGTTGAGAAAACATGGCCGCTTCATTCCCCACACGTAAAGGAAGTAGAAGTTATCCGTCGTGGTAAAGTTCGCCGTGCGAAACTGAACTACTTAAGAGACCGTGTAGGTAAAGCTGCTAAGGTTAAAGAGCTTGTTAAATAATTTCAATTGAAAATTGCTGGTTGCTGTTCACTGGTAATGTTCCGTGAAGTGCTTTCGGGAACGAAGTGAATACGAACAGTGACATTTGCTGCGCAGATGGCCGTGATGACTGTCTGGGCAGCATTTTTTTGATTATTTTTTCTTTTTCTTTTTCGGGATATGTGATAAGATAATAAAGTATCTGGCCTGAGATGAAAAAAGCGTTTTGGAACCAGACGCAGGACATGCAATTATGACACGAATGGAGTAGATATGAGCGACAGAAGAAATAAAAGAGAAAAAGAGCAGTTGTTCAACATGCCGGAAATTGCAAAACTGGAGAAAAAATCTTTTTCTGGTGCCATGGAGAAATTGGAAGACAGTAAACTGAAAAAAGTTTTGATCTGGGTATTCGAGATCGCAGTTACACTGATCTTTGCAGTGCTGACCTCCATGATGCTATTTCAGTCTGTGACGATGCAGGAGAGCTCCATGGAGCCTACTCTGGCAGTTGGAAGCCGGTATTTTGTAAACAAGCTTGCTTATAAAGCGTCCTCGCCGAAACGCGGCGACCTTATTGTATTCCGCACAAATGCAAGTGATGATGCGGCTCTTCATATCCGCCGTGTGATCGGACTTCCAGGTGAGACCATTCAGATCGTGAATGGAAGAATTCTGATCAATGGAGAGACATATAAAGAAGGCAAAGATTTTCCCGCGATCAACAATCCGGGAATGGCAGCCAATGCCATTACACTGGAAGCGGGAGAGTACTTTGTCCTGGGCGATAACCGTAATAACAGCGAAGACAGCCGTTATGGCGATATCGGACGAGTGAATAAGAAATATATAACTGGTAAGCTCTGGTTCCAGATATCCCCGAAGAAAGACATAGGGCCGTTGAATAATTAAACTGTGAGACTTTTATAAAAAATAAGTGATTGTTCAGCACGTTCGCGGTTACACGCTTTGTGGAACGGTATCTGCTGAACAGCTGCAAGAATGAGGTAAATATGAACGTACAATGGTATCCTGGTCATATGACCAAAGCGAAAAGACAGATGCAGGAGGACATTAAGCTGATCGACCTGATCATTGAGCTTGTGGACTCCAGGGTTCCCCTTGCAAGCCGGAATCCGGATATTGACGAGCTTGGGAAAAATAAAGCAAGGCTGATCCTTTTGAACAAATCAGATCTTGGAGATGAACGCCAGAATGAAGCATGGAAAGCTTATTTTCAGGGGAAAGGGTTCTATGTGGTAAAAGTAGATTCCCGCAGCGGCTCTGGTATGAAAGCGATTCAGGCGGCTATTCAGGAAGCCTGCAGGGAGAAGACTGAGAGGGACAGAAGAAGAGGAATCAAAAACCGCCCGATCCGTGCTATGGTAGTAGGAATTCCTAACGTTGGTAAGTCTACTTTTATTAATACTTTTGCTGGAAGAGCATGCGCCAAGACAGGAAACAAGCCAGGTGTAACCAAGGGCAAACAGTGGATCCGCCTAAATAAGAATGTGGAGCTTCTGGATACTCCTGGGATTCTCTGGCCCAAGTTTGAAGATGAGGCAGTGGGAATGCGTCTTGCCTATATTGGCTCTATCAAGGATGATATTCTGAATATGGAGGAGCTTTCCCTTACGCTTATTGATTTCCTTCGGGAAAAATATTCTGGTGCATTGGAGAAACGCTATCAGATCCAGGAGGAAGGCACAGCTGTGCAGATATTAGAAGCAATCGCGCGCTCCAGAGGATGTCTGAAGAAAGGAGAGGAACTGGACTATGCAAAGGCCTCTCTGATTCTGTTCGATGACTTCCGCTCTGGAAAGATTGGAAGAATCACTTTGGAGTGGGTGCCAGAAGAAGGTAAATAATATGCAGAAAATCGGAGAAATAAAGAGTGAGATCCAGGCAGCAGAACCGGGAGAATATGCCGCTCTTTTTGAAAAATACAAAGAGGATACAAGAAGTGGAGTCAGGAAGCTTCTGGAGCAGCTTCATAAGAAAGAAGAGGCTTACCAGAAAGAACTTCTGCGCACAGAAAAGATGAAGGAATTTGAGCGCAAATACGAAGATCTGGGCTATGTGTGCGGAATTGATGAAGTTGGAAGAGGCCCGCTGGCAGGTCCTGTTGTAGCAGGTGCTGTTATTTTGCCAAGAGACTGCAAAATCCTGTATCTTAATGATTCCAAACAGTTAAGCGCAAAAAAAAGGGATGAATTGTATGACGTGATCATGGAGAATGCGGTAGCTGTTGGAATCGGAATGGCAAGTCCCCGGAGAATTGATGAGATCAATATTCTTCAGGCTACCTATGAGGCAATGCGTGAGGCTGTCAGCAAGCTGGAGCCGGTGCCGCAGATTCTTCTCAATGATGCAGTAACCATTCCCGACGTGACCATACCTCAGGTGCCGATTATAAAAGGGGATGCCAAGAGTATTTCCATTGCAGCTGCCAGCATTGTAGCTAAGGTCACAAGAGACCGGATGATGGTAGAGTACGATAAAGTGATGCCAGAATATGGCTTTGCCTCAAATAAGGGGTATGGAGCTGCAGCACATATTGAAGCCTTGAAAAAATATGGCCCAAGTCCGATACACAGGGCAACTTTTATAAAGAATTTTATAGGATAATGTGAAAATTTGAAATGGCTGATGATCCGGATATGAATATGTTTTGCAGTTATGAATACAAAAGATACCTACACAGAAGTATATATGGGAGTTTTTATGCAGAAAAACAAGCGAAAAGTAGGTGCTTTTTATGAAGAAATCGCTGCAGATTATCTGGTTTCCCAGGGCGTGATGATTCTGGAGCGAAATTACAGGAACTGGCTGGGGGAAATCGACCTGATCGGAATGACTGCTGATGGATGGTTGATTTTTGTGGAGGTTAAGTACAGAAGTACGGAACGCTCCGGAAGTCCACTGGCAGCAGTGGACGGCAGAAAGCAGCTGGTGATTTCCAAGGTGGCAGTGGAATATTTGAAGAACCATTACAGAAGCATGGATGTGAGATGCAGGTTTGATGTGGTGGGAATCAACGGCGATAAGATCTGCTGGATAAAAAATGCCTTTGATTTCTGTCAGTGAGCCAGAGCCTGTTTGAAAAAATATTCCTGCAATCTGTATGCCCCACTTTGCGGTATACTATGCCAGAATTCTGTTGACGTAGCTCGCTGCGGCGCCCTTATCCGGACAAAATCTCCCACAAATTGTGACGCACATCTTGCAGAAAGCCTTTTTCAAACACGCTCTAGAGAATGAATTCTTAACAGGTTCGAGAAGAACTGTGAGATCAGAAGAAGAGGAGAATCAGATGAAGATTAAATGGCATAACGAAAATAAACTTCATATGCAAGTAAAAGAAAATAATGGAGTCACCTATCTTACTTATCCCTCTTTTGAACAGTTCCCGGATATTGTGCATTGTTTCAGTACAAGACTTGGCGGTGTAAGCCAGGGAATTTTTTCATCTATGAATCTTAGCTTTACAAGAGGTGATGAAGAAAACGCGGTAAAAGACAATTATCGCAGACTTAGTGCAGCGGTAGGCTTTTCTTTGGAAGATATTGTCACATCTGATCAGACACACACTACAAACGTGCAGCTGGTGGGGGCAGAAGACAGGGGGAAAGGTGTAACGCGTCCAAGAACATATAAAGATGTGGATGGAATGATCACCAATGTTCCAGGTGTTGTTTTATGCACCTTTTATGCAGATTGTGTGCCGCTGTATTTCGTAGATCCGGTTCACAAAGCCGTGGGCTTGTCTCATTCCGGATGGCGCGGGACAGTTGGGAAAATCGGTAAGGTGACTATAGAGAAAATGGCAGAGCAGTTTGGCTCAGATCCGGAGGAAATTTTTACGGCAATTGGTCCCTCTATCTGTCAGGATTGCTATGAAGTAAGCGAAGATGTGATTCTGGAATTTCAGAAAGCTTTTGAAGAGAAGTACTGGGAAAGGCTTTTTTATAAAAAGAAGAATGGTAAGTACCAGCTGAATCTTTGGGAAGCAAACCACATTATTTTTCTGGAGGCAGGAATAAAAGAAGATCATATTTCCGTGCCTGGAATTTGCACCTGCTGCAATCCGGAATTCCTCTTTTCCCACAGGGCATCCCATGGCAGGAGAGGAAATCTGGCAGCTTTTCTGGGCATTCTTCGGGAAAAATAATGTGCCAGACACGTATAGATGCGGTTTACGATCCATGCAAATATGTAAATATAAAGAAGCCCTGTGCCACAAACGAGATAATGTGGAACAGGGCTTTGTTTGTTTATTTATTGTCTATTACTGATTTACACGCTTCATCAGATCCATGATCTTCTCATTGCTGGAACGAACCTTCTCAACAGAAACATCATGGTTGATGATATCCATAATACTTGCAAGATATTTGCTCATATTTGCTTCCACATAGTAAGGTCTGGTAAGAAGCTCCGGAATACGGTAATTCAGGTTGGTTGTGATAACCTTGTCAATCCAGCCTTTCTCATAGTAAGCGTCAAATTTATCCATACCTTCTGTAAACAGACCGTAAGTAGTGCAGATGAATACACGGTTGGCGTGACGTTCTTTGATCTGTTTGGCAACGTCAAGCATACTTTCTCCAGAAGAAATCATGTCGTCGATGATAACAACGTCTTTGCCTTCTACAGAGTCGCCAAGGAACTCATGAGCTACGATGGGGTTCTTGCCATTTACCACTGTGGAATAATCACGTCTCTTATAGAACATGCCCATATCAACGCCCAGAATATTGGAAAAATATACGGCTCTGGACATAGCACCCTCATCCGGACTGATGATCATGAGATGATCATTGTCAACCTGGAAATTGTCAACGTTCTTTATCAGCGCTTTCAGGAACTGATAGGTTGGGAAAAAGTTGTCAAAACCATTTAACGGAATGGAGTTCTGCACACGCGGATCATGAGCATCAAAAGTGATGATATTGGCTACGCCCATATCACTTAATTCACGAAGTGCCAGTGCGCAGTCAAGAGATTCTCTCTTCTTACGTCTGTGCTGACGGCCTTCATAAAGGAATGGCATGATTACATTGATACGATGTGCCTTACCTGTAGCTGCGGAAATAATTCTCTTCAGATCCTGAAAATGGTTATCCGGAGACATGTGATTCTCGTGACCGCAGACAGTGTATGTGGAACTGTAGTTGGTAACATCTACCATAATGTAAAGATCAGTTCCTCGGACAGATTCCTTAATGATTCCCTTACCTTCACCGGTACCGAAACGCGGACATTCGCACTCCACGATAAAAGAGTCTTCGCTGTATCCCTGTGGGATATTGTCAAGGCCTTTCTTTTCTACAAGTTCCTTACGGAATTTTACCAGGTTTCTGTCTACCTCCTCTGCAAGTTCGCGGCAGCCCTCCAGCGCTGCGATACGAATAGGTGCGACAGGCATAGATTTCTCAAGCAATTCTATGTTCGGCATGATATTCCTCCTAAGTAGTATGCTAATTATCGATTCGATTATCTGCAAAAAATGGGGACACGTGTCCTTTACCTTTACAGATCTCTTCTTTATATTTATAACATTTGCCCTAAATGTCGTCAAGGAATTTATTGATTTTTACTTGAAAAATTACCCGGACGTGAGAATGAAATGAAATTTTTTGTTGTGTTTTTCGGGAAAACTTGTTATATTAAAAATAATGGCTTTATTATGCTGAGCCAGAGATGGACGATCTGTGATGTTGTATTCGGGTCTCTGAATCTTAAAATGTATTTGAAAAATGATTTTTCAAACAGATTCTGGAACAGAGCTGACGCGACAGATCGCATTTGACTTATAATGGAGATAAATGTGAAGAAACAAAATAAACACGTGATTGCAATTGTGCAGGATGGAAGTATCGCACAGGAACTGGAGCTTGTGCCGGGAGATATACTGCTCACTGTAAACGGTCAGCCTGTGGAAGATATATTTGACTACCGATATCTGATGAATGAAGAATTCGTTGTTCTGGAAGTGGAAAAGGCAAACGGAGAGATCTGGGAGCTGGAGGTGGAGAAGGAATATGAAGAAGACCTTGGGATTACCTTTGAGAAGGATCTGATGGATGATTATCGTTCCTGTTCCAATCACTGCATTTTCTGTTTTATTGACCAGATGCCGCCTGGAATGAGAGATACTCTTTATTTTAAAGATGATGATTCCAGATTGTCCTTCATACAGGGAAATTATGTGACCCTGACCAATATGAGTGATCATGATATAGACCGGATCATCCGGTACCATCTGGAGCCCATTAATATTTCCATCCAGACCATGAATCCGGAACTGAGATGTAAAATGCTCCATAACCGCTTCGCCGGGGATGCATTGAAGAAGCTTCAGAAACTGTATGATGCAGGAATCACTATGAATGGGCAGATTGTTTTGTGCAAAGGAGTTAATGACGGTAAGGAACTGGATGACAGTATTCGCAAGATGTCTGCCTATGCACCAGTACTTCAGAGCGTTTCAGTAGTTCCGGTTGGTCTGACTAAGTTTCGTGAGGGGCTGTATCCGATGGAACAGTTTCAGAAGGAAGATGCATTAGAAGTTCTGGATATTATTCATTCCTGGCAGAAGAAAATGATGGACCAGTATGGCATTCATTTTATCCATGCTTCAGATGAATGGTACATTCTGGCAGGGAAGGATCTGCCCCTGGAAGAGTCCTATGATGGCTATCTTCAGCTGGAAAACGGTGTGGGAATGCTTCGGCTCCTTGGCGAAGAAGTGAAAGAAGCTGTTGCAGGCAGGACAGGAGATGACCGAAGGATAAAGGCTGTCAGTGCTACAGGTGCTTTGGCGGCACCATTTATTAAGAAATATATGGAGATGATCCATGAGAAATTTCCAAATGTAGAAGTGGATGTGATCTCCATAAGAAACGAATTTTTCGGAGAAACGATTACGGTGTCTGGTTTGATCACGGGACAGGATCTGATCAGACAATTAAGCGGCAGAGACCTTGGAGAGAAGCTTTTGCTTCCCTGCAACATGCTGAAAAATGAAGAAGATGTTTTTCTGGATGATATTTCTGTGGAAGAGCTTTCCAGGAAACTGAATGTAGAAATTGTAATTGTGGATGAAGGTGGTTCAGACCTTGTGTCTGCAGTCCTTGATCCGATTGAACATAAGAAACAGAAAAGGAGACAAATGTATGAGCAAACCGGTAGTAGCAATTGTGGGCAGGCCTAATGTAGGAAAATCCACATTGTTTAATGTACTGGCAGGGGATAAGATTTCCATTGTTAAAGATACGCCAGGTGTAACCAGAGACAGAATTTATGCAGATGTATCATGGCTGGATAATGATTTTACTATTATTGACACAGGTGGTATTGAACCGGATAGCGGCGATGTGATTCTTTCTCAGATGAGGGAGCAGGCTCAGATCGCTATTGATACTGCGGATGTCATTATCTTTATTACAGATGTACATCAGGGACTTGTGGATTCTGATGCGAAAGTTGCAGATATGCTTCGCCGCAGCGGCAAACCAGTGGTACTTGCAGTGAATAAGGTGGACAGCATTCAGAAATATATGATGGATGTTTATGAATTTTATAATCTGGGAATCGGCGAGCCATTTGCCATTTCTGCAGCTAACCGTCAGGGACTTGGAGATATGCTTGATGAGGTCGTAAAACATTTCCCGGAGGATACGGGAGAGGATGAGGATTCTGATATTCCGAAGATTGCTATTGTAGGTAAACCTAATGTTGGTAAGTCCTCTCTGATCAATAAGCTGCTGGGGGAAGACCGTGTAATCGTTTCAGATATTGCTGGAACCACTCGTGATGCAGTTGATACGAAGGTTACCTGGAACGAAAAAGATTATATTTTTATCGATACAGCCGGACTCCGCCGTAAAGCAAAAGTAAAAGAAGAAATTGAGCGCTTCAGTGTGATCCGTACTGTAACAGCTGTAGAACGTGCAGATGTTGTAGTTGTAATGATCGATGCATCAGAAGGCGTTACAGAGCAGGATGCAAAAATTGCCGGAATTGCCCATGAGAAAGGCAAGGGCGTGATCATTGCAGTGAATAAATGGGATGCTATTGAGAAAAATGACAAGACCATTTACAAACATACTAACCGTATTCGGGAGGTCCTTTCCTTTATGCCTTATGCAGAAATCGTGTTTATTTCTGCCCGAACAGGACTTCGGATTTCCAGAATGTTTGAGACACTGGATGCGGTAATTGAGAATCAGACTATGCGTATCCAGACTGGTGTGCTTAATGAGATCCTTGCAGAAGCAGTTGCCATGCAGCAGCCGCCGTCTGACAGGGGCCGCCGTCTGAAAATTTTCTACATGACACAGGTTGCGGTAAAACCGCCTACATTCGTAATCTTTGTCAATGACAAAGAACTTATGCATTTTTCCTATACCAGATATCTGGAAAATAAAATCCGGGATGCCTTTGACTTTGGGGGCACACCGCTGAAACTTATTGTAAGAGAGCGCGGAGAGAAGGAATAAAGATGGAACGTATTATTTGTCTGGCTATTGGATATTTGTTTGGAATGTTTCAGACGTCATACATTATCGGAAAAATCCATCACATGGATATCCGTCAATATGGAAGCGGCAATGCAGGAACTACCAATGCCCTTCGTACTCTTGGAAAAAAAGCGGGGGCAATGACTCTTATTGGCGATATGCTTAAATGTGTGATTGCCATTCTGATCGTGGATGCAGTATTTAAGAATCGGTATCAGGAAATTCTTCCATTGCTTGGCATGTACACGGCAGCAGGCTGCGTGCTTGGACATAATTTTCCGTTTTATCTTGGATTCAGGGGCGGCAAGGGAATTGCAGCTTCTGCGGGAATGCTGCTGGCAATGGACTGGAGAGTATTTCTGATCTGCGCGGTGATCTTTATTGGGCTGGTAGCTATTACCCGCTATGTGTCATTGGGGTCAATGGCAGCATATGTAGGTGCGCTGATTTGTTTCATTGGGTTTGGCGCTGCGGGAAGTTATGGCATGGATTTCCCTCATACATTTGAGATGGATGTGATCATGGGACTTATGACAGCACTTGCAATTTACAGACACAGGGCGAATATTTACCGCCTTTTAAATGGAACTGAGAATAAGCTTGGTGCAGCGAAAACTGCAGCCAAATAAGATGAGGTGATAAAATGGCAAAAATCAGCGTAATGGGAACCGGAAGCTGGGGAACAGCACTTGCAATACTGCTTCACAACAATGGTCATCAGGTTATGTTGTGGTCTGCACATCCGGAAAAGGCAGCCAGTCTGAATCAGACCCGGGAGGATCCGAAAAAGCTTCCCGGAATTAAAATTCCGGATGGAATTGTGATAACCGGTGATGAAAAGACAGCTTTGGATTCACCAGATATAGTTGTATTTGCCTCACCATCTGCTTATATGCGTGCTATCAGCAAACGACTTTCCCCATTGATTCGACGGGGACAGATTATTGTAAATGTGGCGAAAGGTGTAGAAGAAAATACGCTTATGCCTGTGTGTGATATTATTAAAGAAGAGATTCCTCAGGCAGATGTTTGTGTGCTTTCAGGACCAAGCCATGCGGAAGAAGTAAGCCGCGGACTCCCTACTACGTGTGTAGTCAGTGCCCGCAAAAAAGAGACCGCTGAATATCTCCAGGGCCTTTTTATGAGCCCTGTTTTCCGGGTGTATACGACACCGGATATGCTGGGGGTAGAGCTTGGCGGTGCCCTTAAGAATGTAATCGCCCTGGCAGCAGGGACTGCTGATGGCTTAGGGTATGGAGATAATACAAAGGCTGCTTTGATCACAAGAGGAATAGCAGAGATGGCGCGGCTTGGTGTCAAGATGGGCGCTAAATTGGAGACTTTTGCCGGCCTTTCCGGAATTGGTGATCTGATTGTTACCTGTGCCAGTGTGCACAGCCGAAACAGACGCGCCGGCTATCTGATGGGACAGGGTTACACCATGAAGCAGGCTATGGATGAAGTGCAGATGGTTGTGGAGGGCGTTTATTCCGCAAAGGCAGCCAAAGCGCTGGCTGAGAAATATAATGTGGAAATGCCGATCATTATGGAAGTAAATAAGCTTCTGTTTGAAAACAAGCCTGCATCTGAAGCTGTGAAAGACCTGATGCAGAGAGAGAAACAGGGAGAAATTTCCTGGGAACTGTGAATGCTATATTCAGCAAATAAGCTGTTGCAAAATATAAAATACAGAAAATATAACTGAAAGAATAGAACCGCAAAAAACTGCCAGAGCAGTGAGCAAAAAAACGAAAGAGTATGCTCAATGTTCTGGCAGTTAATAATTTACAAAGAGTGAAAAGATTAAAAAATAACATCCTTCAGATCATCCGGCACATGGGATGTATGGAGATCTTCATTTAAAGTATCCATGATCGCCATATCTTCATCCTCAATGTTGAAATCAAAAATATTGGCGTTGGAAGCAATGCGGTCTGGATTGACGGATTTCGGAATTACAGAAATACCCTTTTGGATTGCCCAGCGAAGACCGACCTGAGCAGGAGTATGTGCATACTTGGTTCCGAGAACACACATTACATCATTGTCAAGGTAAGCACCTCTGGCAAGCGGTGCATAAGCCTGAACCTGAATTCCTTCCGACTGGCAATATTCAATCAGTTCTTTCGGATAGCAAAGCGGATGACATTCGATCTGGTTGACAGCAGGTACAATACCGGAAATTTTCTTAAGCTCTTCCAGATGATGAATCTGGAAATTGCTGACGCCGATGGAAAGTACACGGCCGGTTTCAAGAAGTTTGGCCATCTCCAGCCAGGTTCCGGTATAGCAGCCAGGCACCGGCCAGTGAATCAGATAAAGATCCAGATAATCCAGCTTCAACCGCTCCATGCTTCTGTAAAAAGCACCATCTACATCTCCAAGGCGCTGCGCATTGTTCCAGATCTTGCTGGTGATAAAAAGTTCTTTGCGTGGGACACCACATTTGGCAATTGCCTTGCCTACACTTTCTTCGTTTTTGTAAGCGGAAGCAGTGTCAATAAGACGGTAGCCCGCGTTCACTGCAGCTGTAATGGCTGTCTCTGCTTCGTTATCTGCTGTTTTATATACACCAAGCCCTAAAAGGGGCATTTCTCTGTCGGTATTCAGGAATACGGTTTCTCTCAAAGCTAATTCCTCCTCATTAAACAATAAATGCTGCTGCTCATGAAGTAATCAGCAACCAATAAATTTCATTCATTATAGCATATAATTACAAAACATTCACCTGTTTTTTGCTTAAATACGCATTCGTTAATCTTTAGACAAACTTTAGAAATAACTGGTAAAATTGTACAGAAATTAAAACATATATTTGTGTGGTAAAGCGTTGAAATTTGGTGAAATTTTATAATTATCTCCTTGCGTAATAATGAGAAAGGTTGTATAATAAAAGAAAAATTTGATAAATTTATGTCATAACTCTGCGATTTTTTAGGTAGAAGAAAGAAAATGTGTTATGCATGAAGGTATGAGGTATGCGGAATCTCATTATATTAAAAGGGAATAGAATATCTTTATATCCATTCTTACATGTTTTCTCACGTTGCCGGCGTGAGTTTTTTTCGTGCCTGGAAGAGAAACAATGTTATGATTTGTCTGCCGCATTCAAGGCGGAAAGGAGTAGTTACTATGCATTTGATCAAAGATGAAAACGGCAATCTGATCCAGCATGGTCATGAGCATACCCACCAGCATACCCATGCAGACGGAGTGAGCCATACACATGCGCATACCCATGACGGAACAGAAGGTCATGACCATACACATAATGAGGGACAGAACTGCAGTACAGACTGCGGCGGCTGCCAGGGAGGGGACTGCAGGAATGAGACAGTAGCTCTTCTTACCTATATGCTTCAGCACAATGAGCACCATGCAGCAGAACTTGACCAGATGGCGGATAATCTTGCCAAGATGGGAATGGATGCCGCTGCGAAGACCATTAAGGAAAGCGTATCCGATTTCCAGAAAGGCAACATGCGCCTTGGCCTTGCCCTGACTCTTGTGAAAGAGGAAATGAAATAAGGAGGCATTATTATGTGTTTAGCAACTGTATATAAAGAAAATGACGATTCTGTAATCTTCAAGAACGTCAGCCGTATTAATGTAGATGGAAACAAACTTGTTCTCCGCGATATTATGGGTGATGAAAGAGTGGTAGAGGGAACCATCCTTATGGTAGACCTTGCGAACAGTATCGTTAAAGTAAAATGTGACTGACATGGATTTTCTGATTACTGTTCAGTGGAAGTGTTTCATAAGGTGCATTTGCAAACAAAGTGTACAGTAACGTTTTCTGCTGATACAGAAGAACAAAAGCGGATTGCTTCAGTAATCCGTGATGCTTATCAGATCTTGAGGCATTATGCCTTTAGAATAAAAATTACTTAATACGTGGAGGTATGTAATTATGAAATTGTCAGAAGCAATGAGAGAAAGAATGCTTCTGTCTTTCGAGCTATTTCCGCCGAAGACAGAAAAGGGGATGGATAACCTTCCTGGGACGATCGATCATCTGATGAAATACAAACCTGCGTACATTTCCTGTACATACGGTGCAGGCGGCGGAAACGTTGGTGCTAACAGAGAAGTATGCCAGATGATCAAGAAAGCCGGAACAACACCGGTTACCCATTTCACAGTAATCAAGAACACAAAAGAGGGAATCAAAGAGCAGCTGGATCAGTACCTTGCAGAGGGTGTAGATCATATGCTTGCACTTCGTGGAGATATTCCGCTTGGTGAAACAACAACCTGCGGTGATTTCAACTACGCTACAGATCTTGTTAAATTTGTCCGTGACGAATTTGGTGACAAATTCGAAATCGCAGTTGCAGGATCTCCGGAGGGACACATTGCATGCCGCAGCCTTGATGCTGATATTGCAGTTCTGAGACAGAAACAGGACAATGGTGCCGATTATATCATGACTCAGCTTTGCTGGGATATGGAGCAGTTTAAATACTGGCTGGATTCAATCCGTGAGGCTGGTGTTACAATGCCTGTAGACGTAGGAGTTATGCCAATTCTTGACATGTCCGCTACAATTAATATGGCACTTTCCCGTAACGGTTGTGTAATGGACCGTGAGCTTTGCAGACTCATCTCCAGAAACTGGCTGTTCCCGAATCCATTTGCAGCAAAAGATGCTGATGGCAAGCCGTTTGATATGTTCTATGATGATAAGATCAAGAGATTCAAAGAAGAGGGAATCGAGTACACGATCAGACAGATCGACGAGTACCGCGCTCTCGGCGTAGATGGCATCCATCTGTATGCTTTGAATAAATGGAAAGATGTATCCGAGATCATTGACAGATCCGGACTTTGTACTTTAATCTAATCGATTTTGACTTAAATTTTTCAGGAGGCAATTGATAGTATTATGGCACATGTAATTGCTGTCGCAGGTAAAGGCGGCGTTGGTAAAACCACATTATGCGGAATGCTGATCCAGTATCTCTGCGAGAAAGGCAAAGGACCGATCCTTGCAGTAGATGCTGACGCAAACTCAAATCTGAACGAAGTTCTTGGAGTAGAAGTGGAGACTACACTTGGTGATGTAAGGGAAGAAATTGCTCGCGCAGAGCTTGCAAGCGAGAATCCGATCCCGGCGGGAATGTCCAAGGCGGATTACGCTGAAAGACGTTTTGAGGATGCTCTGGTAGAAGATGATGATTTTGATCTTCTGGTTATGGGCAGAACCCAGGGAAAAGGCTGCTACTGTTTTGTAAATGGACTTCTTCAGACCCAGCTTGCCAAATACCAGAATAATTATCCTTATATCGTAGTTGATAACGAAGCTGGTATGGAGCACATCAGCAGGGGAGTACTTCCGTCCATGCAGACAGCGATTCTGGTCAGTGACTGTTCCAGAAGAGGTGTACAGGCTGTAGGTCGTATTGCAGAGCTTATTAAAGAATGTGATATGCACCCGGATACAGTAGGCCTTATCATTAACCGTGCTCCTGGCGGAAAGCTGAATGACGGAATCAAAGAAGAGATTGAGAAGCAGGGTCTTCATCTTCTTGGCGTAGTGCCGCAGGATGAGACTGTTTACGAGTATGACTGCGAGGGTAAACCGACTGCAGGGCTTCCGGAAGATAATCCGGTAAAGATGGCTCTTCGTGAGATCGTAGATAAGCTTGTTTTATAAGGGAAGTCCCCCTTACCCCACATGTTTATGTGATAAGAGGATAGAAATGGCATTATAATTCGCAGCAGGCAAGAACGCTGCTGCGGAATTTTTGTCAGGTATTTATCCCATGGGAGGGGATGGGTTCCGGAAAACGGAATATAAATAAATTTATCAAAAGTAACACATACTTAGAGGAGGTCAATAATGAGTGAATTCAAATTAACTACAGTGGAAGAATTCGAAGCTGCCACAGCCCGTCTTCTTGAGACTGGTGCAAAGGTAGGCGCTGATTCCTGGCAGATGCGTGTTAAGAATCAGACTCCACACTGTAAATTCGGTGAGCAGGGCGTATGTTGCCGAATCTGTTCAATGGGTCCGTGCCGTATTACACCTAAGGCACCGAGAGGTATCTGCGGATGCGATGTACATGGTATCGTAGGAAGAAACTTCCTTCGTTTCACAGCAGGCGGCGCAGCTACACACTCTGATCACGGACGTGAGATCTGTATCACACTTGGACATGCAAAAGAGGGCGGCGACTATCAGGTGAAAGATCCTGAGAAGCTGATCCGTATTGCAAAAGAGTGGGGCGTTGAGACAGAGGGTAAAGACATCTATGATCTGGCTCATGAAATGTCTGATCTTGCTCAGGAAGAATACGGAAAGATCAGAGGATATTCCAGATGGCTTAAGAGAGCACCTCAGCATACACAGGATCTGTGGCATGCAGCTGGAATTGAGCCAAGAGCAATTGACCGTGAGGTTTCCTGTGCACTTCATATGACTCATATGGGTAACACAAGTAAACCGGAGGCTTTGATCCGTCAGGCGCTTCGTAACGGTCTTTCCGATGGATGGGGCGGTTCCATGTGCGGAACTGAGTTCTCTGATGTCCTTTTCGGAACTCCAAAGCCAATCGATACCGAGGCTAACCTTGGTGTTATGAATGCAGAAAATGTAAACATCGTTGTTCATGGACATGACCCGAGTCTTTCTGAGATGATCTGTGAGTATGCAGACAGCAAAGAGATGATCGACTATGCGAAATCCATGGGTGCTAAGGGAATCACTGTTTCCGGTGTATGTTGTACATCTAATGAGGTTGCAATGCGTCGCGGTATTCCGATGGCAGGTAACTTCTTACAGCAGGAGAACGTTGTACTGACAGGTGCCTGTGAGGCAATCGTAGTTGACGTTCAGTGTATTTTCCCGGCACTTGGACCTCTTTCCAAATGCTTCCATACAAAATTCATCACAACTTCTCCAATCTGCCAGATGCCAGATTCCGATTTCATTGAATTTGATGCAGGTACAGCAGGAGAGAAAGCAAAACAGATCGTAAAACTTGCATGTGAGAACTTCAAGAACAGAAAACCAGAGCTTGTACATATCCCGGATCTGAAACATAAAGCTACTGTTGGTTACTCTGTAGAAGCAATCGTTAAGACACTTGACGGCGTAACAAACTCTCAGGTAGACGAGACTGGTACCACCAAACCTCTTCTTGAGTGTATTACATCTGGTGTTATCCGTGGTGCTGTTGCTATGGTTGGATGTAACAACCCGAAGGTCAGACCTGACACAGCTCACATCGAACTTATGAAGAAACTGATCGCAAACGATATCGTGATCATCGCTTCCGGATGTTCCGCTCAGGCAGCTGCTCGTGCAGGACTTATGGACAAAGCTGCAAAAGACCTTTGCGGTGCTGGTCTGAAACGTGTTTGCGAGCTTGCAGATATCCCGCCAGTATTACATATGGGATCCTGTGTTGATATCAGCCGTATGCTGATCCTTGCTTCTGAGCTTGCCAAGGATTCCGGACTGAACATTTCCCAGCTTCCAGTAGTAGGATGTGCTCCTGAGTGGATGTCTGAGAAGGCAGTTTCCATTGGAAACTATGTAGTAGCAACTGGTCTTGATACATATCTTGGTGTAGACCCATATGTTTCCGGTTCTACAGAGGTTGCAAGCCTCCTTACAGAGGGTGTACGTGACTGGGTAGAAGCAGCATATACAGTTGAGAAAGATATTGATAAATTAGGCGATCTTATGATTGCGAGAATCGAAGAGAAACGTGACGCTCTCGGAATCTGATCGAAGGAAAGGCGCGATTAACTTATGAAAATAGCAGTAACCGGTAAAGGCGGAGTAGGAAAGACAACTTTTGCAGCAACACTTGCCAGACTATATGCAGATGAAGGGAAAAAGGTCCTTGCAGCTGATGTTGACCCGGACGCAAACCTGGGACTGGCTCTTGGATTTGATGAGGAGACTTTAGATTCCATCGTTCCCATTTCCAAGATGCGTAAGCTGGTAGAGGAGCGTACCGGAGCCAACAGCCAGAATCAGTTTTATACACTGAATCCGAAGGTAGACGACATTCCGGACACCTACGGAAAGGTTTGTAATGGTGTAAAGCTGCTTGTCCTTGGAACCGTGGAAACAGGCGGAGGCGGATGTGTCTGTCCTGAACATGTCATGTTAAAAAGAATCATCAGCAACCTTGTAGTGCACAGGGATGATGTGGTAATTATGGATATGGAAGCCGGTCTGGAGCATCTGGGCCGGGGAACCACGGAGAGCATGGACGAATTTATTGTGGTGATCGAACCAGGTGCAAGAAGTGTACAGACCTACAAAAACGTAAAACGTCTTGCAAAGGATCTTGGCATTACTCAGGTTAAGGTAGTGGCCAACAAAGTACGGAACGAAGAGGATGAAGAATTTATCCGCAACAAGATTCCGGCAGAAGATCTTCTTGGAATGATCCATTACAATGTAGAAGTTATGGACGCAGACCGCCAGGGTAAATCACCCTATGATTTCAGTGAGACAGTAACATCTGAGATCAGAAAGATTAAAGAAAAGATAGACAACGAATCAAGTCTGTAAATAATAGGAGGTACTACAGTGACTTTATTTGATAGAGTATTCAGCGGAAACGACGCTGTTTATGGATTAACAGAGGGCGCTATTGATGCAGCCATCGCACAGCATGGCGAAGACAAAGCAGTAAGCTTCCCTGATACCGCTTACAGCCTTCCTTGCTACTATTCAGTAACAGGAACCAAGGTTACAACCTTAAAAGAGTTAAAAGAGGCTCTTGGCGTTGTAAAAACTCTTATGACAAGAGAGAAAAGACTGAACGACGCATTCATGTCCGGTATTGCTACCGCACTTTGCGCAGAGTTCATCGAAGTTCTGAAATATATCGACGGAGCAACACCATATGAGGAGCCATGCTATGGCCACCTTGCAGATGCTGTGATCCGTGAGCTTGGTGTACCGCTTGTAACAGGCGATATCCCTGGTGTAGCCGTTATCCTTGGAACAGCTCCATCTGTAGAAGAGGGTGTTGCACTTGTAAAGAGCTATCAGGCACAGGGTATCCTTGTAACACTGGTTGGCGGAATCATTGACCAGGTGAAGGAAGCTGGCATGAACACTGGAGCAAACGTACGTGTTATTCCTCTTGGAAAAGACGTTACAGCAGTTATCCACGTTGTATCTGTTGCACTTCGTGCAGCTCTGATCTTCGGTAACGTAACACCTGGAGATGCAGGTACACTTATGAAATATACAATGGACCGTGTTCCGGCATTCGTTAACGCATTCGGACCTCTGGATGACGTTGTAGTTGCTTGCGGAGCTGGCGCTATCGCACTTGGCTTCCCGGTAATCACAAACGAGACAGAGAACATCTTCCGTGTACCGAAGAGCCTTATCGTTCAGGAGGACGTAAGCAAATTCAACGCTACTTCCCTTGAGGCTCGTGACATCAAGATCAAGATCACAAACATCGATATCCCGGTTGCATTCGCATCTGCATTCGAGGGCGAGATCATCCGTCGTAAAGACATGCGTGTTGAGTTCGATGGTTCCCGTGTTGACTGTGCTGAGCTTGTACATACCTGTGACGCTTCTGAGATCGAGGATCACAAGATCACAGTTGTAGGACCGGAAGTTGACGAGATGGAAGACGGAAGCAAGAACAGCATTGCATACGTTGTTAAGGTTGCCGGTAAGAACATGCAGCCTGACTTTGAGCCTGTTATCGAGCGTAAATTCCACAACTACATCAACTGTATTGAGGGTGTATATCACACCGGTCAGAGAGATATGCAGCGTATCCGTATCAGCCATGCAGCATTTGATGCAGGATTCCGTATCAAACATATCGGTGAAGTTCTTTATACTCAGGTTAAGAACGAATTTGACGCAGTTGTTGACAAGTGTGAGGTTGTGATCTACACAGATCCTGCTGAGTGTACCAGAATCCGTCATGAAGTTGCAATTCCGACATTCGAGAAACGTGATGATCGTCTTGCAAACCTCACTGACGAGTCTGTTGATGTATATTACAGCTGTATCCTCTGCCAGGCATTCTCCCCGTCTCACGTTTGTGTTGTTACACCAGAGAGACTTGGACTTTGCGGTGCCGTTTCATGGCTGGATGCAAAAGCTACCAACGAGCTTGATCCGAACGGACCTTGCCAGGTGATCACCAAAGAGCGTCCGATCAATGAAGAGCTTGGTTCTTATGAAGACGTTGATGAAGCGGTTCAGAAGTTCTCCCAGGGTGCTCTGGAGCACGTTACCCTGTACTCCATCATGCAGGATCCTATGACTTCCTGCGGATGCTTCGAGTGTATCTGCGGTATCGAGCCATTCTCCAACGGTGTAGTTATTGCTAACCGTGAGTATGCAGGTATGACACCTCTCGGAATGACCTTCTCTGAGATGGCTTCCATGACAGGTGGTGGTGTTCAGACTCCTGGATTCATGGGACATGGTAAACACTTCATCGCTTCCAAGAAATTCATGAAGGCTGAGGGCGGTATCGAGCGTATCGTATGGATGCCGAAAGAATTAAAAGAGTTCATCGCAGAGAAATTAAATGCTACTGCAAAAGAACTTTACGGAATCGATAACTTTACAGATATGATCGGTGATGAGACTGTTGCTACAGATCCTGAGACTCTGGTAGGATTCCTTACAGAGAAGGGACATCCGGCACTTGGACTTGACCCGATGATGTAATTTATCCAGCAGCTCCTGCTGCAAAATGGAGATAATTTCCCTGGAGTCTGTCTCCTTTAGACAGGCTCCGGGATTCACTATTTCCGGCAGGAATACTGATTTATAGTTTCGCTGCGGAGGGCGAACAAGCAGATCATTTTGATTGCGGAATGAAATGATCTGTATCTGATAATTTATTTAGCAGCAAACCAATGGATAGAGGCGGAGCCTTACATGGTTTGTGATAGAAGATTAACAGAAAAGGAGATGCAGAAAATTGTTAATTAACAGAATTTTCAGCGGTAATGATGCAGTATACGGTCTAACAGAAAAAGCCGTAAACGATGCTGTACAGCAGCATGGTGCAGATAAGGCAGTGGGATTTCCACACACAGCATATTGTCTTCCATGCTATTATGCAGTAACCGGTGTGAAGATCAAAACACTTGGAGAACTGCAGGCAGCCCTTGGCGTCGTAAAATCTCTTATGACAAGAGAGCATGCTCTGGATGATGCTCTTATGTCAGGTGTAGCAACAGCCCTCTGTGCGGAATTTATTGAAGCACTGAAGTATCTTGATGGGGCAGAACCCTATCAGGAGCCTTGTTATGGCCATCTTGCAGATTCCATTATCCGTGAGCTTGGTGTACCGCTTGTAACAGGAGATATCCCTGGTGTAGCCGTTATCCTTGGCAGCGCACCGACTGCACAGGAAGGTGTTGACCTGATCAAGAGCTATCAGGCACAGGGTATCCTGGTAACATTAGTTGGCGGTATCATTGACCAGGCACAGGAGCTTGGTCTTAAGATGGGCTATAATTTACGAATTGTTCCTTTGGGAAAAGACGTAACATCTGTTATCCACGTTGTATCTGTTGCACTTCGTGCAGCACTGATCTTCGGCAATGTAACACCTGGCGATGCAGCAAGCCTTCTTACATACACCAAAGACAGGGTTCCGGCATTTGTAAATGCTTTCAAACCTGTTGATGATGTAGTTCTTGCAGCCGGTGCTGGTGCGATCAAGCTTGGTTTCCCGGTAATCTCCAATGAGGATGAGAACATTGTGGAAGTACCAGGAGCCCTGATCGCGTGTCCGAACGTTGCTGACTTTAATAAGGTTTCCCTTGAAGCAAGAGGAATCAAGATCAAGATCACAAAGGTGGATATTCCGGTAGCATTTGCGTCTGCCTTTGAAGGTGAGATCATTCGTCGTAAAGATATGCGTGTGGAATTTGACGGTTCCCGTGTGGACTGCGTAGAGCTTGTGCAGACTAAGGAAATGAACGAGGTCGAGGATCACAAGATTACTGTCGTAGGTCCGGAAGTCGATAGCTTCGAACCTGGAAGCAAGCACAGCCTTGCCTACGTGGTAGAAGTAGCTGGTAAGAAGATGCAGCCGGATTTTGAACCGGTTATCGAGCGTAAATTCCACAATTATATAAACTGCATTGAAGGTGTATATCACACAGGACAGAGGGATATGTTCCGTATCCGTATCAGCAATGATGCTTTTGCAGCAGGTTTCAGAGCAAAACACTTTGGTGAAGTTCTTTACACTCAGGTAAAGAATGAGTTCGAGGCTGTTGTAGATAAGTGTCAGGTAACTGTCTATACAGATCCGGATGAGTGTACCAGAATGCGTCATGAAGTAGCAATCCCTACTTTTGACAAACGTGATGCACGTCTGGAGACATTGACTGATGAATCTGTAGATGTTTATTACAGCTGTATCCTGTGTCAGGCATTTTCTCCGTCACATGTCTGCGTAGTAACACCGGAGAGACTTGGACTTTGTGGAGCCGTTTCATGGCTGGATGCAAAAGCAACCAATGAACTGGATCCAAACGGCCCATGTCAGATCATCACCAAGGAGCGCCCGATCGATGTAAATCTGGGCTCTTACGAGGATGTTGATGAAGCAGTAAAGAAATATTCCCAGGGTGCTCTGGAGCATGTTACTCTGTACTCCATCATGCAGGATCCTATGACCTCCTGCGGATGCTTCGAGTGTATTTGCGGTATTGAGCCATTTTCTAATGGTGTGGTTATCGCAAACCGTGAGTATGCAGGCATGACACCTCTTGGAATGACGTTCTCCGAGATGGCTTCCATGACCGGCGGCGGTGTTCAGACACCAGGCTTTATGGGACATGGAAAACACTTTATTTCATCCAAGAAATTCATGAAGGCAGAGGGCGGAATTGAGCGTATCGTATGGATGCCAAAGGAATTAAAAGAGACCGTGGCGGAGCGACTCAATAAGACTGCAAAAGAACTCTATGGCATTGACAACTTCACTGATATGATCGGTGATGAGACCGTTGCCACAGATCCGGAAGTTCTTGTTGCATTTTTAACAGAACATAACCATCCTGCATTGTCAATGGATCCGATGATGTAGTATAATGGTTCTGTATAATTTTTACAAATTTTTAAGGAGGCTTTAAGAAATGCCATTTAATCAGAAACCACAGAAGTTCAACGCAAAGATCAACACTGTTACGGTTGGAACTGGCGATAAAGCGGTTACTATTGGAGGAAATTCTACATTTCCTTTCTATACATTTGACGCACCAACCGAGAACAGCCCGAAAATCGGTGTAGAGATCACGGATATGGGACTTGATGACTTTGCACCTGGAATCAAAGCATATTATGAAGGATGCACCACCATGGCTGAGATCGCTCAGAAAGCAGCAGCTATGGAAGGTGGAGATTTCGTTGTACTCAACCTGGAAGGCGGAGATCCAAACGGAGTAAACAAATCTACAGAAGAACTTATTGCAATCGTAAAAGAGGTTGCAGATGCAATCGACTGTCCATTAGTAGTTGAAGGCTGCAAAAATGTGGAGAAGGATGCGGAACTTCTTCCGAAGGTTGCAGAGGCACTTCAGGGCAGAAACGTGATCGTGATGTCTGAGAAGGAAGAAAACTACAAGGCAATCGGTGCTGCAGCAGGACTTGCTTACAACCAGATCGTAGGCGCTGAGTCCGCTGATGATATCAACCTTGCAAAACAGTTGAACGTAGTAACAACACAGTTAGGTGTTGATGCGAAGAAGATCGTTATGAACGTAGGAACAGCTACCGTTGGTTATGGTTACGAGTATGTTGTTTCCACTATGGACCGTATCAAAGGTGCAGCATTATCCCAGAATGATAACATGCTGCAGATGCCTATTATTACACCAGTTTCTTCTGAGACATGGGGCGTAAAGGAATCAGTTGCAACTGAGGAAGATATGCCAGAATGGGGCTCAGAGGATGAGCGTGGTATCGACATGGAAGTTATGACAGCAGCAGCAGACCTGGCAGCAGGATCTGACGCAGTTATCTTAAGACATCCAGAGTCTGTAAAGACCATCGCTAAGATGATCAAAGCACTTGTGTAATATTTTTAGGAGGGAAAAATTGATATGGCACTGAATGGTATTCAGATTTTTAAATTAACACCAAAGAAAAACTGTAAGGAATGTGGATGCCCGACATGTATGGCTTTCTCCATGAAAGTTGCACAGGGCGCTTTAAAGATTGAGCAGTGTCCACATATGTCTGAGGAAGCATTAGCATCTCTTTCCGAGGCAACTGCTCCGCCAATGAAGACGATCAAGATTGGTACTGGCGATGAGGAGCTTACCCTTGGTGGTGAGACCGTTCTTTTCAGACATGAGAAGACCTTTGTAAACAAGACAAGATATGCAGTAGAGCTTTGCACATGCATGGATGACGCTACTGTAGATGCAAAACTGGCTGAGATCCCGAAGGTTGATTATGACCGTATCGGTGAGAGAATGTACGCAGAGATCGTTTACGTAAACTGCGATGCAGAAGCAACAGCTGACAAATATGTAGCACTTGTACAGAAAGCAGCAGCTCTTGGACGTACCCTGATCCTTGGATGTTCTGATCCGGAGATCGCAAAAGCAGCCCTTGAGGTTTGCAAAGACAGCAAGCCGGTATTAAACGGAGCAAATGCTTCTAACTATGAGGCTATGAACGCAGTTGCAACAGCAGCTGGTGTTGTTCTTGGTGTATCTGGCAAAGATCTTAACGAGTTATATGATACTACAGCAGCAATCGAGAAACTTGGAAACAAGAATCTGGTACTTGATGTAACAGGCGCTGACATCAAAGAGACCTTCGGCAATGCCGTACAGGTACGTCGTGCAGCTCTGAAGGATCAGGACAGAACATTCGGTTATCCATCCATCGTAAACCTTGCAAAGATCGCTGGTGGTGACTATCACCTTCAGGCAGGTCTGGCAGCTATGTTTACAATGAAATACGGTTCCATCGTTGTTATGGAGCGTATGACATATGCAGAGGCACTTCCGTTATATGGTCTGCGTCAGAACGTATTTACTGACCCGCAGAAGCCAATGCGTGTAGAGCCAGGTATCTACCCGATGAACGGTGGAGATGAGAATTCTCTTGTTGTTACAACTGTTGACTTCGCTCTTACATATTTCCTTGTATCTGGAGAGCTGGAGCGTTCCGGTGTTCCGCTTAATCTTGTTATCAACGATGCCGGCGGTTTATCCGTACTGACATCCTGGGCAGCAGGAAAATTCTCCGGAAACAGTATTTCTACATTCTTCAAAGAGAAAGTAGAGCCAAATGTTAAGAGCAGACGTCTGGTAATCCCAGGTAAGGTTGCAGTCCTGAAGGGTGATCTGGAAGCAAAACTTCCAGGATGGGAAATCATCGTTGGACCAAGAGAAGCTGTACAGCTTGTGAAGTTCTTAAAGGATCTTGAAGGCTGATTTAAGCCTTTAAGACCCTAAAAGGGTATGCCGCTTATGGGCGGCACCACTATAAATGTAAAGGAGAACATTTGACATGGCAAAATTTGTTACAATTGGAGAGAGACTTTCAACAACAGCACCTTCTGTAAACAAAGCATTTACAGAGAGAGATCCTGAGCCGATCTTAAAGAGAGCAAAACAGCAGCTTGATGCTGGTGCTGTTTATCTTGATGTAAACATCGGACCAGCTGAGAACGATGGAGAAGACCTGATGAAATGGGCTGTTAAGCTTCTTCAGGAGAACTTCGACAACGTTCCGCTGTCTCTGGATACATCCAACAAAAAAGCAATTGAGGCTGGTATTTCCGTATACAACCGTTCCAAAGGAAAACCAATCGTAAACTCTGCTGATGCAGCTGGAAGAATTGAGAACATCGACCTTGCAGCAGCTAACGATGCAATCGTTATCGCTCTTTGCAACGGTGAAGGTATTGCAAAAGACAACGACGAGCGTATGATGTACTGCCAGATGCTTCTTGAAAGAGGTATGGAGCATGGTATGGACGCAAGTGATCTGTGGTTTGACCCGCTGTTCCTGGTTGTTAAAGGAATGCAGGACAAACAGATGGAAGTACTTGAGGCTATTAAAATGTTCTCCGATATGGGACTGAACTCTACAGGTGGTCTGTCCAACAACAGTAACGGTATGCCGAAGAACATCCGTCCAATCATGGATTCCGCATTAGTTGCTATGGCTATGATGCAGGGCCTTACATCCGCAATTGTTAACCCTAACGACCTTCGTCTTATGGAAACAATCAAATCCTGCGATGTATTCAAGGGCAACACCCTGTATGCTGATTCCTATCTTGAACTGTAATTATTTGTAATTCGTTTCTAAATAGGGACGTAAGATACAAAAGGGGCTGGGGCTTTGGCCTCAGTCCCTTTTTCTAACGGATAAGAATAATAATGATGTCTGTTTTGGCAGATATATGACCATATGAGAAAGGTGAGTGCCGGATGTTTAAGGTTACATTTTCTTTTGAAGATGGCAGTGTGGTAGAACATTTTGCCAATGCGGGGGACAATTTACTTGAATTAGCCAGAGAGGCCAATGTGGCCATCGACGCGCCGTGCTCCGGAAATGCTTCCTGCGGAAAGTGCCGGGTACAGTTAAAAAAAGGAGAACTGGACAGCAAGAAAACCTTACATATCAGTGAGGAAGAATATCAGGAGGGATGGCGTCTTGCCTGCACCAGCAAGATCTGTGCAGATGTGACCGTACTGGTACCTGATATTGCGTCTGCTTACAAGAGCAGAATGAAGGTTGCAGATCTCAGCTCCAAAGAGGAAATTGCCATTTTCGAGAATTCCAAAAGAGACGTAGAAATGACCGGTATTGAGCTCAGAAACAGTCTGGATGTAATTGAACTTGATATGAATGAGCCAAGTCTTGATGACACCATGCCGGATAATGAGCGCCTTACAAGAGCTTTAAAGAAATACATGAATCTGAAACAGGTAAGGATCCCTTACGCTGTATTAAGAAAATTGCCGGATGTCCTCCGGGAAAATCATTTCAAAGTAAAATGTGTAGTTCGTACTGCTCCTAATGATCTTTTTGTATACGATATTTTCGGAAAAGATGAAGAAGTGGTAGTGGGCGGACTTGCAGTGGATATTGGTACCACAACTGTTTCTGCAGTCCTGATCAACATGGAGACCGGAGAGATTCTTGCCAAGGCTTCCTCTGGAAACGGACAGATCCGTTTCGGAGCAGATGTTATCAACCGTATCATCGAACAGCAGAAGCCAGGCGGTAAGAAGAAACTGCAGGATGCAGTCATTAAAGAGACAATCAATCCAATGATCGCACAGATGTGTAAAAGTGCAGGCATTCCAGCCAGCCATATTTACAGAATGTCTGTGGGAGCAAATACAACGATGAATCATCTGTTTGCCGGGATCAACGCGGATCCGGTCCGTATGGAGCCGTATATTCCAGCATTCTTCAAAACCAATTCCCTTTTTGCTTCTGATGTGGGAATTGCTATCAATAAAGATGCGCATATTATCATTGCGCCAAATATCGGAAGCTATGTAGGCGGTGATATCACTGCCGGAACTTTAGTAAGCATGATCTGGAACAGACCAGAGTTTTCTTTATTTATCGATCTTGGAACTAACGGTGAGCTGGTATTTGGCAACTCTGATTTTATGATGAGCTGTGCATGTTCCGCTGGTCCGGCTTTTGAGGGTGGTGATATCAGCTGTGGTATGCGTGCAACTGATGGAGCTATTGAAGCTTGTACCATTGATAAGGAGACTATGGAACCAACTTATAAAGTAGTTGGAGAACCGGGAACCAAGCCGGTTGGACTTTGTGGTTCCGGAATCATTGATGTGATCAGCGAGCTTTTTATGTGCGGAATCATCAACCCTAAGGGTAAATTTGTCCGTGAGGGGGAGAGAATCCGTCACGATAAATACGGAATGGGAAGCTATGTGATCGCATTTGAAAAGGATGCAGGCTCTGTGAAGGATATTGAGATCACAGAGGTTGATATTGACAACTTTATCCGTGCCAAAGGTGCTATTTTCTCAGCTATCAGAACTATGATAAATAGTCTTGATTTTGACGTGAGCATGATCGATGATGTATACGTTGCCGGTGGTATTGGAAGCGGAATCAATATGAGAAATGCTGTAAACATCGGAATGTTCCCGGATATCCCTCTGGAGAAATTCCATTATATCGGCAACTCTTCCCTGACGGGTTCCTATCTGATGCTTCTTTCTACAGAGGCCGAGAAGAAGACCTATGAGCTTGCTGCAAACATGACATATATGGAGCTTTCTACAGTGCCAACTTATATGGACGAATTTGTAGGAGCGTGCTTTATTCCTCATACAGATACGGGAATGTTCCCTGATGTAATGAATGATTTACAGAACAGGAAGTAATTAATAAAATGCCATTTACAATTGATGACTTAAATTATGATAAAGACAGCAAGGAGAGAATGCCATGGGAGCATTATCTTGAGCTGTATGCAAAAGCTGACCCGAAGGAGATCGCATCCAGACTTTCCATTCCATATGATGAAGAGGCTAAGGAATTTACTCTGACTTTCCTGGGCTCTGAATATAAGATCACATATCCGGATTTCCAGGTAAAACATGTGGCAGATGAGAAGAAATGTTATCCTCTGGAGGATATGATCTACGCAAAGATTCTTACCATTCGTTTTCTGTTAAATGGTTCCGCCTCTGTGGGGACTGGCAGGTTTAAAACTTACCGGGAAATGCCATGGGGAGAAGTGTACCTGAGACAGTTTGACGGACGTTGTATCAAAAGGCTTGCATTTACCTATGGAAACAGACTGGATGATTTCCGGCTTGTAATGGATCATATGAAATGCACTCCGGTGAAATTCGGAGATGTGGCTTATGAGCTTTCCATTTATCCGGGATATCAGATCCAGATGATCCTGTGGGAGGGGGACGATGAGTTCCCGCCGTCTTCCCAGATCCTGTTTTCCGACAATTTCCCGGTATCCTTTGCTGCGGAAGATATGGCGGTTATGGGAGATGTGATCATTGGCTCTTTGAAGGCTTTTCTGAAAGCAGCGAAAGAGCAGTAAGGTTATTGTAAAACAGATTCTGCGTGAAAGTTAACCGAGATTTAAAGTTTTCTAAATGCATGAGCTGTATATTTTTTGATTAAAGCGGACTGGAGTGCGGGTGTTTGAGCCTGCACCAGGATCCGTTTTGATAAATCCAAATTAAGCGGAGGCGTCATGCTGTAACAGCGGTGACGTAAAAAGGAGGTAAGTTACAATGGGATACAAGAGTGACATTGAAATCGCACAGGAATGCGAAATGCTGCCGATTACCCAGATTGCAGAGAAAGCTGGTATTGATGACAAATACCTGGAGCAGTATGGAAAGTATAAGGCAAAAATCGACTACAATCTCTTAAAAGAGAGCGACAAGAAAGACGGAAAACTGATCCTTGTAACAGCAATCAACCCGACCCCGGCTGGTGAGGGAAAAACAACTACAACTGTAGGACTTGCTGATGGAATGCAGAGACTTGGAAAGAGCGCAATGGTTGCACTTCGTGAGCCATCTCTTGGACCGGTATTCGGTGTTAAGGGCGGCGCTGCAGGCGGCGGATACGCACAGGTTGTTCCAATGGAGGATATCAACCTTCATTTCACAGGTGACTTCCATGCAATCGGAGCTGCAAACAACCTTCTTGCAGCAATGATCGACAACCACATTTTCCAGGGCAATGCACTGAACATTGACCCACGTAAGATCACATGGAAGAGATGCGTGGACATGAACGACCGTCAGCTTCGTAACGTGATCGATGGTCTTGGAGGAAGAACAAACGGTATGCCTCGTGAAGACGGTTATGACATCACAGTTGCTTCCGAGATCATGGCAGTTCTCTGTCTTGCAAGCGACATCACAGACCTGAAGAATAGACTTTCCAAGATGATCATTGGTTATACATATGGCAAAGTATCTGAGCAGAAACCGGTAACAGCTGGTGATCTTCACGCAGAAGGTGCTATGACAGCTCTTCTGAAAGACGCTCTGAAACCAAACCTGGTTCAGACTCTGGAGCATGTACCTGCAATCGTTCACGGTGGACCATTTGCAAACATCGCTCATGGATGTAACTCTGTAACAGCTACTAAGATGGCTATGAAGCTGGCTGATTATGCCATCACAGAGGCTGGATTCGGTGCTGACCTTGGTGCAGAGAAATTCCTTGACATCAAATGCCGTATGGCAGGTCTTCATCCAAATGCAGTTGTGATCGTTGCTACTGTACGTGCCCTTAAATACAACGGCGGTGTTGCAAAAGCAGACCTTAACAATGAGAACCTTGAGGCTCTTGAGAAAGGTATCCCGAACCTTTTAAGACATGTAAACACGATCAAAAATGTTTACAAACTTCCATGTGTTGTTGCAATCAACGCATTCCCGACCGATACCAAGGCAGAGCTTGACCTTGTTGAAGCAAAATGTAAAGAGCTTGGTGTTAACGTTGCACTTTCCGAAGTATGGGCAAAAGGCGGTGAAGGCGGCCTGAAGCTTGCTGAGGAAGTAATCCGTCTCTGCGAAGAGCCAAATGACTTCTCTTATTCCTATGAGCTTGACGGTTCTATAGAGGATAAGCTGAACCAGATCGTTCAGAAAGTATACGGCGGAAAGAAAGTTGTTCTCACAGCAAACGCTCAGAAACAGGCAAAACAGTTAGAAGCTCTTGGCTTTGGCAACTGCCCGATCTGTGTTGCAAAGACTCAGTACAGCTTAACAGATGACCAGACAAAACTCGGTGCACCGACAGATTTCGAGATCACAGTTCGTAACCTGAAGGTTTCCGCAGGTGCTGGATTTGTTGTTGCACTGACTGGTGAGATCATGACCATGCCAGGTCTTCCGAAAGTTCCGGCAGCTGAGAGAATTGACGTTGACGAGACTGGTAAGATCACAGGTCTGTTCTAATCAAAGAAAAAAGAAACATCAGGCGGATATACCTGTCCGCCTGGCGTTATAAAAAGGTCATGGCTTACATGATGACTAAGAACAATAAGGAGACAACGAAATGGGATTTTCAACAAGTACATGTACAGAATTTGTAGAAGTTCTTGCTTCTAAAGCCCCGGTTCCAGGCGGCGGCGGAGCATCTGCACTGGTAGGTGCTGTGGGAACTGCACTTGGAAACATGGTAGGAAGCCTTACTGTTGGTAAGAAGAAATATGCTGATGTTGAGGAAGAAATGTGGGAGCTGAAAGGTAAATGCGACCAGCTTCAGAAAGATTTCCTTCGTCTGATCGAGCGTGACGCCGAAGTATTCGAGCCGCTTTCCAAAGCATATGGAATGCCGAAAGAAACAGAAGAAGAGAAAGCTGAAAAAGCAAGAGTTATGGCAATCGTATTAAAAGATGCCTGCTCTGTTCCTATGGAAATCATGGAGAAATGCTGTGAGGCACTTGACCTGATCAAGGAATTTGCTGCAAAAGGCTCCAAGCTTGCCATCAGTGACGCTGGTGTAGCTGCAACCTTCTGCAAAGCTGCATTAAAAGGTGCAAGCCTGAACGTTTATATCAACACAAAGTCCATGGCAGACAGAGAGTATGCAGAAGAATTAAATGCAAAGGCTGATGCAATGCTTGAAAAATACTGCAAGCTTGCAGACGAGACATTTGACAGCGTACTTGGTAGACTGAAATAAAGATAAAAAAGAAAAGAACTGGCAGGAGCAAAATCCTGCAAGTCTTTTTTGCAGTCTCAAAATGCTGTATTACCATGAAACTGGTATGAGCATGACTGGATTTATCATAATATAAGGAGATTACTAAAAAATGGCAAAACAGTTATTAGGTAAAGAAGTAACTGCTGCATTAAACGAGCGTATCAAAGGAAATGTGGCAGCTCTTCAGGAAAAAGGCGTTAACCCCACACTTTGCATTATCCGTGTAGGAGAGAATCCAAGTGATATTTCCTATGAGAAGGGTGCAACAAAGCGTTGTGAGACATTAGGCGTTGCATGTGAGAAAATTCTTCTTCCGGAGGATGTTGCTCAGGAAGAACTTCTTACAGTTATTGATAAGGTAAACAAAGACGATCATATCCATGGTGTACTTCTGTTCCGTCCGCTTCCGAAACATCTGGATCAGGCTGTGATCGAGAATGCACTTGCTCCTGAGAAAGATGTTGACTGTATGACAGACCTTTCCATGTCTGGTGTTTTTACAGGCAAGAAGATCGGTTTCCCGCCATGTACACCACAGGCATGTATGGAAATCCTTGATCATTACGGAATCGACTGCACAGGCAAGAAGGCAGTAGTAATCGGAAGAAGCCTTGTTGTAGGTAAACCGGCAGCTATGATGCTTGTTAAGAAAAACGCAACTGTAACCATCTGCCACACAAGAACAGTCGATATGCCGTCTGTGGCACGCGAAGCGGATATTATCATCGTAGCAGCAGGCCGTGCTGGCGTTGTTGGCGCTGATTATGTAAAAGCAGGACAGGTAGTTATTGATGTAGGAATCAACGTAAATGCAGAAGGCAAGCTCTGCGGAGACGTTGACTACGCAGCAGTAGAGCCGATCGTAGATGCTATTACACCAGTTCCTGGCGGAGTTGGAAGCGTTACAACATCTGTCCTGGTTGGACATGTTGTAGAGGCTGCTATGCGCAAAGTGAACGCTTAATAGTTAATTGGTTTAGAGTTAATAGAACGATGTACCTGAAGTACATCATGTGTACAAGCGGAAGAAAAACTCTTCAGGGTAAAAACTGGAGAGTTTTTTTGTTGCAGAAAATTTTATTGAAATCCTTATTGCGGCAAAAGTTTGTTTTGCTATTACAAAAAATTTGCTTTTCTCAGTAAGATATTGTACTATAGAGGGTACAGATATATGGAGGTAACTCATTATGGGAAAAGTGATGGCAGTGAACATCAGTGTTAAAAGAGGAACTCAGAAGGTCAATGTGCACACTGTAAAACTGATTGAAAATTATGGATTGGAGAATGACGCCCACGCAGGAAACTGGCACCGTCAGGTCAGCCTTCTGTCTTATGAAAAAATAGAAGAATTTAAGGCAAAAGGCGCGCCGGTAAAGGATGGTGCTTTCGGGGAAAATCTGATCGTACAGGGATTTGACTTTAAGACTCTTCCAGTAGGAACCCGTCTGAAATGCAACGATGTGATTCTGGAAATCACGCAGATTGGAAAGCAGTGTCACAACGGTTGCGAGATTTTCAAGATCATGGGAGATTGCATTATGCCCCGCGAAGGTGTTTTTGCCAGAGTAATCAAAGGCGGTGTGATCTCTGAGGGAGATGAAATGGTTTATGCTTGACAGATACGGAAGAAATATTGATTATCTGCGGATATCTTTGACAGACAGGTGCAATCTCCGCTGTATCTACTGTATGCCGGAAGAGGGAATCCGTCAGATTCCAAGGACAGAACTTCTTGATACAGATGAAATCGTGAGAATCTGTAAGGTGGCCAGTGAACTTGGGATTTCCAGAATCAAACTGACAGGAGGAGAGCCTCTTGTCCGCAGAATTTGCACCCCATTAGTAAAAGAGCTGAAAGCCATTCCCGGGATCTGCCAGGTTACACTAACCACCAACGGAATCCTTTTGGGAGAACAGCTTCCGGGCCTGATGGAGGCCGGTCTGGATGCCGTAAACATCAGTCTGGATACTTTAGAAGAAACCACATTTCGCAAAATCACCCGCAGGGACGATTTTCACCAGGTTTTAAAGGGACTTAGGGCAGCACTTTCCTACCCTTCCCTAAAAGTGAAATTGAACTGTGTCCCCACTTTTCAGTCGGACGAGGAACTTTTACAGGTGGCAGCTCTTGCAAGGGAGAATCCTCTTCATGTGCGTTTCATTGAAATGATGCCAATCGGTCTGGGCAAGGAGTTTGCAGCCAGGGGAGAGGAACTGATAAAGTCTGTTCTGGAAAAGGAATATGGGTCAATGACACCAACGGAAGAAAAGCTTGGAAATGGTCCCTGTCATTATTATACCCTGGAGAAGTTTACAGGCAGGATCGGATTTATCAGTGCCCTGTCCCACAAATTTTGTGACAGCTGCAACCGTGTAAGGCTTACTTCTACCGGATTTCTGAAAGGCTGCCTGCAATTTGAGGACGGAGCAGATCTGAAGGTTTTGCTTCGAAGTGGTTGTTCTGATAGGATGCTTAAAGAAACGATAGAAAAAGTCATTTATGAAAAGCCTGTAGGCCACAATTTTCAGGAACATAAGAAGGGAAACGAAGAATCCCACATCATGGCTCAAATCGGTGGATGATTTTGAAAAATAAAAGAAAACACGATTTAGAAAAGTCGGATTTGCTGTTGTATCATTTGTACAACTTAAGCAATCCGGCTTTTTGTATATTTCAATATAATTCCAGATACAAAATTGTGCAAAAATATTGTTAATAAATAAACTTATTCATATTTGCTTGCCAAAATGAACAAAAAAATATATAATTTCATTACAAAAATAGTCATGTCTGTTAAAAAATACGCAAAGCCGGAAGCTTTGGAGGACGGGGACAAAAGACCTGGAGGCATCTGGCAAGTAAGGAGGTTAACAAAATGGTAGATCAGTCATATTACAAGAAAGCAGATGAGATTATTGAGCATTATGAGCGGTGTGCTGCCTCATTAATCCCTATCATGCAGGATATCCAGGCGGAATATCGGTACCTGCCTGCAGAACTTCTGACCTACGTAGCCGGACAGATCGGCGTTACTGAAGCGAAGGCCTTCAGTGTTGCAACCTTTTATGAGAACTTTTCTTTTGAACCTAAAGGAAAATACATTATCAAGGTATGCGATGGCACAGCTTGTCATGTAAGAAAGTCAATCCCGGTTAAAGAAGCATTCATGAAAGAACTGGGATTAAGCAATAAGAAGCATACCACAGATGACATGATGTTCACTGTGGAGACTGTATCCTGTCTTGGTGCCTGCGGGCTTGCTCCCACCTGTATGGTGAATGAAGAAGTGCATGCCAAGATGACACCGGAGAAGGTAGTAGAGCTTATTAACAGATTGAGAGGTGAGAACGGATGAGGATTAACAGTAAAGAAGAGCTGCAAAGCAAAAAAGCTGAGATCGAACAGAATATCCAGAGCTTCACATGCCGTGTTCTTGTCTGTTCCGGTACCGGATGTATGGCTTCCGGTGCTCAGAAAATCTATGATGAGATGGTAAGACTCTGTGAAGGTATTGATGGTGTAGAGATTGAAATGCAGAAAGATATCCCTCACGTAGGCGTTATCAAGACTGGCTGCCAGGGTCTTTGCGAGCTGGGACCTCTTGTAAGGATTGAACCATACGGATATCAGTATGTACATGTTCAGGAGGAGGACTGCCTGGAGATCGTGGAGCGAACTGTACGCCTTGGACATCCTGTAGATCGTCTGTTTTACCGCCATGGAGATGAAATCTGTCCGAAGCCTGAGGATATCCCGTTCCTTAACCGTCAGACCAGGATCGTTCTTGAAAACTGTGGTAAGATTGACGCGGAATCCATTGACGAATATATTGCAGCAGGCGGTTTTTCTGCTCTTGCTAAGGCAGTTACAGAGATGACTCCCCAGGATGTAATTGATGAAGTTACCAGATCTGGTCTTCGCGGACGCGGAGGCGCCGGCTTCCCGGCTGGTAAGAAGTGGTCACAGGTAGCCAGACAGGCTGAGAAAACCCGATATGTAGTATGTAACGGTGATGAGGGTGACCCGGGAGCATTTATGGATGGTTCCGTTATGGAAGGCGATCCGTATAAGATGATCGAGGGCATGATCATTGCCGCTTACGCAGTTGGCGCTGAGAACGGATACATATATGTTCGTGCAGAGTATCCTCTTTCCGTAGCCAGACTTCGTCTTGCTATTTCCCAGGCTGAGAAATATGGTCTCCTTGGAGATCATATCCTTGGCAGCGGTGTGAATTTCCATCTGCATATTAATCGTGGTGCAGGAGCTTTCGTATGTGGTGAAGGTTCTGCCCTTACCTCTTCCATTGAGGGAAACAGAGGTATGCCTCGTGTAAAACCACCTCGTACTGTTGAGAAAGGTCTGTGGGGCAAGCCAACTGTATTAAATAACGTTGAGACTTACGCAAATGTTCCGAAGATTATCATACAGGGTGCTGACTGGTTCCATACCATCGGAACAGAGGGAAGCCCGGGAACCAAGACCTTCTCACTGACCGGAGCAATTGAGAATACAGGTCTTATTGAAGTTCCAATGGGAACAACACTTCGTGAGATTATTTATGATATTGGCGGCGGTCTGAAGAGCGGTGCTGCATTTAAAGGCGTTCAGATTGGCGGACCATCTGGCGGATGTCTTGTAGAAGACCAGCTGGATGCTCCTCTTGATTTTGATTCTGTAAAGAAGCTTGATGCTATTATGGGATCAGGCGGTCTTGTTGTCATGGATGAGAATACCTGTATGGTAGAAGTTGCCCGTTTCTTCATGAGCTTTACCCAGCGGGAGAGCTGTGGAAAATGCGTTCCATGCCGTGAGGGTACCAAGCGTATGCTGGAGATCCTGGAGAAGATTGTAGCAGGCAATGGGGAGATGTCTGATCTTGACGAGCTGGAAGAGCTTGCCAAAATGGTTCAGAGCATGGCTCTTTGTGGACTTGGAAAGAGTGCACCTCTTCCTGTCCTCAGTACCATGAAGCGTTTTCGCGAGGAATACGAAGAGCATATCCGGGACAAGAAGTGCCGGGCAAAGGTCTGCACAGCACTCCGTCAGTTCCACATTAATCCGGAATTCTGTATCGGCTGCGGAAAATGTGCCAAGAACTGTCCTGCCGGGGCAATTTCCGGCAAGATTAAATCACCTTATCATATTAATAATGATGTATGCATCAAGTGCGGCAGTTGTAAGGATAACTGTAACTTTGATGCAATATATGTGGAAATGTAGGGAGGACAGATTATGGGTACAATGACGATTGACGGCAGAAAAGTCGAATTTACAGATGAAAAAAATGTCCTGACCGTAATCCGCAAGGCAGGCATTAATATTCCTACACTTTGTTATCACTCAGAGGTTTCCACTTTTGGAGCCTGTCGTCTGTGCACAGTAGAGGATGACAGAGGAAGAACCTTCGCTTCCTGTTCTGAGGAGCCAAGGGATGGAATGGTAATTTATACAAACTCAGGTAAGATCAAAAAATACAGGAAACTGATTGTGGAACTGCTTCTCGCAGCACATTGCCGTGACTGTACAACCTGTGTAAAGAGTGGAGAATGCGTGCTTCAGGAGCTGGCTCACCGTCTTGGAGTACATAACATCCGTTTTCAGAATACAAGAGAGCAGTATGAGATTGATGACAGTTCACCATCTCTGATCCGTGACCCGAACAAATGTATCCTCTGTGGTGACTGTGTCCGTGCCTGCGAGGAGCTTCAGGGAATCGGAGCATTGAACTTTGCATACCGTGGAACAGAGGCTATTGTAATTCCTGCGTTTAATAAGAAAATAGCAGAAACCCAGTGTGTAAACTGCGGACAGTGCCGTGTATATTGTCCGACAGGTGCCATTTCCATTAAGACGCATATGGATGAAGTCTGGGAAGCTCTTGCAGATCCGGATGTACGTGTAGTAGCACAGATTGCGCCGGCAGTTCGTGTTGCGGTAGGTGATCATTACAGTCTTCCGAAGGGACGGAGCGTAATGGGCAAAATTGTCAATGCACTCCACAGAATGGGATTTGACGAGATTTATGATACTACTTTCAGCGCCGATCTTACTATTATGGAGGAGTCAGCAGAATTTCTAAAAAGAGTTGAGAAGGGGGAGAAACTTCCACTTCTTACCTCCTGTTGCCCTGCATGGGTGAAATTTATTACAGACCAGTATAAGGATTATATCCCGAATTTGTCTACCTGCAGATCCCCACAGGGAATGATGTCTGCAGTTATTAAAGAATACTTCCGTGATCCGGAGAATGCCAAGGGTAAAAAGACCGTTATGGTATCTATTATGCCATGTACAGCCAAGAAGGCTGAGGCAATCCGTCCGAACAGTTTTACCGATGAGAAACAGGATACGGATATTGTAATTACAACCACAGAGCTGCTGCGCATGATCGATAACTTTGGCCTTGATTTTGCACAGTTAGAGCCTGAAGCATGTGATATGCCATTTGGATTTGGCTCCGGTGGAGGTGTTATTTTTGGTGTTACCGGCGGTGTTACAGAGGCGGTTCTACGCCGCTTAAGCCCGGATCATTCCAAGGAGACCATGCGGGAGATTTCTGAGTGTGGTGTCCGTGGAGATGAGGGAATCAAAGAATTCACAGTTCCATACAAGGGAATGGATATCAATGTATGTGTGGCCAGTGGTCTTGCAAATGCAAGAACCGTTATGGAACGTGTAAAGAACGGCGAAGCAAACTATCATCTCATTGAAGTAATGGCATGCCGCCGTGGCTGTATTATGGGCGGTGGCCAGCCGGTACGGGCCGGTGACAGAACCAAAGCTGCAAGAGCGAAAGGTTTGTATAATGCTGACAATACTATGCTGATCAAGAAATCCGATGAGAATCCTATGGTTCTGGAACTGTATCAGGGACTGCTCAAAGGAAAAGAGCACAAACTGCTCCACAATGACTTCTATTGATGCTGATGTATAGTAGCTGGACACGCTCCAGAGAATAATTAAGACTGGTATAATAAAAAGCCCGACTGCATATTATTTAGAGGAAGAATATAAGCATTACGCTGTAAACAAATCTTGCAGACCTTTAAATAATCAGGCAGGAGGGCTTTTTTGTATGGAAAATTTTCAGGTTTACCGTGATATACAGGCCAGAACCGGAGGCGATATATACATAGGCGTTGTAGGCCCTGTCCGTACAGGAAAATCAACATTTATCCGCAGATTTATGGAACTGGTGGCTTTGCCCGGAATGGATGAAAAAATGCAGAAAGAGGTCAGGGACCAGCTTCCATTAAGTGGTTCCGGAAAAATGATCACAACTGTGGAACCCAAATTTATCCCAAAAGAAGCTGTATCAGTTGATCTTGGCGAAGACAGGAAGGCGAAAGTGCGGCTTATCGATTGTGTTGGTTTTCTTGTAAAGGATGCTGGAGGAAACGTTGAGGATGGTAAAGAGAGGATGGTAAAAACGCCCTGGTTTTCCAGGGCAATCCCCTTTCATGAAGCTGCAAAAGCGGGAACAGAAAAGGTTATCCAGGAACATTCTACGATCGGTCTTGTGATCACCACCGATGGAAGCTTTGGAGAAATAGCAAGGGAAAATTTTGTTCCGGCCGAGGAACAGACTGTGGCTGAATTGAAAACACAGGGAAAGCCATTTCTCATTGTAGTAAACTCTCAGTTTCCCTATAAAGAAGAAACCACTCAGATGGTTAACGGGCTTCAGAAGAAGTACCAGGTACCAGTTGTTGCGGTTAACTGTGAGCAGTTGAAAAAAGAAGATGTCGCATTGCTCCTGGAAAAAATCCTATATGAATTTCCCATTACCCAGCTGCAGTTTTTTATTCCCAAATGGGTGGAAATGCTGCCTGCAGACAGCGAATTGAAAAGCCAGATCCTTTCCCAGATCAAAGTGTGCATGAAGAAGCTTTTACACATTCGTGATGTTACCAGGGAATCGGTAAAACTGGAAGGTCCTTATGTACAGGATACTCTTCTGGATCACGTAGGTCTTTCTGATGGAACCATTCAGATACGGCTTCAGATAGATGATAAATATTACTATAAGATGCTTAGCGATATGAGTGGAATCCCCATGGAAAGTGAGTATGAGCTGATCCATACGATGAAGGAGCTTGCTGCAATGAAGGAAAAGTATGTAAAGGTTAAAGATGCCCTGGATGCAGTAAATAGCAGCGGTTACGGTGTAGTTGTACCAGAGCTTTCCCAGATTCAGCTGGAAGAGCCGGCTGTGATCCGCCAGGGAAATAAATATGGTGTGAAAATTAAATCAAAGAGTCCGTCTATTCATATGATCAAAGCAAATATTGAAACTGAAATTGCTCCGATCGTAGGTACGGAGCAGCAGGCAAAAGACTTGATCACTTATATTGGAGAAAGCGATGCAAGAGGAGAGAGCATCTGGGAGACGAATATTTTCGGGAAATCCATTGAACAGCTGGTACAGGATGGCATCCGCAGCAAGCTGACCATGATCAGCGAGGAAAGCCAGGTGAAGCTTCAGGATACCATGCAGAAAATCGTAAATGACAGTAAAGGCGGTCTTGTGTGTATTATCATATAGGGATTTTTATGAAAAAAGGCAGTATTGTTATAAGCACTGCCTTTTTTTTCATATATGAAAATACTTTATGGGTACTTACCAATATACGGAAAACTGTGGTGCTTCCCTTTCCTTATCAAAGATTATTTATATCCATGTTCTTTTTTCCAGCGCGCCAGATATTCCACCTGTTCCTCGTCTGAAAGAAACTGTGAATAAGGATCATTTCCCGCCGCAACACAACAGAAAAGTACAAGCAGCTGCAACGCAAAAAATAAAACAATAAGTAAAATTACAGGCAACATAAAAACCTCCTTGTAAAGTTTATATAAAAGTCTTTACGAAAAAGTTAATTTTATACATTCTACGCTCTAAAAGTGGAAAATTATACTCGATTTTGTTATAATATGGAAAACTGCTTTTACAATTAAATAAAGTAATGCGATATAATGAGGTATCAAGTGGAAGGGGAGAATTATATGAAGAAGAGAGGTCGTGTGCTGATTTTGTTAATAACAGCTGCACTTGCTATTGAGCCCTTACAGCTGGTATATGCAGAGCCTGCAGTGGATAATCTGACAGGAACTGTTTCCCAGGAGACCGGAGCCGAGATAAGAGATGAGAATGAAAGTGCTCAGCCCGAGCCGAAACCTGGCTGGGTATCTGTGGAAAAGGGATACCAGTGGAGGCAGGAGGATGGTAGTTTCCTTCAGCAGTCTGGATGGGTTACGATCCAGGGTAAGAAATATTATCTTCAGAAAGGTGGTATTCGTTATTCCGGATGGCAGACCTTTAAGCAGAAGAAACGCTATTATTTATCTAACGGTGTCCTTGCCTCGAAACGATGGGTAAAGGATAATGGACAGTTTTACTATATACGTAAGAATGGTACGCCTGTACCAGCTGGCAGATGGTTGACAGTAAAAGGACGGAAATACTATATAGGCAAAAAGGGTTATCGTGTAACCGGTCTGAAGACTATCCATAATAAGAAATACTATTTTAATTCCAAGGGTGTTTTGATCAGGAATAAAATAAGCTATAAGATTAAAGGCAAAGAGTACGAGATCAATTCAGATGGTGTTGCAATAAGGGTTTCTTCTCTGAAAGCAGAATGTATGCGTAAGGCGAAAAAATTTGTTGAAAAGCATACCTCCCCTAATATGTCCAATAGTCAGAAGTTTAGAATCTGTTTTAACTATTTGATGGGATATACTGATTTTAAACCATGGATCAATCCTACAGATGCAGAGTTTAAGACTCAGACCTGGCCATATCAGTCGGCAATCTATATGTTCGATAATAATCTTGCCGGAAGCTGTTATGGAATTGCAAGTGCAGTAGCAGCATGTGCCAGGGTATTGGGCTATGAGCCTTATGTGATCGCCACTACAGGAGACCATGGATTCGTAATGATCGACGGATTATATTATGATAACATGGGACCACTGTTTGGTGCTTCTACACATTTCGCTTATTCAGTGCGATCAAAGGTGAAGTTTTAAGGCAGTCTGTCTGCTTTAAAAATATAATATTTATAAAAGGAGAATCAAGAAATGAGAAAATGGAAAAAATTACTTCTTCCAGCCATGTGTGCATTTATGCTCCAGATACCGGTAATTGTAAATGCCGAGGCTGTAGACAGCAGTAATAATGTGACATCTGCTGTTGAAACTCCGGTTGCTACTCCTACACCAGCACTTCTGGATGGTATCGTTAAGAAAGGCTCCAGGACTTATTTTTATAAGAATGGTGTGATGCAGAAGAATTGCTGGAGTCCAGACAAAAAGCAGTATTTTGGTAAGAATGGCGTTGCTTACGCTGCCCCGAAGGTATCTGGCTGTAAGAAGAATATTGTAGTAAAAAAGATTGGAAAGAAATACTACGGATTTGACAGAAATGGCTTTAAAGTGAAAAAAGGCGTATATGCAGATGCTAAGGGTACTCCTTACTACTTTGACAAGAAGGGTGTCCGTGTCGCAAAGAAAAGTAACCAGCTGAAGGCGGCAAGCAAGTACATGGCAGATGGAGCAGTCCTTCGTAAGCTTCTTGGCAGACCTTCCAAGACCAAAACACTTTCCAGCTGTATGACAGGTATCAGTAAAGATCTTAAATTAACCTATGCTAACATTTTCGTACAGCTTGGAAAGAAGACAACTGGCGGAGAAATCGTATATGGTGTTCAGGCACGATAAAATATCAGGAGAGAATAAGTATGAGAAAGTTTACTAAAACAATGGCAGCAGTGCTGTCCCTTACTATGACACTTACAATGGTTACCCCTGTATTTGCAGAGGGCGAAACCAACATAACACCAGCACAGACAACTGAGGTAGTTACTCCTACTCCAACTCCGGCTCAGCCTCCGAAGAATGGACTGTTTGTAAATGAGGGTAAAACCTATTGCTATAAAAACGGCAAGCTGGTTAAGAATAAATATGGTTATAAAGTCAAAAAGAAGTATTACCGCATCGACAAAAAAGGTGTTGCTACTTTAGTATCCACAGCAGAGGGACTGGCTGGTGCACGCCTTGATAAGTGTGGGGGAGACCTTAAGAAAGCTTTCAAGTGGAGCTCCACCAAGATTAAATACTGGGGAAGCGTAGGAAAGCCGAAAAAAGGACAGAATCAGGTTGAATATTATGCAACCTACGGATTTAAAAATGGTAAAGGCGACTGCTATGTTATGGCTGCAACCTTCTGTATGATGGCGAAGGTAAAAGGCTATAAAAATGTAAAGATGGTAAAAGGAACTGTTCCGCAGGCAAATGGTAAGAATGGCGCTCATGGTTGGTGTGAAATTAAAATAGGCAAAACAGTTTATGCGTATGATCCAAACTTTGCATATACATATCGGAATAGTAATGTAAAACATCATAGTGGATATAAGTTTACTTATAAAATGTTGGGTAAAGGTTTTGGACTTTATAAATACAATCTTAAGAAAGTAAAACGAATTTCTTGTTAACTACAAGTTAAAATAATAGGATTAAGGAGATGTTTTGAATGAAGAAAAAACTATTAATGGCATTATTAGTGGGAGTATTGGCTGTACCATCCTCGGTAAGCTGTTTTGCAGCTGAGAGTACGGATGCAGCTGCTGCGGATTCTGATGAGGAAGAAGAAACAGAGGAAACGGAAGCAGAAGATAAAGATACTACTGCTAAGAAGAAAGAAAATTTAAAGACAGTTGGTGAGAAGAAGGATGGTTGTATAGCATTTAAACTGAGAAATGCTACCTCTAAGAAGATTATCGGACTTGCGATCAAGACTGCTGATGAGACAGAATTTACTGAAAATATGATGGAAGAGGATGATTCCTTTGAATTAAAAGAAAAAAAGAGAATTTATTTTTCTAAGGAAACTGAAGAGAATGCAGAAGAGAATACAGACGAAACCGCAGAGGATAAAGCTCCTACATACGATATGCGTATTACCTTTGAGGATGGAACATCAGCAGATGTTCACGGAATCGTTCTGGAAGATCTTCGAACACTTACGATACGTGAGAAGGACGGAATCGTGTATGGTACTTATAAGCTGAAAAGCACAAAAGAAAAGAAGACTACCTACGATACTGAGAAAGCAATTGCAGATCAAGCTGCAGCAGATGCAGCAGCGGCACAGGCAGCAGCTTCCCAGCCGGCTGAATCCTATGACAGCAATGATTATTCTTACGATTATAGTGGAGAAGATTATAGCGGCGGTGATGACTACAGTGGTGGTGAAGATGGTGGCGATGGATGTCTTGATAATGGTCTCTTAGGCTGATTTGGGGCAAAGCAGTGTCTGTCGTAATGGACAGATATCTAGAAGAATTAATACAGGACAGGGCTCTTGCACTGAGAAAAGCAGTGGGGAGCTCTTGTCCGATTTAGGAGAAAAATATGTCGTTAGTATCTAACCTGTTTTTACTTTTTGTGGCGGCAAGTATATTGATTTACTATATAGTGCCCCGTAAATCTCAGTGGATCGTTCTTCTTATTTTCAGTTATCTCTATTACATAGCAGGTGGTCCACGTTATGTTGTCTTCATTCTTTTTTCCACACTTGTCACTTGGCTGATGGCTCTTCTTATTGAAAAAGCAGAAGGAAAAGAAAACCATAAGGGTGCCAGGAAACTTCTGATTCTTGGTCTGATTCTTAACTTTGGTATGCTTGGAATCGTCAAGTACACCAACTTTGCAGTAGAAAATATCAATGCATTGCTGCATTTGAATCTGAGAGGGATACAGCTATTGCTTCCCCTTGGAATTTCCTTCTATACATTCCAGTCCTCAGGCTATCTTCTTGATGTATACTGGAAAAGATGCAAGGCAGAGAGACACCCGTTGAAATACGCATTGTTCGTATCCTTTTTCCCTCAGATTCTGCAGGGACCTATCGGCAGATATAGCCGCCTGGCAGATCAGCTTTATGCTGAACACAGGTTTGAGGGAAATAATATAATCAGAGGTTTTGAGCGGATTCTCTGGGGCTTTTTTAAGAAAATGATCCTTGCGGACTGGGCCGCTGTTTTTGCAGATGCTATTTTTGAAGATCCGGCAAAGTATAACGGGGTGGCACTTTTTGGAGTTTTGTTTTATACGATCCAGCTTTACGCAGATTTCTCTGGAGGAATGGATGTTGTGATCGGTATTGCCTCTATGTTTGGAATTGAACTGGATGAAAACTTCAAGCGCCCATTTTTTGCTGTATCTATCACGGATTTCTGGCATCGCTGGCATATCACTCTTGGAACCTGGATGAAGGATTATGTTTTTTACCCGGTGACCTTATCCGGCTGGATGGGTAAATTTGGAAAATGGGGCAAAAAGGTGTTTGGCAAGAAAATTGGCCGCACCCTTCCTATCTGCGTGGCCAATCTGATCGTATTCTTCGTTGTAGGCGTATGGCATGGCGCTGCGTGGAAATATATTGTATACGGTATGTATAATGGTATTATTATTGCCTTCAGCGGACTTATGGCAGAGAATTACCGTAAATGGAAAAAGAAGCTTCACATTTCCGGTAAGGAAACCTGGTATTATCTGTTCACTGTAATCCGTACTTTTGTATTGGTTGTGATCAGTATGTACTTTGATAGGGCAGACAGCGTTAGACAGGCATTTCATATGATGAAGCAGTCTATCACACAATTTGCTCCGGCCCAGCTGCTTTTGATTCCGGCAGGTAAACAGGGGACTTCTTTTACTCCATATGCTCTTGTGATTATAGCTGTTGGCTGTGTAATATTATTTGTGATAAGTCTCCTTCAAGAACGTGGCGTGAAGATTCGGGAATCTCTTGCCAGGCTTCCTCTTCCTGTTACAGTTGCCATTTATTTTTGCATGCTGATATCCATAGGTTTGTTCGGTTCCACAGCAGTAGCGAGAGGTTTTATTTATGCACAATTTTAAGAAAATTATAAAAACAATAGTAGTGGTTGCTGTGTGTGTGACGCTTCTTGCTGGATTGGATATGGCTCTTTATCCTTGTACCTTTATGAGAAATGACATTCATGCAGTGGTAAGTAACCAATATGATGACATTATTCTTGGAACATCCCATGGAATGACAGATATCGATCCGGCTGTGATGGAGGAAATCACAGGCAGAAGCGGTCATAATGTATGTGTAGGGGGAGAATATGGAATTGATGCCTATTATATTGCCAGACTGATTGCAGAGAAACAGAAGCCTGCAAGAATCATTTATGAGGTAGATCCGGGATATTTTGTTTCTGAGAAAGAAGAGGGAAATAACTATCTATTATTTTATCATGAGTTTCCATTTTCAAAAGCTAAGGTTGAATACTTCTGGAATTCTATTGCAAAATGCAATTTCCGCACTGTTTTGTTTCCCTGGTATGAGTATTCTCTTGGATATGAGCTTAGCAAGGTGAAAGAAACCTTCACTCAGAAATGGAATAAGGATTACGATATTGCCCATCTGAAAAGTGATACCCAGGAGTACCACGAAAGCGGTCTTATCGAGAGGTATCCGGTGGATACTACCAAGCTGAAAATGAAGGATTTGAAGCTCTTTGAGGAGGAACAGGTAAACCCTCAGAATATGGAATATCTTGGACGGCTGATCGATTTTTGCAGGGAAAATGATATCCAGTTTGTCGCAGTAACTACGCCGATTCCTATTAATACCTTACAGGCATATAGCGATAACTATAATGCTGCATGGAAATACTTTGGACAGTATTTTGATGAGCATGAAGTAACATATCTGAACTTTAATACCCAGTATTTTAAAGCATTTTCCCATGATCTTTCAGACTATACGGATTTTGATGGTCATATGAATGGAAATGCTGCAAAGGAGTATTCTAAGGTTCTGGCTAATATTCTGAAAGGAGAGGGTGTATGATAACAAGTATTTTGGAATATCTTGAAAGTTCTGCTTCCAGATATCCGGACAAAACAGCATTTGCAGATCTTGACGCTACATGTACATTTGAGGAATTACGCCTCCGGGCAAGAAGAGTTGGGACTGCCCTTGCAGAACATTTTGCTCCGAGAAATCCGGTGCCGGTTTTTATGGAAAAAAGTGTGGATACCATAGGTATGTTTATGGGGGCTGTTTATGCTGGATGTTTCTATGTGCTTCTTGATACTAAGCAGCCGGCTGCAAGAATTTCGCAGATTCTGGATATTCTTGACAGTAATGTGATTGTTACTTCCAGTAAGTACCAGAAGGATCTGGAAAAGCTGGAATTTAAGGGAACAATTCTTCTTACTGAGGAACTGGAAAAAACACCAGAAGACAGTTTTGTTCTGAAGAGTATTCGAGATCAGGCATTAGATACAGATCCGCTTTACGGCATTTTTACATCGGGATCCACAGGAGTTCCAAAGGGTGTTGTTGTGGGGCATCGTTCTGTAATTGATTTTATTGACTGTTTTACAGAGCTGTTTCATATTACAGGCGAAGATGTAATGGGAAATCAGGCACCATGGGACTTTGATGTTTCTGTAAAGGATATTTATTCAGGCCTGAAAACCGGGGCCACTGTGCAGATCATTCCCAAACAGTATTTTTCTATTCCTAAGAATCTTCTTGATTTTCTGGTTGAGAGAGAGGTTACCACGATCGTATGGGCTGTGTCTGCTATGTGCATTATCAGTACCCTGAATGGTTTTACCTATAAGGTGCCAGACAAGATTAAAAAGGTTTTGTTCTCTGGAGAGGTTATGCCTATTAAGCATCTTAATATCTGGAGAAAATATCTTCCAGATACTATGTTTGTAAATATTTATGGTCCTACAGAGATTACCTGTAATTGTACATATTATATTGTTGACAGAGACTTTGAACCGGGAGATGTGCTTCCAATGGGGAAAGCCTTTCCTAACGAAAAAGTCTTCCTTCTGGATGAAGAAGATCATCTGGTTACAGAAAAGAGGATAAACGGTGAGATTTGTGTGGCAGGTAGTGCGCTTGCACTTGGCTATTATAGAAATCCTGAACAGACAAAGAAGGCATTTGTTCAGAACCCTTTGAATGACAGATATCTGGAGCCTATTTACCGTACAGGAGACCTTGCTTTCTACAATGAAAACGGGGAGCTTTGCTTCGCTACACGTAAGGACTTCCAGATTAAGCATATGGGACATAGAATTGAGCTTGGTGAGATTGAGACAGCAATGGATAAACTTCCTGAGATTCGAAGAAGTCTGTGTATTTACGATCAGGCAAAAAATAAAATCGTTGCTTTTTATGAGGGTGATATCGATCGTAAGCAGCTGTCACGTTCCCTTGTGAAATATGTACCAAACTTTATGGTGCCGAATGTATTTGTCCAAGTGGATACCATGCCTCTTACAAAGAATGGCAAGATTGACAGGAAAGAGCTGACAGCCAGATATCAGGAGGGAAGATAAATGGCGGATTATAATTTTTTGCAGAAATTTATAGAAGATAAGAATCCTACGCCTTCCTATGTATTTGATCTGGATGCTTTGGCTGTACATGTAAATAAGATTAAGGAGTTGCTTGCAGGTAAAGCGAGAGTCTGCTATGCTATGAAGGCCAATCCTTTTCTTACAAGACCAATGATGAAGCATGTAGATCTTTTCGAAGTATGCTCTCCGGGAGAATTTCGTATTTGTGAGCGTGTCTCTGTTCCAATGGAGAAAATCGTGCTTTCAGGTGTATATAAAAATCCTTCTGATATCCGATATGTACTTGAAACATACGGTGGAAAGGGTGTATATACAGTAGAATCTCTGGAGCATCTGAAGCATTTGCAGAGGATTGCGGGTGAACTGGGGCTGACGATTGATGTGCTGCTTCGTGTGACCAGTGGTAATCAGTTTGGTGTGGATGAAGAAGATATTCGCAAGATTATTTCCAGGAGACAGGAGTATACTGCACTTCACATTCTGGGACTTCAGTTCTATTCAGGTACTCAGAAGAAAAATCTTTCTCAGATGGAAAGGGAGCTTCAGAGTCTGGATGCCTTTCTGGGAGACCTTAAGAAGGATTATGGGTATCAGGCAGAGGAGCTTGAGTACGGACCAGGATTGTTTGCACCTTATTTTGTGAAGGATAAGGAGGAGTCTGTTGAGGAGCTTCTGGGTGGATTTGGAAGGCTTCTGGATAATCTTACCTTTGGGGGAAATGTAATACTGGAGATGGGACGATATCTTACCTATCTGTGTGGTTATTATATTACTTCTATCGTGGATATGAAGGTGAATCATGGTCTGAATTATGCTATTGTGGATGGCGGTATTAATCATCTGAATTATTATGGCCAGGCGATGGCTATGAAGCGGCCTCATTGTACACAGACCGATAATACGGGAAATATACGCATGGAGGGTGATGAGGAACAGTGGAATTTATGCGGTTCGCTTTGCACTGTAAGTGATGTGATCGTAAAGCTTTTTCCATTGAAAAAACCACAGATTAGTGATATGCTCATATTTGAACGTGTAGGTGCATATTCTGTGACAGAGGGGATTTATTTATTCCTGAGCAGACCGATGCCAAGAATTTATTTCTGGCATAAGGGAAATCTTACTTTGGTTCGGGAGGCATTACACACAGATGAATTTAATTCGGAAAGAGAGGAAATGAAAAATGGACAAATTAATTGAAATTCTTGAGGAAATCCAGCCAGATGCGGATTATGAAACCTGTGAGACACTGATCGATGATGGGATTCTTGATTCCTTCGCAATTTTATCTATTGTCAGTGAGCTTCAGGACGAGTTTGATATCACTATTACACCGGCTGATATTGTACCGGAGAACTTTAACTCAGCAGCAGCCCTTTGGGAGATGGTTTGCCGTCTGAAGGGCTGATTACAAGAGACTGATTTATTGGGAGAGAAAGAGTATGCGAAAGATAAGCAAATTTCTGGCAGTTATAGCAATCAGTATTATGGCTGTATGCGTACCTGCCCAGGCTTCTGAAATTACCCCAGAGGTGACTGCAGCTCCAACTGTGACTGCAGTTCCAGTTCAGCCTACGGCAGCACCGACTAGAAAGAAAGGCCTTGTAAAAGAAGGAAAGAAATATGTTTATTACGACAAAAAGGGTAATAAACTGAAAAATAAATGGAAAACCATTCACAAAAACCGTTACTATTTTGACGCGAACGGAAAGGCGGTTACAGGTGGGAAAAGAATTGGTAAATACATATATGTATTTAATCTGGAAGGCAAACTGATTCGTCCCACTAAGGCCAAAATTGTAAAAGTAGGAAAGACATCCTATTATGTAGACACAAAGGGTCATGCATATGTTGGATTCTTTAAACTTGGAAACCGTCTTTACCGGGGCGATGTAAAAGGTCGTCTTACCAAGAATAAAACAGTTTCCAATGTTACCTTTAACCGCAAGGGATATGCAGATAACGATGTAAATGCAAAACTAAAAATAGAGCTTATGAATGTTATTTCCAGGATCACCAATCCGGGGATGAGTAAATCCCAGAAACTGTATGCCTGCTGGTGTTATCTTACCAGCAGCAGTAATTTCTACTATTCCGGCTATTGGCCAGACTTTAATAAAAAAGGCTGGCAGCGAGAGGTAGCATACAATATGCTTGTTTCAGGTGGCGGTGACTGTTATGGCTTTGCCTGCACCTTTGCTGCAATGGCAAGAGAGATTGGCTATAATCCTTATGTAGTTCTTGGACGTGTATCCGGTACCAGAGATGGTGCAGCAGATGGCCTTACCAGTCATGGCTGGGTCATTATTGACGGATGCTACTATGATCCGGAGGCACAGTTTGCAGGATGGTACAGAGGTGTATACGGAAGCGGCAGCTACGACATCAATCATCAGATTAAGAGCATTGTGAGATTTGCGTCATAATTGACGGATACGTCACATCGGCGAAATGTGAAGCATTTTGAAGAGGGCTTTGAATAATTAAATATCTGACATCATGTAGAGCGGAAGAGAAGATATGCATTATTTCTTTTCCGCTCTTTGCGTATACAAAAATTCATTAGGTTGCAACTTGATGAGAGCGTTCAGACAAATTTGTTAATAAATTGGGGTGTGCAGACGCGAAAATTACTTTCTGCATTAATTGTTTTGCATTGAAGTTATAGGGGAAAAGAAAAATAGGAAAGAGAATGGTAATACATAAATGGAAAGTCTGGGTTGTGCGAATTGCTTTTTTATGTGGACTTCTTATTATCTCATCAACATTACAGACAGAGGCTGCCACAAAGAACAGCTGGACAGTAAAAGTAAATAATGAGTATAAAGCTAAACTTGTAAAAAAGAAAGATCAATGGTACCTTCAGTCTACATCCATTCAGATGAAGAATAAGAAAGGAACGGAAAGAATCGCATATCTTTTTGTACCATCCAAAGCGGGACTTGCCAGTGGCTATTATTATTTCTGGGCAGATGGGCGAATTGACAAAAGAAAAAAATTTCATACTCTTGATACGAAAATTGGGACTACACGTTTTAAAGGCTCCTATTATTTTGGGGAAACGGCGGGAAGGCTGAAACAAACAGCTGGATGGATTATGTTCAAGGGAAAGAAGCTTGCACTGAATAAAAACGGAAAATTATATACAAACCGATGGTATAAAGGCTATTATCTGACAGAGGATGGCACAATTGCCACAAACCGCAAGATTTCCAGCACCTTGTATGTGGATGTAGAAGGGAAAAAATGTGCGAAGGAAGAGGTAAAGCTAAGCAGGCTGAGAACCCAAATAAATGAAAAATTGAAGACCTACAGTGGGAACTGGTCTGTTTATGTGAAAGATTTAAAAACAGGAGATGTCCTTTCCATAAATGAGACCAGCATGTATCCGGCAAGTGTGATCAAGCTCTTTGTGATGGAGGCTGTTTATGCCGGTGCAGCAGAGAAAAAAATCAGTTTTAGCAGTTACGTGAACACTCTTTTGGACAGCATGATAACAATCAGTGACAATGAGAGCTACAATGAGTTGGTTCGGACTGTAGGACAGGGCAGTTTCGCGTAAGTATTCGAACCAGATGCTAAATCTTCTGCTGGCGCAGGAAAGGCGGTATAAAATTCCTGCAGGTCTCCCCTCAGGCGTTAAGTCTGGAAATAAGACCGGGGAGACAGACAGCTATCAGCATGATGCGGCGATTGTATATGGAAAAAAGACAGATTATGTGATTGTTGTGTTTGCACAAGCTGGCGAATATACAGGAATTAATGGGATAAAGGAAATATCCGGTATGGTATATGAGCGCCTGAATTAAATTAGTATGTATAAAATTCTGCTATTTCGCAAGAAACGAGGTAAAGTCCATATGTTTATCCAACCAGTTCCCTGCGATTCCGACGCCTTTTCCCATGGTAAAGGCGGCTACAACGGTACCAATTCCAAGTCCTTTGATATGTCCGAGACCGAATCCGGTGAGGGCAGCAGTGACAATCAGGCAGATTACATCGAAGCTGATCTTGATTTTTGGATATGCCACAGAAGTGATCTGGGACAGCTCCCTTGGGAAAAGGTCAGTAGGGACAATAGGCATTTTGCAGCGGTTGGAAATAGCGATTCCAATACAGATCAAAATGTAGCTTGCAATAAAATAAAAAATTCTCCAGCCAATTGCTGTAGGAAGAACATTTATCCATAATTCATGTACATCAAGCAGCTCCCCGAAAACGAATCCTACTACGAAGCTGAATAGATACTGGACTACGAATTTTTTCCGCAGGATCATCAGCGCCAGTACCAGAAGTCCCTGAAATATGTAGGTCCATGTTCCAAGGCTTATCTTCGGAAAGACGCAGGAAAAAGCGTAGGGAACACTGGAAATAGCGGAAATTCCTGTCCCGGAATAGAGCATAAGGACAACGCCGAAGCTGTTGATGGCAACAGCAAGAAGAAGTGCAAGCTCTCCCCGGTAGATTGGGAGAGATTTTTGTGTAGTTTGTGTATTCAAGTGAAAAGCCTCCTGTCATGTTGATTCCTGCATATTATACTACGGATGTGAAAAAATGCAATAAAAAACAGATTTGTTGTTATAATAACTGAATATCACGAAAATTTATAGTATAGTTACGAAAAACAGTTATAGCAGGAGGCTTTTTATCATGGATAAGATGAAAAATATAAGTAAAGCAGAAGTGCTGGTATTAAAAGACCAGGTAGCTTACCAGGAGGGACAGGTTGTGAGCCGCACACTTGCACAGAATGCGGCAGTGAGTGTTACCCTTTTCTCATTTGATAAAGGGGAGGAGATCAGTACACATGAGTCTGGCGGAGATGCATTTGTTACCTGTCTGGATGGTGTGGGGGAAATCACTATTGATGGTGTGAAGTACGAATTACATGAAGGTGAGTCTATTGTAATGCCTGCGAAGCATCCTCACGCAGTTATGGGAAAAGAGAAATTTAAAATGCTTCTTGTGGTAATTTTCTAGAGTATTTTTCAAATACGCTTTAGAACAGACAACTACTGAAAAATATTATCATGTAATCTTCTTGCAATCCCATGATGGTTAGTGTATACTAATCAGCATAGTTAGGAATAGCTAACCTAACGGTGTAAATCATTTGGACTCCTTTATTATGGCAGAAAGACCGCTGGCATAATAAAAGGAGTTCCTTTGAAAATGAAAGGAGTATACATACCATGGATTACTTAGAAATTGAGAAAGTTATTGGAAGAGAAATTATGGATTCCAGAGGAAATCCTACAGTAGAAGCAGAGGTATATCTGGCAGATGGAACCATCGGCAGAGGAGCTGCTCCCAGTGGCGCTTCTACAGGCGAATTTGAGGCTCTGGAGCTTAGAGATAATGATAAGGGCAGATACCTTGGAAAAGGTGTTACAAAAGCCGTAGAGAACATTAATACATCCATCAACGAGGTAATTTCAGGAATGGATGCGTCTGACATATACGCTATCGACAAAGCCATGATCAAGGCAGATGGAACCAAGGACAAATCAAACTTTGGCGCAAACGCGATTCTGGCTGTTTCCATTGCATGCTGCCGTGCAGCAGCAGCTTCTCTTGACATTCCGCTGTACCGTTTTCTTGGCGGTATTTCCGGAAACCGCATGCCGGTTCCCATGATGAACATTGTAAATGGTGGATGCCATGCACTTTCTTCAGGACTTGATGTACAGGAATTTATGATCATGCCAGTAGGTGCACCAACCTTTAAAGAGTGCTTAAGATGGTGTGCAGAGGTTTTCCATGCCCTTGCGGCAATTTTGAAATCAAGAGGTCTTGCAACTTCTGTTGGTGATGAGGGCGGCTTTGCACCGGCTCTGAAATCTGACGAGGAAGCCATCGAGACAATTCTTGAGGCTGTTAAAAAAGCAGGCTATGAGCCTGGAAAAGATTTCATGATCGCTATGGATGCTGCATCTTCTGAGTGGAAGACTGGCAAGCTTGGCGAGTACAAGCTTCCGAAGGCTGGTACTGTTTACACATCTGACCAGTTGATCGACCACTGGAAAAAACTGGTTGACAAGTATCCGATTATTTCTATTGAGGATGCTCTTGACGAGGAAGACTGGGAAGGCTGGAAGAAGCTTACCAAAGAGCTGGGAGATAAAGTACAGCTGGTTGGAGATGATCTGTTTGTAACAAATACAGAGAGACTTTCCAAAGGTATTTCCCTTGGATGCGGTAATTCTATTCTGATCAAGCTGAATCAGATCGGTTCTGTATCTGAAACTCTTGAGGCAATCAAGATGGCTCATAAGGCTGGCTACACTGCAATTTCTTCCCACCGTTCCGGTGAGACAGAAGATACTACAATCGCAGACCTTGCAGTAGCATTGAATACCTGCCAGATTAAGACCGGTGCTCCGTCCAGAACAGAGCGTGTAGCGAAGTACAACCAGTTGCTCCGTATTGAGGAAGAGCTTGGCGATGCTGCTGTTTATCCGGGAATGAGCGCATTTAATGTGAAACGCTAATTTAAAAAATTCCCCTGTCAGGAAAGCGTGGTTCCATGGCAGGGGAATCTTTTTGCTTTATAGGAAAGACCGCCTGTGGCGCTCTCTTGAATTGAAAAATGCCCGCACGGAGGCGGGCACGACGACAAGACG